>JBLHIH010000139.1:0-10230 GCA_047616645.1 Flavobacterium sp. | reverse complement strand
TAAACATGAAGACCATGTGTTGAAAAATCGATGGCCTCACATGCGACTGAAACGCCAACTAGGTCGTGGTCTTCTTTGCATTCATTAATATGAACAAAGAAGCAGATGTCGCGGAGTATTCTTAGCTCACCGCGCTTTTCCATAATATGCTGTCCTTGAGTCTAATAGACTAACTTGAGTCCAATAAACTACGGTAAGTTCTTAGGTGTTTTAAGGCTTCTGTATGCTGCCCGACTAATTCATAGAGTCTAGACAGATTGTAATGCGCATCAGCAAACTCCGCTGCATTTTTATAGGCGGAAATGGCATCGTGGATTCGACCAGCGTCTTCAAGCAGGGTGCCTAAATTAAATGCCGCCAACATATTTTCAGGTTCTGATGACAGCGCGAGTTTGTAATGTGTTTCTGCTTCGTGGTGTTGACCTGTTTCTTGCAGTAATCGTCCCAGATTGACATGAGCATCAGAATGATTAGCATCTAAATCTAGTGCTCTCCTATAGGCAGCAGGGGCATCCTCGGGGCTTACGGCTTCTAAATCCACTCCCAGGTCGAACCAATCATCGCTTGATAAATGATCACCTGCATCCTCCGCCGCTTTCCTAGCAAGCGGCGCTACAGTGCCCGCTAAATCCGCTACTGCAAAATTGAAATGAATTTGACCAGACTCAGGATTATAAACACCATCTTCATCCTGAATAACAACTGCGCCTGCATCACCACTTATACGTAATGCGGTCAAAGGTCTGTTCAAAGGTAGTTTTTGCTGCAACTCAAACAAGCTACGATTAATGCTGCTTCTTCTCACGCCAGAGGCAAGTAATTCTTTCGCTGTCCTTAGCAGAACGATATCTTGAAAACTGAATCGAAAATGTTGATTCACGCTGCGATCAGGATCTAACACACCACGCGCTATATCTCGAATTGTCGTTTCCGGCAAATCTATGAGTTCTGAGACTTCTTGTGTGGTGTATCCTTTCATGTAAAACACAGTTTAGTTTATTCGAGACTATTGAATCACATCCACAATAAATTTTCCTGTTTGGCTGATCATTGAAGTGTCATTGTGCTGTCATTGCCTTGCGTTCTTGATCATGTCTTTTGCGATAACGGACCTTTGAATTTCAGAAGTACCTTCGTAAATTCTAAAGAGACGTACATCTCTGTAGAACCGTTCAATACCGTAGTCTTCAACATAACCGGCACCACCATGAATTTGTACGGCTCTGTCAGCTACACGACCGACCATTTCGGTGGCAAATAGCTTACAAGAAGCAGCTAAGGCGGCAACATTTTCTCCTGCATCACGTCGAGATGCGGTATCTTTAACCATACAGGTTGCGGCATAACATTCCGTTTTACTGTCGGCTAGCATGGCTTGAAGCAATTGAAATTCTACAATCGGCTGTCCAAATTGTTTTCTTTCCATGGCATAGCTCAGGCTATCCTCGATTAATCTTTCAGCTACCCCTATACTAATCGCACTAATGTGTAATCGGCCCTTATCTAGTACTTTCATGGCTGTTTTGAAGCCAAGGTTCTCCTTTCCACCAATCAGATTTGCCATAGGAACACGTACTTCATCAAAAATCACATCACATACATAAGTGCCTTGTTGACCCATTTTACGATAAGGCTTGCCTAGCGAAATACCTTCAGAATCAGCATCAACAAGAAAGGCCGAAACACCTCTAGATCCTTTTTCTTCTACATTTGTTCTCGCAAAGACGGTAAAAAGATCAGCTTTAGGTGCATTGGTTATATATCTTTTTGTACCTGTAATGATGTATTCACCTCCATCTCTTTTTGCGGTAGTTAAAACAGCAGCCGCATCTGATCCCGCATCAGGTTCTGTTAGACAAAAAGACCCAATAATTTCTCCAGTTGCCATTTTCGGTAGGTATTGTTGTTTTTGTGCATCCGTACCGTCGATAATGAGAGATTGAGAACCTATTCCCACATTAGTCCCAAAAATTGACCGAAAAGCGGGGGAGGTGTGCCCAAAGGCTTGTGCAATAGCCACTTCTTCACTCATGTTTAACCCAAGGCCGCCATATTGTTCCGGTATTGTTAAACCAAAGAGACCCAATGCCTTCATTTCTTCAATGACATCATCAGGAATCGAGTCATCCATCCCCACTTGAGATTCTAGAGGTCTCAGTCTTCTATCAACAAATTTACTCACTGTATCCAATAGGTGTTGAAGTGTTTCTTGATCTAGTGCCATAGAGTTCTCTTTTCTTGCTGTTTAATGGTTATAATGCGCACTTTTAAAAGTGGGTCATATTATTGTTCGCATTGTAATCATGCGTGACAAAATTCGCCATTTTAGTTTTCACTCTCATAGTAAGGAAAGACAAAGGATATTTTAATGACGACTTTCAATTGGAAAGACCCCTTTTTTATGGACGATCAGCTATCAGAGGATGAGCGCCTCATTCGAGATACTGCACGAGATTATTCTCAGGATAAACTCGAGTCTCGCGTGAAGCTGGCTTTCCGAAATGAACATTTTCACCGTGAAATAATGAATGAAATGGGTGAACTCGGTCTGCTAGGCGCTACGCTTCCTGAGAAATATGGCTGTTCAAATGTCAATTATGTCAGCTATGGATTGGTGGCCCGTGAAGTTGAGCGCGTTGACAGCGGCTATCGTTCTGCCATGAGTGTACAATCATCTTTGGTTATGCATCCCATATACTCTTATGGCTCTGAGGAGCAAAGAGAGAAATACCTACCAAAATTAGCCAGCGGTGAATGGGTAGGGTGTTTTGGCCTCACTGAACCTGACTTTGGTTCAGATCCGGGAAATATGATTACTCGCGCAGAGAAAACTGAAGGTGGGTATTTATTAAATGGTGCCAAAATGTGGATTACTAATTCTCCAATAGCCGATCTAGCAGTGGTGTGGGCAAAACTGGACGGTGTAATCAGAGGTTTTATTGTAGAACGCGGTACCAAAGGTTTTGAAACACCAAAAATAGAAGGTAAATTCAGCCTTCGCGCCTCTGTTACAGGAGAGATTGTTTTAAGCGATTGCGAAGTCCCTGCAGAAAACCTTCTTCCTAATGCCAAGGGCTTAAGTGGTCCATTTGGCTGCCTTAACAAAGCAAGGTTTGGGATTGCCTGGGGCGCAATGGGTGCCGCTGAATCTTGCTGGCATGCAGCGCATAGCTACACAATGGAAAGAAAGCAATTTGGTCGCCCACTAGCGGCAAATCAATTGATACAGAAGAAACTTGCGGATATGCAAACTGAAATAACATTAGGTTTGCAAGGTGCATTGAGAATTGGCCGTCTTATGGATGATGACAACTTAGCCATTGAAAATATTTCCATGATGAAAAGAAACAATTGCGGCAAGGCACTTGATATTGCGCGCATGGCGCGAGACATGCATGGTGGAAATGGTATATCTGATGAATATCCTGTCATTAGACATATGATGAACCTTGAGACAGTGAATACCTACGAAGGTACTCATGATGTTCACGCATTAATTTTAGGACGTGCCCAAACTGGTTTACAGGCGTTTAGTTAGTTCCCGTCCATAAATAGGTGCATTTGGCTGAAAGCTGCAAAACAGAATATATGTTAGGTAATACTTTCAATCACTTACAAGGGAAGTAGCCCCGACGTTTTCGATTTCTGGATGTACACTAGTTAGTTTCCGTCCAGTGACAGATGTTTTTAGATGAAAGTCGCAGAACTATAAGTATGTTAGCTAATGCATTCGATCACTTACAAGGGAATTAACCTAGGTAAACTTGGTTTCTGATTGAACAGTAGTAAGTGTCTGATTTTAAAAATTGACTTTAGAATTCAGTTTGCCATTGAAATAATACACAGTATTTATAAAGGAAGGGAGCAGTCTACAGGCGGGTTTTGGATGCGAGGTAACGAGCATGTAAGACATTTCCTCTGACATCGCAATGGTGTCAGAGGAGCTGTAATCTATATATCACCTGCGCGTAAAACTCTGTACGTTTATTAATCAAATTTTACGAAATATTTAAAAATATAAAGCTGATATCTCCTACAAGGATAAGCTTTAACCCGAGTTAGTTAGGGTCTTTACCACCTTCCATTTCTTATTCAAGCGCGTTAAGTTAACACTCAAACTGAACACTTTCCTAATAAAAATAAGACTAAGTCGGGAGAATTTTATGATTAGAGTACTTGTCGTCGACGACCATCAGTTAGTTCGAATAGGAACCGTTAGATTGCTTGCTGATGTGGAGGGTATTGAAGTTGTCGGCCAAGCGGCCAGTGGTGAACAGTCTATCGATATGTTGAGGGACTTGAAACCAGATGTCATTTTAATGGATGTTCAAATGCCAGGAATCGGTGGTCTTGAAGCGACGAGACGTTGTCTTCGGACCGACCCTGATGTAAAAATTATTGCAGTTACAATATACGAAGATGAACCCTATCCCTCTAAATTAATGAAGGTAGGTGCTGCAGGGTATCTGACAAAAAGGGCTGATATATCTGAAATTGTGAGAGCAATAAAAAGAGTGGTCAGTGGACAAAGATACATTGGTTCTGAAATAGCCCAACAACTCGCCCTCAAACCTTATTCAGATAAAGTGAGTTGTCCTTTTGAGGCCCTGTCAAATAGAGAGATGCAAATCACTTTAATGGTTATCGAGGGATATCGAATTCCTGATATCTCTGAAAAACTATCCCTAAGCCCAAAAACGGTAAACAGTTATCGATACAGAATATTTGAGAAAATGGCAGTACAAAATGATGTTGGACTGACCAAGCTGGCGATAAAATATGGCATTATAGACTCCGAAGCTTTTCAAAAAGAAACAGTTCAACAAGAAGACACCCTTAAAGATACGTCTTCAGGACTGTTGCATGAATAAAATATATAGACAGTTTGGATACAAATGCCAACTTTTGATCACAGGACATTTCTCAAAAACTTAACAACCCGACCCGGGGTTTACCGGATGTTTGGTGATTCAGGTGAAATCCTCTACGTTGGCAAAGCGAAAAACTTACGCAATAGGGTATCAAGTTACTTTCGTTCTGCAGCATTAGATCCCAAAACGATGGCCCTAGTTGCAAAAATTTACACCATGGAAGTCACTGTAACAAACAGTGAAACAGAGGCGTTGTTATTAGAGCAATCTCTGATTAAGGAATTGAAACCCCCATACAATATTGATTTTAAAGACGATAAGTCCTATCCCTATATTTTTCTTTCCGATAAGGATAAGTATCCACGATTATCCTTTCATCGAGGAGCGAAACGTAAAAAAGGGCAGTATTTCGGGCCCTTCCCAAGCGCCTACTCGGTCAGAGATAGTTTAAACATATTACAAAAAGTATTTCGCATACGACAATGTGAAGATAGCTTTTTCAAAAACCGTTCTCGCCCCTGCCTTCAATATCAAATCAAGAGATGCTCTGGTCCTTGCTGTGAGCTCGTCACAGAAAAAGATTATGCGGAAGATGTAGCAGATGCTAGTAAATTTTTAGCCGGCAAAAATAGAATGCTAATAGATGATCTTGCTAATAAAATGGAGGTATCATCATTAGATCTGCAATTTGAACGAGCAGCAATTTATCGGGACCAAATTACTCATCTTCAGAAGATACAAGAACAACAATACGTAACCGGAGGTCATGGTGATCTCGACATTATAGGTGGTGTTTTAAAACCGGGAGCAGTTTGTGTACTTGTGATGTTCGTCAGAGGAGGGAGATTATTGGGTAATAAAACCTATTTCCCCAAAATTAAAATGGAAAGAAACGAATCGGAGCTATTGACCTCTTTCATTCCACAATATTACCTAAATGGTTTTGGTGGAAGAGAAATTCCACAAGAAATAATTACCAGTGCGGTAATAGAAGAGAAGGCGCTTATCGCTGAAACCCTTAGCAAAAAAGCGGAAAGGAAAGTGCTCATCTCCGATCACGTCAGAGGGCATAGGCAACGTTGGGTTTCATTAGCCATCACTAATGCAGAACAGAGTCTTGGTACTTACCTTAGTAGTAAAAACAATATCCAACAAAGATTTGAGTCCTTAAGAAAGGCGCTGTCTTTGGAGACGACGCCAGAAAGGCTCGAATGCTTTGATATTAGCCATAGTTCAGGTGAAGCAACCGTCGCATCCTGCGTCGTATTTGATAAAGATGGACCATTGAAATCAGACTATCGTCGATTCAATATTGAAGGTATTACAGGCGGAGATGACTATGCAGCAATGTCTCAAGCCCTATCTAGAAGATATACACGATTAAAGAAAGGAGAAAGTCGCCTGCCTGACATTCTCTTTGTAGATGGTGGAAAAGGGCAGCTGCATGAAGCCGAAAGGATCATGGAAGAACTACAAATACAGGAAGTCATGTTGGTCGGTGTCGCCAAAGGGCCTAGTAGAAAAGCGGGTCTAGAAAGCCTGTTTGTTGCCTTCCCTAACGCTGCCCTTCACCAATCAAATAGGTATCAAGAAATTGAACTGGCTCCAGATGATCCAGGACTTCATCTTATTCAACATATAAGAGATGAAAGTCACCGATTTGCTATCACCGCTCATCGACAACGTCGAGGTAAGGCACGACAACGTTCAGGGTTGGAAGATATAGAAGGTGTTGGACCGAAGAGAAGAAGGGCACTGCTTCGCCATTTTGGCGGTGCAAACCGAGTAGAGAGTGCCAGTGAGGAAGAATTAGCAAAAGTTGAAGGCATCAGCACCACACTAGCGAACCACATCTATGCTACCCTGCATGCTTCGTAAACCCAATGGAAATGAACCCGCTGCATGAAGCTACCAATTAGCCTTCCTAATATACTAACAAGCTCGCGGATATTGCTTATTCCGGTGTTAGTCATAATTTTCTATCTACCGGTTGACTGGCGCTACCTGGCAGCAGCCATTGTCTTTGCTGTGGCAAGTGCGACAGATTGGCTCGATGGCTACCTAGCAAGAAAGCTGAATGAAATGACACCATTTGGCGCATTTTTAGACCCCGTCGCAGACAAATTACTAGTAGCAACAGCGCTTGTTCTTTTAGTAGAAGTGCAAGCCAGCGCAATTTTGGCGGTACCAGCGATGGTTATTGTTGGTCGGGAAATTGTTGTATCAGCACTGCGGGAGTGGATGGCACAATATAGTGAAAAAAGAAGTGTCGCTGTTTCACTGATTGGTAAAATAAAAACCGGCTTCCAAATGGTTTCTATCATTATATTGTTAGCAAATGGCGCCGAAAAAGATAACTACTTCTTTCTAATTGGTTATATATCCTTATACATTGCTGCAGCGTTAACACTATGGTCAATGTTCCTTTATCTGAAGCTGGCCTGGCCAGATTTATCTTCTGGAATGGTGACGCCTGAGAAAGATAAGTAGGGTAGAGATATTTGCGTTTGCGGAGTAATCCGCGAAATTGGTGCCCGGGGCCGGGGTCGAACCGGCACTTTCTTACGAAAACAAGATTTTAAGTCTTGCGTGTCTACCAATTTCACCACCCGGGCAATCGTGCAGTGTCGTAAAGCGTGAAGGCGCGTAGTGTAACGATCTATTGTTTAGGGCTCAATACTTTCATGTCGAAAACCTTGTGAATTCGAAAATAATTTTACATTGATCCAATGATTCAAAAATAATTGTGAATGGGCGTGAATTCCTAAAGGAATTTAGATAGACTTGCGGCCCTTCGTTAGTCTGGACAAATAATTGTTCGGTTTACGAGAAGGCTGGGTGGCAGAGTGGCCATGCAGCGGACTGCAACTCCGTTTACGCCGGTTCGATTCCGACCCCAGCCTCCATTTCTTTTTTGTTCAGTTATGCTCCCATCTATGACGAATTACAATAAAGCCTATATCTACGCGCTAGTCTCTGTACTTTTTTGGTCAACGGCAGCGACTGCATTTAAAATTGCGCTAGCACACTTAGACATCTTTCAACTTTTATTTTATGCCTCTTTGGCATCAACACTAATTTTGCTACTACCCATTTTATTTAATGATCAAATAGGGATATTAGTAAAAGAGGCCAAAGTACATTGGAAGCGTTGTTTACTCATTGCCGCTTTAAATCCATTAAGCTATTACTTAATCCTTTTTGCTGCCTACGATCGACTTCCGGCTCAGATAGCGCAACCCATTAATTATACTTGGGCAATAGTCTTAACGTTTATGTCGGTTATATTCCTTAGGCAAAGACCACTCCTTAGTGATTATTTAGCCGCTTTCATTTGTTACGCAGGTGTTGTTGTTATCAGCCAAGGGGGCTTAGATAATTTTGCGGATTCGCATATTTTGGGTCTGATACTTGCGATATTGTCCACATTCGTTTGGGCAAGCTATTGGATACTCAATGTTAATGACCCAAGAAACCAAGCTGTCGCTATGTGTTTAAACTTCCTTTTTGCGCTACCCATTACGGCACTCTTATGTTTTACAATGTCATCATTCACAATTGATTCAATTGGTCTGGCTAGTGCGATATATATCGGTATTTTTGAAATGGGATTAGCTTTCTTGTTCTGGTCAAAAGCACTTAGAATGGCAGAGAATACAAGTCGAGTGAGTACCCTGATTTTTCTGGCACCTTTTATCTCTTTAGTTTTTATACAACAAATACTGAATGAAACTATACAATCGAGCACCTACCTAGGTCTAGGTATCATTATTTTTGGTTTGGTTTTACAAAGAGTAGGGGTACCTCGACAGCTTGAGGCTCATTCAAAATAAGTTCACTTGCGAAGCCATATTATAAGAGTAATCTAAGCACTAATGTATGATCTTCGACTTGGCTGAAACCTATGGCAACCCACTACAGATGGTTAATATTATCCGCGCTAATCATAAGCGCATTGGCACTCTACGCAGTAGGGAGCATGGCTGGCTTCTCAGTATTCTTGCTTTTAGGCGCCGTATTTGAAATTGCTTTTTGGGTAAAACTTATTGGACCCAAAAACTGATAAAATTGACCTTAATTCTACATCGTTCCTATACCTGTGGCATTTGAATCGCTACACCTGCCGTATTTGAATTGCCTCAATTCCTGTACCGGCAAGTACGTCTGATATTACAACCACTTTATCGCCATCAATCAGACCCGCTTTTTTCTTCAAAAGGTCGAATGCTGTTTGGAGGGTTTTTTCAGGATCTTTACTGAAAGCTGATCTAAATGCAGAGAGATTACGATTCAAAATTAAACGTCGCCTGGTTTGACTGTCATTGGTAAACGCGAATATTCGTGTATGTTGTGGATGGCAATTAGTCACAAAGTCAGCCATGAATCCACGCCGCGTAATAACCACTATTCCTTTTGCTTCAAGTGATTCTGCTAAGCTAACGGCCGTCACCGCTAGGCTTTGTTTGTCGCTTTTTGATTTGAGTTTTTTGGTAAATTCTAAACCGGTTATTGCTTCAGTAATAACAGCGATTTCCACCAGTTGCTCTACACATCTAACTGGATGCTTTCCGACAGTAGTCTCACCAGATAACATCACCGCGTCAACTTCTTCATAGATTGCGTTAGCAACATCTGTCACTTCTGCACGGGTGGGGATGGGGTTTTCAATCATAGACTCTAACAAATGCGTAGCAACAATAACGCGTTTCCCTCTTTCTGCACAGAGTCTAACGATTCGACGTTGCACATTTGGCATTTCTGCTACATTTATTTCAACGCCTAAGTCTCCCCTTGCAACCATGATCCCGTCAGACGCTTCTAGTATTTCTTCTAGATTTTTGACACCTGATTGATCCTCTATTTTTGCAATGATCTTAATTTTTCCAATTTTGTCACCAAGTAGCTCCTTTAACTCGGCAATGTCAGCAGCTTCTCGAACAAATGAAAGCGCAATAAAATCAACTTGATGCTCAAGTGCAAATAAAATGTCGGCTCTATCTTTTTTTGTAATAGCAGGTAGGTTAACTCTAATTCCCGGCAAATTCACATGACGCTTGCTCTTTAAAATTCCTCCATCAATCACTTTGCACGTCATTGTTCCATCAGTTTTCTTTTCTAATACCTCAAAATTAATTATCCCGTTATCAACGGTAATCCGATCACCCACACTGACGGTGTCTATTAAGTCGTCATAGTTGATGTGAATTGAGGTCGATTCCACATCAACATTGTCACGCACAGTGATAGAAATAATTGAACCATTTTTGAGTTCTAGTTCCGTTGCTAAGTCTCCTGTCCTGATTTCAGGACCTTGAGTGTCTAACAACACGGCAATAGGGTGAGTGATTTTCTTGTTCAG
>JBLHIH010000138.1:0-10429 GCA_047616645.1 Flavobacterium sp. | reverse complement strand
TAGCTGCTCTTAATAAAAGCCCTTAGCTGCTCTTAATAAAAGCCCTTAGCTGCTCTTAATAAAAGCCCTTAGCTGCTCTTAATAAAAGCCCTTAGCTGCTCTTAATAAAAGCCCTTAGCTGCTCTTAATAAAAGCCCTTAGCTGCTCTTATAAAAACCAAAGGATCTCAGTTTTGGATTGATACTGTATATAAACACAGTTAATATCCTAGTTGGCTAATATTTTGACCATCAGCATGGAAGATCTTCACACTGATTACTATCTAGATAATTTCAATTTTTTGTTGGATTTTGTTGCTGCGCGATACGATGACATTCTCTCTCCTGAAGAATTAAAATATAGACAAATATTTCAGGCATTTTCTAAGGATTCTCAACGGCTTTATGTTCGTCTTTATAGTCGCAAGGGTTCTTATTTTAGATTAGACAAAATATCTTATGAAGAAATAGAAAACCTCAATGATGCAAGCCATGAATTGTTAGCTAGCCATTTCTTATCTATTCCTGTTGATCCAGATGCATTTTCTTTGTTGTCATTATTGACGAAGCAGGAATTGATTGAAATATATGGTGGTGTTAATAAATCTTCATATCGAAAAATACGTCGTGGAGCACTGTCAAACATTCTTCTCGAACAGTACACAGTGGCTGAAATTGTAGATCATTTACCATTCAAAGTTATCGAGCCCCTCGGAACGGATTTTGTGACAGTATACAAACTCTTGTTTTTTGGAAATCTTCATCAAGATTTTACCGAATTTGTCCTAAGAGATATTGGACTCACGCCTTTTGAAAATTATTCTTTAGATTCTTCAGGGCGTTATTTCGAAAAAAGAAATTTATTAGAGCGAACTTTAGCCAGTTACGAGCTCGAAGCCAGTTGTTACAAAGTGCTTGAGGAGGGTGATCTAGATAGCCTTAAGGATTTTTCTCACGATTATCTACTTCGACCTGCACTACTGAAGTCAGACAAAGAAGCACCAGATAAAACCTTAGGTGAGCACTTACTAAATAACTCCGAAAATACCACTAGGCTAAATACCCGTGTTAATGGAATTTATAATCGTGTTGCTAGAGAATTTGAAAGATACAATTGTGAAAGTTTAGCTTTAGCACTATATGAAAAAAATGATTTTCCACCTTCTAGAGAAAGACAAGCAAGAATCCATGTAAAATTAAACAATGTAGAAAATGCATTATCTATTTGCAAAAAACTTTATTTACATTCAGATAGTGAAGCAGAAACCAACTTTGCCGATTCATTTGCCCGGCGATTGATGAAGAAACTAAAAATATCAAATGATTGGTTACCTGCAGTGTTAGGTGAAACTTTTCAAACTGAAGTACTTGTACTAGATGAGGAACTTGATATTCGAAGGATGGAAGGTCTTGGTGTAGAAGCGTTGGTTGTAGCCAATATTGAAAAAACAGGGCATAAAGCATTCTATGTCGAGAACAGTTTGATTCCAGGCTTATTCGGATTGTATTTCTGGGATATCATTTTTGCACCAATCAAGGGTGTGTTTTTTAATCCATTTCAGCGCGGCCCGGTTGATTTGTTTACGCCAGAATTTCTTAAGGCTAGATCAAACACTATTCAACAACAAATGGAGGCTATGTTGAATGATGGTTTTTTTCATCAAACTGTAAGGGATATTTATGACCAGAAATTCGGTATTGCGAATTATTTTGTGAATTGGTCTTGGCTTAATCAAGAGCTGCTTGAAATTTCAATTGAACGCATTTCCCTCATAGACTTGCATAGCATGTTTACGCGCTTACTAAAGGATTTACGACAAAATTGTAGTGGTTTTCCTGACCTGATTTATTTTCCCAAAGAAGGAGGCTATCGATTCTCCGAAGTAAAAGGACCAGGGGATAAACTACAAGAGAGTCAGCGCCGTTGGTTTCGGTATTTCGATGCGCATAAAATACCAGCAGAAATAGTGAATGTGAGTTGGTCTTGAAAACACAATACACAGTGAGTGTAAGAGACCTTGTGGAACAAATAGAGAGAAGTGGAGATATAAACTTTCGCTTCTCTACTCGTAGCAATGCAATGGATGGAATTAGAGGTCACCAAAAGCTCCAGAAATCCAGGCGTGATGATTATTTATCAGAAGCAAAAGTGAATGACGTCATTGAATTTGAAGGTATACGTTTGGAGATAGGAGGTAGGGTAGATGGGTATTACCCAGATCCAAACAAGTTCATTGTTGAAGAAATAAAAACAGTCAGAGTTGATGTTGCACACATACCCCATTCGATTACCCGATTGTACTGGGGCCAGGTGAAAATCTATGCTTGTTTGTTAGCGCGTCAACATAATGTAAGTAAACTGACCATTAGATTAGCTTATCTTGATTTGGACAGCGGTGAAGAACATCAGTTTGATGAACAAGTTACTGCTGTTGAACTTGAAACTTTTTACAATGAGGTAAGCTCAAAATATATCGGTTTTTTGCATCGAAAAAGGCAATGGATAGATGCGCGAGATGAAAACATAAATACGCTCAAGTTCCCTTACAGTACTTACCGTCCCGGGCAAAGGTTGATGGCTGTTTCTGTTTACAAGAATCTAAAAAATGAATCTCAACTTGTACTTCAGGCACCTACCGGCATTGGTAAATCCATAGCGAGCATCTTCCCGAGTATTAAGTCGATGCCTGATCTTGCCTATGAAAAAATTTTCTTTTTGTCTGCAAAAGTTTCGGGACAACTTATGGCTCAAAAAGCGATTCAAGCGCTAAAAGAGTCCGGCCTAAAATTCCGTGATGTGACTATCACCGCAAAGGATAAGATTTGTTTCACCAAAGGCGCTGCATGCACTGCGGAACAGTGTGAGTATGCTCGTGGCTACTATGATAAATTACCAGGGTTGATGGACGAAGTACTTCTGTCGAATGACTCTCTCACAAGAGTCGAAATTGAAAATTTAGCGGAAAAACATACTGTATGTCCCTTTGAACTTTCTTTAGATTTATCCCTCGTTTCTGATTTAGTTATTTGCGATTACAACTACTTGTTCGATCCAGTCGTATATCTAAAGCGGTATTTTGATAAGAAAAAGTCTAAGTATGCATTGTTGATGGACGAATCTCACAATCTAGTGGATCGTGGACGGGACATGTTTTCTGCTGAGATCATGAAGAAAAATTTTTTGAATCTAAAAAAACGCGTTAAAAATGATCTGCCATTACTCGCGAAACGTCTTACCAAAATCAACTCTGAATTTCTAAGCTTAGTTAAAAATGAAAGTAAAGTTATTGAGGGTCAGAGTAGTGACGATAAGCGTTTTGTTAATAAGCGTTTTGTTGATACGAACTCGACTAAAATAGGCGATGTGCCCGAAGGAATTTTATCCGCATTAAGAAAGTTTGTTGAGGTTGCAGAGGATTGTTTACAAATTAATGAATCAAGTTACTTTCATGGAGATTTACTTAATATTTACTTTGAGGTACTACGATTTTTGAGGACCAGTGAATATGTTGATAAACATTATTGTTATCTGTTGTTCTCGGAGGGAAAGGAGGTTCGATTAAAAATATATTGCGTAAATCCCGCGCCTAAGTTAGCTGAGGGCTTTGACAGAGTGACCAGCAGTATCTGCTTTTCGGCAACAATGAACCCACAACCTTATTTTAGTACCTTGATGGGAATATCGGAAAAAGCAAATTGGTTTCAGATTGAACCACCTTTCCCTCGGGAAAATTTGGGCGTATATACAAGCACTTATATTTCAACTACCTATCATAATAGAACGGCAAGTATCTATGAACTTGTCGATAGTCTAGCCGTTATTTTGTCGGCAAAAAAAGGTAATTACATTGTTTACTTTCCTTCCTACGCTTACATGAATGATGTGCGAGATAAATTTATTGAAAGGCATTCTCAGTATAGAACCTTAGCGCAAACGCAAGGCATGAGCGATGAAGAAAAGACCGAATTTCTCGCATCTTTTGCGCCAAACCAGGATACCTTACTTGGTTTTGCCGTGATGGGTGGTGTGTTCGGTGAAGGTATAGACCTTGTCGGAAAGCGACTAATTGGCGCAATTATCGTAGGCGTTGGACTACCTCAACTTGGCTTAGAGCGAGATCTTATACGTGATTATTTTGACAATCATGATTCTAGAAAAGGCTTTGAATTCGCCTATCAATATCCAGGTATTACTCGTGTGCTACAGACAGCGGGTAGGGTAATCAGAAGTGAAACAGATAAAGGCATAGTGTGTTTATTTGATCTTAGATTTAATGAGGCGCGCTATCAAAAACTCTTACCTGCATCTTGGCAAATGATGCAGGTAAGAAATAGACAGCAATTGGAACAAGGGCTCAATACATTTTGGAAGGAAAAGCCAACCTCCTAGTGGTGTCCACCATGCTTTCGCTTGTGCGATCGTTTATGTGATCGATGGCCGTAATTAGATTGATAGTTAGGGTGATAACCAGATCTATATCTATAATGTGATCGAGAATAATGTCTGTCGTGATGCGCGTTATGAATTAGCCAAGGTATACCGACTGCTAGTCCGATAGCGAGGCCACTTGTGTTCCGATAGCCCCGATCTCTATCTCGTGTTCTGTAGACTACTCTGCGGTTTGAGCTTCTATTTGACCTACTCAAAACTGAATCGTCTTGATACTCATCTGATTCGTAACAATGTATATGCTCGTGCTCATCATTGTAAGAGCAATTTTCTTCATCTAAACTAACGTTTCTGCGAGGCCCGCTAGATTCAATATACACTTTTTGGGGGGTGTCACGATCAACGACTTGATGTTCAGGGCGACTCGCAAGCTCATGATCTACTTCAAGCATTTGACTTGATGTATCAATGGCAGTTTCAGTATGTGCTGCAATCGATGGTTGGACACTTAGGCCGAGGAACCCGGCTAAGAGTAATATTCGCATCATCTTCTCCCTATCTATTAGACTCGATTGAATATTAATCGAAGTCAACTGAATGGAAGCTGAATGATAAATTCCTTAAAGGGAAAGATTACACTCTAGACATTGAGAATAAAGGCCAGCAGATTGGCTCATCAAAAATATTTCTTTAACTTGCTTTGAGACGTTACTCAATAATGATGTATTTAGCTGGTCCGCTTGCAGTGCAATTTGTCCACCGCTGACTTCAAAGACAGTCTTCAAGCTAGAATTCAGTAATTCATGGAGAAGCACTTCCTTTGCCGTGCGCTGTTTCTCAAGATTAAGTACCTCATAGCCACTGATGTCCGCTAACAAAGCTGCAGATCTAATCGCGTCATCTAGATTACCCACAGCGTCGATTAAGCCATTATTCAATGCATCTTTTGCAGTCCACACCCTGCCTTGAGCGATCATATCTACATCTTCAAATGTCTTACCTCTACCTTCGGCAACGAGACTAATAAATTTGCCGTAGGTATGTTTTACGGATTGCGTTAGTGCGCGATCGAGTATAGGCGTAACGTCTCGTAACATACTTAAAGACCCACTCAATTTAGTTGTGCCGATGCCGTCTGTGTAGACACCGTATTCCCCAGCAATTTTTTCTAAGGTAGGGAAGGTTACAAAAGTACCTATCGACCCTGTAATTGTAGTTGAAAGTGCAAATATTTTATTAGCGTTAGCAGCAATCCAGTAGCCACCTGAAGTAGCATAGGAACTCATTGAAACCACAATGGGTTTACCTGCTTCTTTGGCAAGTAAAAGTTCGCCTCGGATGTCTTCAGATGCAGATGCGCTGCCGCCAGGGCTGTCAATTCTCATGACAATGGCTTTAACACTATTATCTTCTCGAGCCTGTCGAATAAGCCGGGTAATTGATTTACTCCCAATTTCTCCCGCTGGACGTTCTCCATCGTAGATAACGCCTGCAGCTGTGATTACCGCAATTTTAGGGCTGCCAGGTGTCATCGTCTTTATCGGCGACTGAGTTGCGGTTAAATAGTTATTTAGGTTGATATTGTTAAAGTTTGATCCAGTGCCCCCAACAATGTCTTGGAGTTGACCAATCCACTCTCGTTTACTAATGAGGTCATCGACTAGATTATGTTGTACCGCCATTATATTAGGATCATTGTCCGCCTTTGCGAGTAGAACGTCATATTGATCACTATAAGCAGCAAAACTTTCGTGTGAGATTTCTCTCTGAGTGGTGATGGTATCTGCATATTCCTGCCAAAGTTGGCTTAGCCAAACCTTGTTTGCCATTTTAGCTTCTGGTGACATGTCATCTCTAAGAAGGGGTTCTACTGCGCTCTTGAATAGACCCGCTTTATAGATATGCATATTTATCTTAAGTTTCTCTAACAGGCTCTTATAGTAAGTTGGATAAACGGAAAGGCCAGTTAGAAAGACGCCTCCTAATAGCTGATGACTGCTTTCGTCAAGAAAAATTTGATCTGCATGGCTAGCCAGATAATATTGACTCTGTGAATAGGATTTTCCAAAAGCATGAATAGGTTTTCCTGTGCCTTTAAAGTGCTCTAAGGCATCTCCAACTTCCTCGAGTTTGCTGAAAGCCGCACCCTGAAACTTGCTAAGATCAAGGACTAATAACTTAATCCGATCATCTGTTTCTGCACTTTTTATGGCATTCAAAACGTCTTTAAGAAGGGTTTCTGATTCTTCGTTCTCATAACCCGCTAAAAATTCAGAAAGAGGATCTACTGCTTGTTTTTGCTCAACAATAATGCCTTTTGGGTTGATGACCAATGCGGAAGATTCTGGAAAAGAGATAGATTCAGTTTGGAAGATTGTAAGGACGATTAAGCCGATGATGAGAAGAAAGATTAAATTCCCCATGGCATTCTTTATGGAGGTGATGGCATTCCATAATCCAGCAAAAAAACGACTTAACATAAAACCCTACTCAAATACTTTGTTACCGCAATGCTAGCATAAATCCCGTCATAGGAATCAGTTTGAAACCGAATGTCGGGGGAAATAATCTCTTTAAAGTTTTTTTGTCAGGTGATACCTTCCCCATATTGACTGCGCTCATTAAGGACGTTTAATGCGCTGTAGTGTCTAGAAGCCAATTTACGGATAGAAATAGATAATAGTTATGACGAATATATATGAACGTGGTCTTGAAAAAAATGCCGCTAATTTTGAATCTCTGTCTCCCTTAAGTTATATCAAAAGGGCGGCAAGTTTATATCCAGATTTTAAAGCAGTGGTTCATGGTGACCTAAGTCGAAGTTGGGCAGACACTTATAGTCGATGTCAACAAATTGCCTCAGCGTTGACGAGTATCGGTATAACAAAGGGAGATACGGTTGCTGTTATGTTGCCTAATATTCCTGAAATGTTTGAAGCACATTTTGCTGTTCCCATGTCAGGCGCTGTTCTAAACGCCATTAATACCAGGCTTGACGCTAAGACCGTTGCATTCATTTTGCAACATGCTGAAGCGAAGGTACTTTTTACGGATAAGGAATTTTCTCAAGTGGTTAAGGAAGCTTTATCAATAGTGTCAAAAGAATCGCCAAGTCAGACTATTCTAG
Organism: Flavobacterium sp.; assembly: GCA_047616645.1. GTDB lineage: Bacteria > Pseudomonadota > Gammaproteobacteria > Pseudomonadales > Azotimanducaceae > JAHRVQ01. The sequence goes on along the minus strand of JBLHIH010000138.1, from coordinate 2,934 downwards.
TGGTTGACGTGATAGATCCCTATTATGCTGAAGGTGAATTACTGGGTGAAATTGATTACGAGGTTATGCTATCTAAGGGAGAAGATAGTGATGCTTGGCAAATGCCTGAAGATGAGTGGGACGCGATCTCTCTTAATTACACTTCTGGTACGACGGGAAACCCTAAAGGCGTTGTATATCATCACAGAGGCGCATACTTAAATGCGGCTAATAATGCGCTGAGTTGGGATATGGGTTTGCACCCAAGATATCTATGGACACTACCGATGTTTCACTGCAATGGTTGGTGTTTTCCTTGGACCATCGCTGCAACCATTGGTACAACCATTTGTCTGCGGCATGTTCGAGAAGATGCTATCTATGACGCTATTAAGACGAATAATGTGAGTCATTTCTGTGGAGCACCTGTTGTTCTTAATATGCTAATGAATGCTGATGATGCTCTAAAATCGGGAATAAATAGCGATATTAACGTGATGACCGCCGGCGCTGCACCACCGGCATCGGTCATTGAAGGTATGGAATCTTTAGGCTTCCAAATAACCCATGTTTATGGACTGACTGAAACCTATGGGCCAATGGTGGTTTCGGCATGGAGATCTGAATGGGATGAACTTGACGCTAAGGAAAAAGCCGCTTTAAAATCTCGTCAGGGTATATCTTCGGTTCTCGCTGGTGAGACAATGGTAGCTTATCCTGACACACTAGAGCCTGTGCCCTGGGATGGTGAAACTCAAGGTGAGGTCTTTATGAAGGGTAATATTGTTATGAAGGGGTATCTCAAAAATGATAAAGCTACTCAGGAAGCATTCGAGGGAGGCTGGTTTCATTCGGGTGATTTAGCAGTTTGTCATCCAGATGGTTATATTCAAATAAAAGATCGTTCAAAAGATATTATTATCAGTGGGGGCGAAAACATATCCAGTATCGAAATCGAAGATGTTTTATTTGCGCACCCAAAAATAATGGAAGCCGCCGTCGTCGCAAAATCTGACCCCAAATGGGGTGAGCACCCCTGTGCTTTCGTCACCCTTAAAGCCAACGAAGAGCTCAGTGTTGACGAATTAAAAGCTTACTGTTACGAGAATTTAGCACGTTTTAAAGTGCCCAAAACCATTATATTTGATACGTTAATTAAAACATCCACTGGTAAGGTACAAAAGTTTTTACTTCGGGAAAAAGCAGAATTAATATGAGCTTATGGTCTAGTAGGGAATTGAAAGATGCCAGCCTCATTTCAGCTACCAACTCGGATTCCGAGAATTATCAAGTCAGTGGAATAAGTATTGATTCTCGTACTCTAGATCCGGGAGATTTGTTCATAGCTTTGTCCGGCGATCCCGGTGTAGGCTTTAGTACTTCGAGTAGTGATCCACGGGATGGGCATAATTTTGTTTCGAGCGCCGTTGCCAATGGTGCGGCTTCTGTCATGGTCTCCGAAGATATTAAATCCACTTGCCCGAAATTGCTCGTTGATAATACACTAGATGGATTATGGCGTTTAGCCGCATATTCACGAAAACGCATGCAGGGAAAAATAGTAGGCATTACCGGAAGTAGCGGTAAAACAACGGCAAGGCAGTGGTTAGAGCAACTACTTAAGAAACAAGCACCCTCGGGAAAGACACACGCTTCAATAGGTAGTTTAAATAATCATTGGGGCGTGCCTTTGTCTTTAGCGAGAATGCCTGCGGAAAGTAAATATGGCATTTTCGAAATTGGTACCAATCATCCAGGAGAAATTGCACCATTATCTACCTTAGTCTCTCCACACATCGCATTATTACTGAATGTTCTACCGGCTCATATTGGAAACTTCGAGAACTTGATAGCTATTCAGAATGAAAAACTAACAATTGCAGATGGGCTTGATGAAGGTGGCTTAATGATTGTACCCTTTGGAATGAACCTTCAAAGTGTGAAATACAACAAAGTGATTACTTTTGGTTTAAGGCCAAAAAATGATCATGAAAGCAAAGCCTTAAAGGCGGATGTATTTGGTGAAGGGGTTTCGGATAGCCTTGGAACAAGAATTGTTGCGAATATCCTAGGTGAAGAAGTTTCTTATCGATTGAATACGTACGGAGATCATCGCGTTTTGACGTCCCTCGCTGTCATGGCAATGGTTTCAGCTTTAGGTGCTGATATTCAACAAGCTGCTCGTGATTTTGAGTCCCTAACAAATCCAGATGGGCGAGGTAATGAAATACTTATTAATGGCATTCGAGTTATTGACGATAGTTACAACGCTAATCCCGCTAGCATGTCCTTTGCAATAAAAGCATTAAGAGAAACACCCGGAACAGGTGCCCGCATTGCTTTGTTAGGCGAGATGTTAGAATTAGGAGATCAGAGCCAAGCAAGGCATCAAGAAATAGCTAAAGAAGCGAAAGCACTCGATGGTGTAATGACCATTGGTGAAGGCTTTCGACAAACCCCCGGAAATTGGGGTCATTATGCTTCTTGCGAAGAAATTGATATCGCCCAATTTTTATCTCAAGTCAAAGCCGGAGATACTCTGCTCATTAAAGGTTCAAACAAAATTTTTTCCCAATCAGGCTATGTTAAGAAGCTAGTCAATTATTTGGGCCTTTGACCTTCTACATCTTCTTTTGATTAAAGCGCGACCAAAAAAAAGCCCGGATTATTGATCCGGGCAAATTACCATTTGGAGTAACACAGATACTGATGGGTATCGTGGGACATTGAAGCCCTAGATCACCTATTCTCGAAAGAAAAGGCATCCGCTCATAAAGATAGACTAGATAAGCCATATTGCCAGTTTTTATTTTTTATATTTATTGATATGCACTAGAGCCTAGTGAATTCGAGGTTTGTCCTGAATACCAAGTGAATCACTTGGGTCTGTTCCGAGATTGTTTTCCGATGTCTCTTGAGGGGCATTTACTTCGCTACGCCCTTTTATGAGCGCTT
>JBLHIH010000137.1:0-10542 GCA_047616645.1 Flavobacterium sp. | reverse complement strand
ATGGTTGCCAAAGCGGATCTTTTAATGTTTCCCCTGACTTTACGCCCTCCTTAATCTTACGATTTAAGCCGCTTACATTTCTGACACCTACTGCCGCCATCAATCGATAACGCCGCTCCATTTCAGCTACGCACCATCTCAGTGCATTTGCGGCATCTTTCATGTCAGTCACAACGGGCGTCAATAAATGAGGTATGCCTTCATAAACAGCGAGTTCAAGCATTTTAGGATCAACCAAAATAAGCCTTACTTCTTCCGGAGATGCTTTGAACAATAGCGATAACAACATCGCGTTGATACCAACTGACTTACCAGACCCTGTGGTACCTGCAACAAGTAGATGTGGCATTTTTGCTAAATCAACAACAATAGGTTGTCCTGCGATATCGTTTCCTAGAGCGAGGCTCACGGCTGAGCTTGCATCATCGTAGGCTTTAGAGGACAAAACTTCACTCAAACGCACCATTTCACGGTCTGTGTTCGGGATTTCTATCCCTACATAGGGTTTGCCTGGAATGACCTCGACTACCCTTACGCTGATTACCGCAAGGGACCTTGCCAGATCCTTCACCAAAGAGGTAATTCGACTCACTTTAACCCCTGGAGCGGGCTGAATTTCAAAGCGCGTGATAACAGGTCCGGGAAAGACAGAAACAACATCTGCTTCGATGTTATAGTCTCTTAGCTTTAATTCTAGCAATCGCGACATCGCTTCAAGGTCATCAGGTGAATATCCAGACTTATCATCAGGGTTAGCTTGGTCAAGTAAATGTAGCGCGGGTAGCCCATTTACTGATGCAACCTTAAAAAGATTACCTTGTTTTTCACGTGCAACCCGTTCGCTTACTTCAGGTTTCTTTGGAGGCTTAGGTGCTATTTTGACAGCGGGTCGATGTTTGTTTTTCTCTATTTGCTTGACGAGAGCCTCCCTTCTGCTCTCGGTTGATTTTTTCATTTTTGATTTTTCTTCGCGTTCTACTTTTATCCTCAGCCAATTTTGATGTACCCACTCTGAAAAGAGGATCACTTTTAATCCAATCGTATCCATCACTTTTAGCCATGAGATATCGACAAAAGCCGTTAAACCAAAAAGAAAAGATGCCAATAAGATAAGGGTCGCGCCTACATATCCGAATGATGGTGATAGTAAATTGGCAATTTCGCTACCTAGTGCCCCGCCACTGCCTCCTCGTAGGCTTAAACCATCTCCATAAAAGTGAAGTGCTGCCAAACCTGCACCAGCAAAAAGCGTAAAAATAAAACCAACACAGCGGAAAGCAAATATCGACCAGTCAAATACGTGTATGTCCCTACGATCTCGAAACATATTCCAGGCCAGGTTAGCTAAAATAGTGGGGAAAATAATCGTGAGGTAACCAAAGATAAAAAACATCACATCCGCTAGCCAAGCGCCGCTCTTTCCCATCAAATTATTTACTTGGTTCTCACCGCTTGTATAGCTCCATCCAGAGTCTTCAAGGTTAAAGCTCATTAATGCCAAAGTGACATAAAGACACAAAGCAGTCAGCGCAATTAACCCACCTTCACGAAGCCTTAAAAGTAGTTGATCCTTGGCGTGGTTAGTTTCTGTTTTTATCGGTTTTGATGGTGACAAAATAATGCCTAATTTAAGTGGGTTCTATAATTCTTTAGTTGTACCATAACGCGCTGAAATTGAGTTCAAAAACCTTCAATAAACTATGGTAAATTGCGATTCCTTGAGAGGAGGCCCTTTTATCGGTGGATATGTCCTCTTTTGACGACCAATTTCTATAAAATGATACACATTTCCTAAAGTGAATATTTAGCATTTAATCACTTAGGATGAAATCGCCTTTTTAAGATAAAAAATGGGAAGAATACATGCAAGAAGTTCATCACAAGCTACTCATTTTAGGTTCTGGACCTGCTGGCTTATCTGCCGCAATTTATGGGGCTCGAGCAAACCTAAATCCTGTGGTTATTACCGGAATCGAAACCGGGGGCCAGCTTACAACAACGACTGATGTGGATAACTGGCCTGCTGGAGCTGAGGGTTTACAAGGACCAGAACTCATGGTCGATATGCAAAAACATGCAGAGCGATTTGATACAAGAGTTGTTTATGATCACATAAACAAGGCGGTTCTGACAGCTCGCCCTTTTAGGCTTGAGGGAGATCAAGCAACATATACCTGTGATGCACTGGTTATTACGACTGGGGCAACTGCCCAGTACCTCGGTCTCCCCTCAGAAGAGGTATTTAAAGGTAGAGGTGTTAGTGCGTGTGCAACCTGTGATGGTTTTTTTTATAAGAAACAAGTTGTCGCGGTGATTGGAGGTGGAAATACCGCTATGGAAGAGGCGCTATATCTTGCAAATATTGCAAGTGAAGTGATTCTTGTGCACAGACGAGATAAGTTCCGAGGTGAAAAAATACTCCAAGATAAAGTACGAGATAAAGATAACATCAAGATTCTCTGGAACCATACCCTAGATGAAGTATTGGGAGATGATATGGGCGTAACAGGTATGCGTATTAAGTCAGTGGATGGGAATCTGACTGAAGAAATTGAATTAAGCGGTGTATTTATCGCGATAGGACACACACCTAATACTGGTTTATTCCAAGATCAGCTAGAGATGGATAATGGCTATATCACTATTCAATCTGGTCTTGCTGGAGGCGTGACTGCAACCAGCATTCCTGGCATTTTTGCGGCGGGTGATGTAGCCGATCAAATCTATAGACAAGCTGTCACTTCAGCTGGATTTGGTTGTATGGCTGCACTAGATGCGGAAAAATACTTGGATGAAATCGATAATCTGTCGTGACAAGTGTTGTTTGGCTTGACGAGTCAAATTTTGAATTCCCATCTCTTGATGAAGCGCTGGTGGAACCTAATGGTTTGCTCGCAGCTGGAGGTGATTTAGATCCTGAACGTCTTTTAAAAGCCTATTCTCAAGGAATTTTCCCCTGGTATGATGACACCCAACCTATCCTATGGTGGTCGCCCAATCCTAGAGCAGTATTATTTCATGGTGAAATAAAAATTAGTCGTTCCCTAAGAAAACGGCTTAAGCGCAATGAATTTATCGTTAAATTAGACAGCGATTTTGAGGCCGTAATTGACGCTTGTTCACAGCCTCGTACATCGAGTGATGGTGATACCTGGATAACGACAGAGATGCGTAATGCTTATCTCAAATTGCATGAAATTGGAAAAGCACACTCCATCGAATGTTATGTAGACGATAGACTAGTGGGCGGTTTATATGGGGTTGGGATAGGACGTCTTTTTTTTGGGGAGTCCATGTTCCACTATATAACAGACGCGTCAAAAGTGGCTTTTGTCTATTTAAGTCAATTACTAGGACGATATAATTGTCCACTAATTGATTGTCAGGTAGAAAATGATCATTTAAGTAGCTTGGGCTGCCGTTTGATTCCAAGATCCATTTTTCAGCAGTACTTGGATGGTTATTGCGATCCTAAGGATGAAATACCTTGGAAGGACCTTGAGGGTATACTTCCTCTTTGGCAAAATCTCTAATGCAACGTAATGTTATAATGACCTTATTTACTGTATCCGGAAGATCAATATGATGAGGATAATGTGACATCGCTGTCGAACTTAACATTTTTTACGACACCTGAACATGATTGCAGCTATCTTGATGCAAAAATAGCGACAACTTTGTTCGTCGACCCTGACCATAATACTAGCAATGGCGAGTACAGTGAACTCTCTGCTCTTGGGTTTAGACGAAGCGGTCAGCATATTTATCGCCCTCATTGCCAAGATTGTAATGCCTGTATTCCACTACGAATACCCGTATCCGGTTTTAAGGCTAACCGTACCCAGAGGAAAATTTATAAGAAAAACCAACATTTAGATGTATCAATTTGCAAGCCTATATTCAAACAAGCGTCTTTTCAGTTGTATGATGCTTACATAAGAGCAAGGCATTCAGATGGTGATATGTACCCTCCAGATGAGGAACAGTTCACTTCCTTTTTGGTAAATGGGAGGCCGGAGGCTAATTTTTACGAGTTTCGAGACGAAGGTAAGTTGGTCGCTATTGCCGTCGCCGATCGACTTAAGGATGGCTTGTCAGCTATCTATACTTTTTTTGATCCGGATTTTAGTCATTTAAGTTTAGGTTCTTATGCAATACTTTGGCTACTCAACGCGACTTTAGAACAAGACTTAGCGTATCTCTATATGGGTTATTGGATAAAAGAATGTCAAAAAATGTCTTATAAAACTGACTATAAACCCATGGAGTTATTCATTGATAATCAGTGGTTGTCGCATGAAGGTTAGAAGAATAAGGGATTGGCTTTGCTTATAGTTTTAAATTCGGGCAAAATGCACCGCTTTTACGATATACAAGAATTAATTCCCGAGGAGTTGAATGGCTAAGGAAGAACAAATACAAATGACAGGTACTGTTACAGATACTTTACCTAACACAATGTTTAAAGTTGAGTTAGAAAATGGTCATGAAATAATTGCGCACATCTCAGGTAAGATGCGTAAGAACTATATTAAAATTTTGACAGGTGATTCAGTGAAAGTTGAGCTGACGCCCTATGATTTAACCAAAGGGCGCATTACTTTTAGAGAGTAGTCTTGACGCTAAATAAGTAAAATTCAATAAGCAAACTTGAACTTTAACAAGTTCAAGTTGTAGCAGATTCCTTTTTAGACTCTTCAATTCGCAAGATCAAATCATTATTCTCTACCAGTACTTGCACAATGCCTCCTCCATGTGAAAGTCCGCCGAACAAAATATCTTCCGCCAATTCCCTTTTAATCTTAGATTGGATAAGTCTTTGCATGGGCCTAGCGCCCATATTCTCGTCGTATCCATTGATGACCAACCACTCTCGCGCCTCATCACTTATTTCCAAAACAACCTTCTTGCTATCCAATTGAACTTGAACTTCAACGAGGAATTTATCAACCACGGTACCAATAACTTCCGTCGAGAGTGAATCAAATTGAATTATTGAATCAAGTCGATTTCTGAACTCAGGCGTAAACATTTTCTTCAGCACTTCCATGCCATCAGTTGAGTTATCTTGATTTACAAAGCCGATAGAAGAACGGCTCATTTCTTGCGCACCTGCATTGGTTGTCATAATGATAATGACGTTTCTAAAGTCTGCGGCACGACCGTTGTTATCGGTTAGTGTTCCGTGATCCATGACTTGCAAGAGTAAATTAAAAACTTCGGGGTGTGCCTTTTCAACTTCGTCTAACAATAAAACACAGTGTGGATGCTTGGTTACAGCCTCTGTTAATAAACCGCCTTGATCATATCCAACATATCCAGGAGGTGCTCCTATTAGGCGGGAAACAGTATGTCTTTCCATGTATTCAGACATGTCGAATCTGACAAGCTCGATACCCATAATTCCCGCTAATTGACGACATACTTCGGTCTTACCAACGCCCGTCGGCCCTGCAAATAGGAACGAGCCAATAGGTTTCTGATCATCCTTTAATCCAGCTCTTGAAAGTTTGATCGCTCCTGACAGGGTATCAATAGCTGAATCTTGACCGAAGATTACCATCTTCAAATTTTTATCGAGATCCTTTAAGGCTTTTTTGTCAGATGAAGAAACGGTAGCTGCTGGAATTCTCGCAATTTTGGCAACCATTTTTTCTATATCACTTACGTTTATTAGCTTCTTACGTTTTGAAGGGGGTTGGAGTTGCTGATAGGCACCGACTTCGTCAATGACATCGATTGCCTTATCTGGCATAAATCTGTCATTAATGTAACGATCTGCTAGCTCAGCGGCGACTCTGAGTGCTTTATCCGTATAACGCAGATGATGATGGTCTTCAAAATGGCTTTTTAACCCCTTTAAAATTTGATAGGTCTCAGTTACGCTGGGCTCTTCCACATCAATTTTTTGAAAACGGCGAGACAAAGCGCGATCTTTGTCAAAAATGCCTCTGTATTCTTGGTAGGTTGTCGATCCCATGCACCGAATCTGTCCAGATGCTAACAAGGGTTTAAGCAAATTTGATGCATCCATAACGCCACCAGAAGCCGCGCCCGCACCTATAATTGTATGTATCTCATCAATAAAAAGGATTTGGTTATCCTGTTCTTTCAGTTGATTAAGTAACATCTTTAGACGTTTCTCAAAGTCACCCCTATATTTAGTTCCTGCAAGCAATGCTCCAAGATCTAACGAGAATACTGTGCTGTCCTTAATAACATCCGGCACTTCCCCGTCAACTATCATCTTAGCCAAGCCTTCGGCGATGGCAGTTTTACCGACACCTGACTCACCTACTAGCAAGGGATTATTTTTTCGGCGTCTTGATAAAATTTGAATCACGCGCTCTACTTCATCAGCACGACCAACGAGAGGATCAATCATTCCTGCTCGGGCTTGATCATTTAAGTTAGTGGCAAAGCTTTCAAGAGGTGTTGGTGCTTTTTCTTCGCTTACGGCCTCTTCGCCCAAATTTTCGATCTGCTCTGAGTCGTCTTCTTCACCTGACCTTGGTGTGCCGTGAGCAATGTAATTAACGACGTCTATTCGATTAATATCTTGCTGTTTGAGTATGTAAACGGCATGGCTTTCTTGTTCGCTGAAAATGGCCACTAAGACACTGCTGCCAGCAACCTCTTTTCTTCCGGACGATTGGACATGAAATACCGCTCTCTGCAGGACTCGTTGAAACCCAAGGGTGGGCTGAGTTTCTCTGTCAGTGTCTGATTTAGGAATCAAAGGTGTTGTCGCATCAAGAAATTCGAGCAACTCTCGCCGCAATGCATCTAAATCTGCTCCACACGCTCTTAGAACAGTCGCTGCTGCATCATTGTCGGTAAGCGCCAACAATAGGTGCTCCACAGACATTAACTCGTGCCTTTTTGTTCTAGCCTCTTTGAAAGCTAAATTTAATGTGATTTCTAAATCTTTACTCAGCATTTCTCTTCCTATCTAAGTCAAAATAGCATGTGATAATTTTAATAAAAACCATGCCTACCTAGTGTTAAAACGGTTTAGTCGGCAGCTTCAATAATGGAAATTAGCGGATGTTGACATTCCTGAGCATAAACGTTGATTTGCATCGACTTTGTCTCTGCTACATCCATCGTATAAATACCACAAGTTGCTTTACCCGCCGTATGTATGGCTAACATTATTTGAGTTGCTTTCTCTCTGTTCATCATAAAAAAAACTTGTAGCACCTCGATGACAAACTCCATCGGCGTGTAATCGTCATTGAGCAAGATGACTTTATACATGTTCGGTTTCTGTAACTTTGGCTTAGACTTTTCCTCTGCTACGCCGATGCCCATCCCATAATCAGGATCTTCTTCGTTGGGACCATTACCGGATGCTTCATTTAATACTAGACTACTTTTGAACACGTTTCCCACATCCGTTATTACATTTCAGTTTTTTTATCGTACACCACTGTGGCGCTATATATAGTTTACTTCTTATATAAATAAATACTACCTTTCCATAAGTGGAGACGATTTAGAGATAATCAAGTGAGAAACTTGACGAAGTGACATGAAAGGCCATAAAGTACACTCATAATGATGTGATCGGAGGTCGGTAAAGATGCCTACAGGTCAAGTTAAGTGGTTTAATAACGCTAAAGGCTATGGTTTTATTCTTAGCGAAGATTCACGTGAGGATTATTTTGCTCACTACTCTTCTATTCAGATAGACGGATATAAAACCCTTAAGGCAGGCCAAGCGGTTTCCTTTGACATTATCGAGGGACCAAAAGGATTTCATGCCATTAATATACAATCTATCGAGTCACTTACAGAGCCCTCTTAATTCCCCTACAGTATCGTTGAATACGCATATTCGCTTATGACCAATTTACTATTATTTAATAAGCCCTTTGGGGTTATTTCGCAATTCAGAGAAAAATCCGACGTCACAACATTAGCGGAGTTTATTAAGCTCCCAAAGTTTTACCCAGCCGGCCGATTAGACTTGGAGTCTGAAGGATTATTACTCTTAACGAATGACGGTAAGTTACAAGCTCACATTGCAGAACCTCGTTATAAGCTAGAGAAAACCTATTGGGTTCAAGTTGAAGGTGAGATCACGGATAAGGCGATTTTATCTTTACAACAAGGCGTTGTACTGAAAGATGGTCTATCTAAACCCGCAAAAGTTAAAAAGTTACAAGAGAGTCCATTACCGATTAGAACTCCGCCCATCAGATTTCGTGCAAATATTCCGACTTCATGGTTAGAGATGGGTATTACCGAAGGTAGGAATCGACAGATAAGAAGAATGACGGCGAACGTAGGTTTTCCGACACTTCGACTTTTTAGAAATCAAATTGGACCATGGTTAGTTGACAATATTCCAATCGGGGAATACAAACGTCTTCAGGTCACACTGCCTAATGGGAAAGGAGAAGAAAGAGAAAAGTCACAAGCTTCAAGGTCCAAATCGAGAAACCCTAAATCGAGAACCCTGTAGCCTGCATTAAAACTAGTTAACTTACGTTTTTTCCCATTTAGCAACAGCTTCTACGTCAGTTTGTCTGGTCTCAAGCCAGCGAGATCCATCGGGTATTTTCTCACGTTTCCAGAAAGCCGCCTTTGTCTTTAGAAAATCCATTATGTACTCACAGGCAGCAAAAGCGTCACCTCTGTGCTGACTTGCGACGGCGACAAATACGATTTGATCTCCTGGTTGAAGATCACCCACGCGATGTATGACAGTAAGGCCTTCGAGTCGCCATCGTTTTACTGCTTCTTCAGCGATTGAAGAAATTTGCCTTTCTGTCATACCGGGATAATGCTCAAGAAAAAGGGAAGATACTGTTTCTTGATTGTTAATATTCCGTACGTAACCAGTAAACGTGCTTATTGCACCAATGGTGTTTGTTGTGGAAGCGAGTTTTTGTGACTCTATTCCAATATCGAAATCCTCTTCTTGAACAATGACAGAAATCATCTTTACCCTCCTGTCACAGGGGGGAAATAGGCTAACTCATCGCCATCACAGAGTACCTGGGTACGCTCTACTATTGTTTGGTTAATCGCAGTAATGACATTGTCTGCTGTCAGAATATCGTGCCATTTTGGCCCTTTGGATTCTCCTAAAAACCTTGTCAATTCAGTAATCGTCAATCCCTGTTTTATTTCTAGAGCAAAATCATGTCCGCCCAAACTTTCTCTTAAACTCGCGAAAAGTTTTATATTGATACTAATCACCTTTGCCAATCTCCAGACTTCCCACCGCGTTTTTCTTGTACGGCAATTTGACCGATAACCATATTTTTATCCACCGCTTTACACATATCATAAATTGTCAAAGCCGCAACGGATACAGCTGTTAGTGCTTCCATTTCGACACCAGTTCGACCAACAAGCTTACAAATACTTTCTATGTAAACCTGATTTCTTTCCTTATCGACTTCAAAGTTGACTTTTATTGAACTTAAAGCCAAGGGATGACAAAGAGGGATAAGATCTGCACATTTCTTAGCACCTTGAATTCCAGCGATTCGCGCGACGGCAAATACGTCACCCTTCTTGTGGCCTCCCTCTTCAATAAGGCGTAAGGTGTCCGCTGACATACAAATAGAACCTCTGGCTACGGCTAAACGTTGGCTTTCTTGTTTATCTGAAACATCTACCATCTGAGCTTTACCATTGGCATCCAGGTGGGTTAATTGTTTTTCATCATTCATTATTAGATTCTGCTGCCTCAATTATTCATGCTCACGTATATTCTGATTTAAAAGTACTCTCAGAATAGTTCCTTATCGTTAATTCTGATTTTGTCTACATCACTACTCACCGTAATTACCTCTTTGAAATTTTTGGTTAATTTCTCTAAGCTCAATGCATAACATATCTAATGTAGCGGTCTCTTTACTTGGACCTGCGCTTGGACTCGACGGCGGATGCTCTCTTATAAAAGGTGATCGCTCTACTTTAGCCTTCTTTGGCTAGTAAAGCGTTACTGAAGCAGATAAGCATTAGACATACTGCCTTCCCGATGATGAATTTGATCATTTAAATAATCCCTTTAACTTGTCACCCAGATTTTTACTGGCCTCTTTCAGTTGATCCCCAATACCTGCATTCTCTGTAATGAGGGGAACCAAAGCTTTGTTTAAAGCAGTTAACACTTCTACAATAACTTTTTTAACGGAAGCGTCATCATTTTTACCCAAGTTTTTTAGCGTCAAAATGGGGAGTTTGAGGGCAATTGGTTTGTCAAGTAAAGGGGTTCTTACACCAATTTTCGAATTGCGCATTTCAAGATGGCCGATAATGATGTTGCTTTCATCTTCCTCACTATTGGCTTCGACAGGTTCACCATTTCCGTTTTGAGATTCAGCCCGTTTTTGCAATTCTCCAATATTACTCGCTAGAAGATGCGTTTCGTAGGTAATTTCCGGTCCGTCTAAAATAATGCTCTTTATGACAATGCTGTCAGATGTGAGAGAACTTAGATCTAGAACAACTTGAATATCTTCTACCCAAATAGCCTTTGATGAAGAATAACCCTCCGGATTTGCTACCTTAAGGCCTTTT
>JBLHIH010000136.1:0-10543 GCA_047616645.1 Flavobacterium sp. | reverse complement strand
CAACACGGTATTAACAACACGGTATTAACAACACGGTGTTAGAGAGCGCTATTAGCAAAGAACTACTAACAAAGAGCTTCTAGCAAACAACGCTTAATAAATAGTTGCTTGAAAAAAGAAATGTTCCGCATAAAAGGTGAAACCAGACATGATTAAGTTAACTGCTAGACAAACAGAAGTACTGGAATTCATTAAATCATATATGAATGAAACCGGTTACCCTCCTACAAGGGCTGATATCGCACAAGAGCTTGGATTTAAAAGTGCAAATGCCTCTGAAGAGCACTTAAAAGCACTGGCAAGGAAAGGCGCAATTGAAATGATACCCGGTACTTCTCGAGGTATTAGATTACCTGTTGAGGAAGAAGGCTTACCTATTATTGGGCGAGTTGCAGCGGGTAATCCTATCCTTGCGGAAGAAAATATCGAAGATTACTGTGAAATACCTCCCAGTTTTTTCAAACCTCAAGCAGATTACTTATTGACAGTACATGGTGACAGCATGATCGAATGCGGCATACTGGATGGAGACTTAATTGCTGTCCACAGAACACAACAAATTAATAATGGTGACATCATAGTCGCTAGAATAGAAGACGAAGTTACTGTCAAACGTTACAAAAAAAGCAGAAGCAAATATCTAGTAACCTTGTTACCTGAAAACGAGAACTACTCTCCCATTGAAGTAGATCTACGTGAACAAGCTTTTGCCATTGAAGGTTTAATGGTTGGTGTAATTCGGCACTGACACTCGAGGCTTTTTATTCGAGCTTTTTATTCGAGCTTAGGCTTCTTTCTTAGCTTCTTTCTTAACCGCTTTCTTCTTAGCAGGTTTCTTCTTAGCAGGTTTCTTTTTGACAACTTTTTCTTTTTCTGTCACTTGCCAGCTTCCACTTACGTAGTCAGCACGCCATCCAGTTGGCTTGCCTTCCTCATTTTCGGTAATAACAAATTGTTCTTTGGTTTTACGAGAAAACTTCACGAGGCTAGGCCTGCCATCAGAATCCGCTGCTGGTGCCCTCATCAAAAATGCATATTTAGGGTCAATTTCATTTTGATGGGGAATTAATTCTGCGACAAGTGGTGCCCTAGTTTCTCGGTTTTTCGGAAATTGACTAGCAGCAAGGAATATACCAGCCGCACCATCTCTCAATATATAGGTATCATCAACTTTCCTACACTGCAGCTCTGGCATGAGCACAGGGTCCATTTTTGGAGGCGCAGCTTCGCCACTGCGTAAAAGCTTTCTTGTATTTTTACACTCCTCGTTTGAGCAGGCAAAGTATTTTCCAAATCGTCCAGTTCTTAGCTGCATTTCAGCTTCACATTTATCACACTCAATGATTGGACCGTCATAGCCTTTTATTTTGAATTCACCTGCTTCAATCTCAAATCCTTCGCAATCTGGGTTATTGCCACAGATATGTAACTTGCGCTCTGTATCAATCAAATAAGAATCCATCGCAGCATCGCACTTACCGCAACGACGCTTGGTTCTTAGAATTCTGGATTCTTCCTCTTCATTGTCAGCATTTGCGTCAATCGCTTCATCACCAGAAACAAGATTAATTGTTTGTTTACAGCGCTCCTTAGGAGGCAAGGCGTACCCCGAACAACCTAAGAAAACACCGGTGCTGGCTGTTCGAATTTGCATTTCCCTCGAACATAAGGGGCACTCGATGTCAGTCATTGTTGGATCGTTAGGCCTCATCCCATCATCTTGATTAGCCGCACTAACTTGACCTTCAAATTCTGAATAGAAATTATTTAATAAAGCTTTCCACTCAACTTTGCCGTCAGAAACTTCATCGAGAGATTCTTCTAACTGTGCAGTAAAACCATAATCCAACAAGTCTTGAAAGCTTTCGACCAAACGATCTGTAACGAGTTCACCTATCTTCTCAGCATAAAATCGCTTGTTGGTTAAGGATGCATAACCACGATCTTGAATCGTCGTGATGATAGAGGCATAAGTTGAAGGACGTCCAATGCCTCTTTTTTCCAATTCCTTGACAAGGCTCGCCTCTCCGAATCTCGGCTTAGGTTTTGTAAAATGTTGAACCGGGAACAATTCGTTCAAAACGAGTATCTGACCTTTCTGGTATTCAGGTAATATCGCTTCCTCTTCCTTTTTTCCCGTCGGTGTCTGAACTTTGGTATAACCATCAAATTTAAGGACGCGACCGCGAACTTTCAGCTCAAGATCTTCAGCATCAACCAATACAGTTGTACTAGTGTACTTAGCGTTTGGCATTTGGCAGGCGACAAATTGACGCCAGATTAATTCGTACAAACGTTCTGAATCTCTTTCCATGCCGGCAATAGCCGTTGTCTTAACGGTCACATCTGATGGCCGGATAGCCTCATGAGCTTCCTGAGCGCCGTCCTTACTAGAATAAATTCTAGGATCGTCCGGCAAGTATGCCTTTCCATAATCTGATTTTATTAAATCCCGGCAACTGTTGACAGCATCGGCACTCAAATTATTCGAATCGGTCCTCATGTAAGTAATGTAACCAGCTTCATATAATCGTTGAGCCAACATCATCGTTTTCTTCACACCAAAACCTAGACGTGTGCTTGCAGCCTGCTGTAAGGTTGAGGTTATAAATGGTGCACTTGGACGAGTTTGTGTAGGTTTTCCTTCGCAACTACGGACTATATAGTCAGCGCTATTAAGTGTTTTCAGGACTAAGTCGGTTTGCGCTTTGTTGGTGGGTCGAAAAGCTTTGGCAGCTTGCTTGAAAAGCTGAAATTTAACAGCTTGTTGCTCAGAACTTGCTTTAAGGTCAGCATGAACTTCCCAAAATTCTTCAGGATTAAACGCCCTAATTTCTTTTTCTCTTTCCGCTATTAGTCTGACAGCAACTGATTGTACTCTTCCCGCTGAAAGACCTCTTGCGATCTTAGACCATAAAAGAGGCGAGACCATAAAGCCAACCACTCGATCTAGGAATCGTCTTGATTGCTGCGCATTGACCATCGCCATATTAACTTCGCCAGGTTCTTCGAAGGCGGCTTTAATTGCTTTTTCGGTAATTTCATTAAAAACTACCCTGCTATAACGGCTGTCATCACCGCCAATTGCCTCGCGTAAATGCCATGCAATCGCCTCTCCTTCCCTATCCAAGTCAGTTGCAAGGTAGATATGATCTGCATCCTTAGCGAGCTTCTGAAGGTCACTGACGACCTTCTCTTTTCCAGGTAAAATTTGATAATTGGCGGCCCAGTCATTTTCTGGGTCGATCCCCATTCGGGCGATTAGCTGTTTTTTTGCTTTCTGTTTTTTATGGGCTTCTTTTTTTTCCGGCGCCATTTTTCTTGTAATTGCCGCTTCCTTAGCTCGCGCCTTTGGATCTGCCTTACTACTACCACTGGTAGGTAAATCTCGGATATGGCCGACACTAGACTTCACAATAAAGTCTTTACCTAAATATTTATTGATCGTCTTCGCTTTTGCTGGAGACTCGACGATAACCAGAGATTTGCCCATATTTTTACCTAAGTTCGTACAGTTTTATTTCTGCGCTTTTATTGTAGATTTAAAAAAGTCGACATATATAGTGTTTTAGGAACGCAAGGTCAAGCACAAAATTTTTCTCTCGAACTCGACTTCTCTTTTAACATAGCAGAGAAATCCATAGATTTGTCAAGCCTGAATTTTAGAAACACCTTCCAAAATGCCCTCAACGCGCGACTAATTATCAAACTCCAATTGAGTACAGGTACAGAGAAAATCGAGCACTTCATCTACTTCGCCTTTTTCTTTCCAGTATATTGTCACCATAAATTTATTTTCCTCAACGCGGATAACATCCCTTGGCAAACGAGGTAATTTCTCTTGAAAAAACTTTTCCCAAACTGGGCTGAATCCATTTTGAGGGCTTTGATCACAGTGCCAGCCTGTAACGCCATAATCAACCACAGTTGAAATAGACGTTTCTCTTGCTTGGAAAAAACCCCAATTAGCCGCCGGTCTTTCATGCCACATCTCAGGGCGAGGACGCGCTAAGCGATAAGCTACAATTGGTAATTTCCTATCTAATGGCTGACCTGTATTAGATAGATATTTCGACGGATCCGGATCCGGATCATCAACATGAGTCAGCTGAACTCGTACGCCCTTTGCCATCGCAAGTTTACGCTTTTTTAATTGATCTTTTTGTTCCGCACTCGGCAGAATGGCGAGAATCGGCGCCAATATCATGAGTATTACAAAAATGCTGATCAGGTAAACCACATCAATCTGCCTTAAAAACCTAAGCTCTCCCCATACCTGAATAGATACCGGTTATTCACCAGACGATACTATATTACCACTATTTATAAAACTCGAAGATACTTACACTTCATTGCAAAACTTTCTTGAGACTCTCATTGAACCTGTGTACATTTGCCAAAGCTTAAGATCAAATAATAACAAAATTAATTGAGCAGACTTAAGAGGTAGAAGACATGGCTGAATATACACATATTCTCGCTGCAGTAGACCTGACAGAAGAATCTCGTTTAGTCGCTAAACGTGCTTGCGCCCTACGAGCGGCCAGTGGGGCTAAACTCAGTTGTCTCCACGTCATAGAACCACTAAGCCTTGCCTATGGCGGGGATATACCAATGGATCTATCCACCATTCAGGAGCAAATTCAGGATACCGCCAAGATCCATTTATCGGAATTTGCCAAAAGCCTCAGTATCCCCGAAGAAGACCAACACCTTATTTTTGGTCGACCAGAAACGGAAATTCACTCCTTAGCAAATCAGATCAATGCTGACCTTATCGTTGTTGGCAGCCATGGCAGGCATGGTTTAGCCCTTCTATTAGGATCAACTGCCAACGGTGTACTTCACGGAGCACCTTGTGATGTCCTCGCGGTTAGAGTCGGAAATTAAGGTTGAACTTCAAAATAACCAGATAAAAAGTTTATCAAGACTTTACCTTCCGCATACAAATTCGCTATCTTTAAACCTCAATTAAGTTTACTAGAAAGATAATGCGACCGAAATCACACCCTTTAATGTCTTCCTTAGGTCTTCTTGTTTTCTGCATCAGTGCTTTCATACTTGACGCTCAAGCCGGCACTGGGTACGCAGGAACAGAATTTAAGGTTGCCGAGAGCAAGCTTGTTTCAAATTTTGACAAACGAGAAATTTATAACGATCTCATTTACCTAATAAAATCAAACCAAAGAACAAAGTATAAACAAACTCTGAGTAAAGTTGGTTTGAAGATTCGCGACTACCCGCTTTACCCATATATCGAGTACACAGAGAAAGCACATCGAATTTCTCGGCAAACTGAATCCGGAATTCTCTCATTTATTTCACAGTACCAGGATACACCCCTTGCCAATCAGCTTCGTCAGAAATGGCTTCGGAATTTCGCAAAAAACAATAAGTGGGAAACTTTTCTTAAGCACTATCAGGAACAGAGTGCTAGCTCGAAAAATCGGTGTTATCAAGCCTACGCCTTATATAGAACGGGTAAAATAGAAGCCGCATTTTCAATCGCCAACAAGCTCTGGTTGGTTAACTATTCTCAACCAGACGCCTGTGATTCAATTTTTAAAGTTTGGAAAGACGCAGGAAGACTTACCCGAGATATTGCATGGGAACGCTTTACCCTATCCCTAAACGCAAACAAAGTGAGCCTGGCATCTTATCTACAACGCTTCCTTCATAAAGCGGACAAGGTCCTTGCGAGCAACTATTTACTTGTTCATCGTCGACCGTCGAATGTCATACAACATAGAAAACTTTCTCCAAAAAATGATCAAGAAAATGAAAAAAGCCAAGAGGTAATACTTCACGGACTAAAACGTCTAGCGCATAAAGATCCCCTAAGTGCACTCAAGCATCTAGAAAAATATAAGGTAGAACAAAATTTTGATACCGATGCGCTAAAGCAAACCTACCTTTATATCGCGATGCGTTTAGCAAGTTTACCTAAGAATATAAGTGCGCTAGATCGAATTCCCTCAGAGATAACGAATGATCAGCGCATAATTGAAAAACGGCTATTGAGTTCACTTCGTCAATTAAATTGGGAAAATACCCTCTCTCAACTCAATAGCCTTGATGTTAAAAGTCAACATTCAGAGCGCTGGCAATATTGGAAGGCAAGAGCTTTTACTCAATCCAAGGTGGATGAAAATCGCGTAAAAGGCAATCAGATTTATGAAACCCTATCAAAAGAACGTAGCTTCTACGGTTTTCTTGCTGCCGATGCACTAAAAAAGGACTATCAGTACAATAATGATGCCGTTGACGTCGCACAGGAAGAAATACTCGCATTGGAGGAGACACCTGGTATACAAAGAGCGCTCGAACTATTTATTCTAGGAGAAAAAACCCAAGCTCGCAGAGAGTGGCGTTTTACCACCAATGACTTTTCAGCAAAAGAACATCAGATTGCGGCGTATTTGGCTCAAAAATGGGGATGGTACAAACAATCGATTCAATCGACCATTCAGGCCAAAAATCGAAACGACCTTAACATCCGTTTTCCCTTCGCCTATACCCATAATTTTATTTCAGGTGCTAGAGCATCAGACATTCCCTTAAGCTGGAGCCTGGCAATTGCGAGACAGGAGAGCGCCTTTATGCCAGATGCAAAGTCGAGTGCTGGTGCCTTGGGTATAATGCAAGTTCTTCCTTCAACCGCGCAATACGTGCTGAAAGAAAAAAAGACACCCAGCAACAAGCGACTGACTGATCCCGAGATCAATATCAGTATCGGCAGTACCTATCTAGGCCAACTACTTAGGAAATTCGACTACAGTCGTGTTCTCGCATCAGCTGCCTACAACGCAGGCCCTTCGCGGGCTAGAAAATGGCGTGACGATAGCATACCCCTCGATGTCTGGATTGAAACGATTCCCTTCAAAGAGACACGTAGCTATGTCATCAATGTATTGATGTTCTCTAGCATCTATCAGCACCGACTGAATAATGAAGCCCTACTATTCAGTCCTCAGGAATTAGACTTAGGTAGGCGGAAAGCCCTTGACAAGTCACTTGTATCACGCACCGGCCCCTAATCTGATCTACCATAATTTTAAGCCTGCAAGTACAACCACTTCAACTATGCTTATCAATAGAACTTGTGTTGCATAGGCATGCATCCCGGTGCGATGCGCAACCATTTGTCATTCAAATTGGTAGAGTACATATTAATGGATTCAAGTCCTAGCCCAACTTGCTACACAGAACGGTCTCAGTTAAAAGAAACATCAATCATGTTGTATCTGTCGACGGTTCAGATAGAAACATCTATGTACGAAGATACCGAAGTCTTTCAGCGGTTATCCGCTAAGAAAATAAGTGACCCGCTGAAGTTGTCAATTTCCGCGTGTCAATTTCACGACAGCAACACACAACGACTGGAACATGTAACGACTGCACCCAGTAAGGGTTGCAATATTATTTCGACGGCAGATCACTACCACCCCCAAGAATACTGCAAACAATTACAACTAGATATCAAGGATAGCTACCCAATGGAGATCGAGCACATCATGTTCGAACACATCACTATGGGAGCGAGTGTTGCTGAGGCCTTAGAAATCTATCATCACAATTTTAGCCAAGCGCCTCTGGAAGACGACTCCGGTGACGACATAGAGTTATTCTAATCATGCACGAACGTGTACTCATGGCTCGACAGCCAATTTTTGATCAGACTAATCAGATAGTTGCTTATGAATTATTATTTCGGCAATACGATAATAATCATGCAAATGTGGTCAATGGAGATAAGGCAACTTCAGAAGTCTTGGTTAACGTTTTCACACATTTTAATATCGATAAAATCATCGGCAATAAGAAGGCATATATAATTTTCACTGAAAAGTTGATTGCAGAACCACCACCATTTGACAAAAATCACTTTGTCATAGAGGTACTTGAAGACATCAACATCACTGACAGTTTAGTTAAGCGTTTATCTGCCTTAAGAGACCAGAACTATACAATTGCATTAGATGATTTCATCTACAGTGATCAAAGTCACCGTATCTTACCCTTCGCTGATATTGTTTAAATCGACGTTTTATCGCTAAGCAATGAAGAGCTTGAAGATCATGTTGCTCAACTTAGAAAATACAATGTCACCCTGCTGGCAGAAAAAGTTGAAAGTAATGAAATGTGGGAGAGGTGTCGAGGTTTGGGCTTTGGCTTATTTCAAGGGTTCTTTTTAAGTAGACCAGAAATCATTTCTGGGAAAGACATCCCTCCGAGTAAACTATTGGTACTTGAGTTACTCAACAAGTTACAAAATCCCACAATCGGCATTGATGAGTTGGAAGCATTAATCTCTCGAGATCCAGTACTTAGTTTCAAAGTACTTAAACTTGTTAACTCAGCAAGTAATCTACCCAGAAGAAAAATTGAGTCCTTAGCTAAAGCTATCATCTACCTAGGTTTAGATCTGATTCGCAGTTTGGCGAGTTTGTTGGCACTTTCTAAGCTATCCGACAAGCCAAACGCGCTAAAAGATCAATCGGTGTTACGGGCCAGAATGTTTGAAAAACTAGGGTTGAAAGTATCTAAAGATCAAACTTCGGTATTTTTCTCGGTGGGTTTATTTTCACTCTTAGATGCATTTTTTGATCAGCCCCTTGAATCGGTTGTCAATAAGCTTTCTCTAAACGAAGAGCTAATCGATGCACTTCTATATCAAAAAGGGCTTTATGGAGAGATTTTAGCAACGGTAATTCATTTAGAAAAAGCCGAATTTGGCGAATTAAACTGGCCTTACCTTTTGAAGTATGGAATTTCACCAGAATATATCAATGACGTCCATCAAGAGAGTATCGTCTGGCATCAATCCATTCCCTCCTAACACACATACAGAAAAAAAACGTCAACTAAGCAGTGTTCTGCACTTCCCTTTTAAGGGTTTTAAGGTGATATCTAACTCACTTACAGTTTGGCGATTTTTAGCAGAATTCACCAATTTAGGGTCGGGAACTAGCTAAGTCGGGTATAATTCTTTTTTTCACCTATAGTTAAACGACATGTCAATTGATCTCATCGATATTGGTGCAAATCTAACCCACGAATCTTTCTCAGATGACTTGGAGTCTGTTCTAAAGGCTGCATCCTTAAAACATATCAATCAACTCATTGTTACCGGTGCTGATTTAACGAGTAGCGAAGGCGCACTTAAACTTGCCCAAAGGCTTCCTAAGAATCTATTTTCAACAGTGGGGATACATCCTCACTACGCAGAAGACACAAACTCATCTGTGATAGATCGGCTTCGCAAATTGTCAGCAGAGCCACAAGTCAAAGCCATCGGTGAAACTGGATTGGACTATTTTAGAGACATCAGCCCTAGAGCAGTTCAAATCGCATCTTTTGAATCACACATAGAACTCGCAATAGAAACCGGTCTTCCTCTATTTTTACATGAACGAGATGCCTATCCCGCATTCAAAAATGTGCTTCAACCCTATCGGGATAAATTAAGCGAGGTTGTCGTACACTGTTTTACTGGGGAGAAGGAAGCACTACACGCTTATCTTGACCTCGATTGTTCCATTGGTATCACTGGCTGGGTCTGCGATGAGCGGCGCGGCACACATTTAATACCCTTATTGAAAGATATTCCAATGAGAAAATTGATGATAGAAACAGACTCTCCCTATCTTATGCCACGAACCATAAGGCCAAAACCAAAATCAAGACGAAACGAGCCACAAAACCTAATCCACATTTGTCAGTTTATTGCGGACATTCTAGAAACCTCATATGAAGATATCGCAAGTCAAACGACTAAAAATGCAATAAACTTCTTTAGACTGCCACCTTTGGATCAGATTATTTAATCGAATCAATCTATATGTCTCAAGATCCAAATAAGTAATAGGACAAATACCGTGCCCATCACTGTCAGACTATACACAACCTTGGGATGTCATCTCTGCTCCGATGCGCTCAAAATACTAAATGAATACAATATAAAGGATAAGGCCATCGCGATCAAAGAGATTGAAATCGGTAACTCCGATACCCTCATTGAAAAATATGGCATTCGAATTCCCGTCATTCAAACATCAGAAAATGGTCCAGAACTCGGTTGGCCTTTTACTTATCAAACCCTAAAAACTTTTCTGGAACGGATGTGAGTTTACTCATACAATGTCATCGAATTTGTCATTCCGCTGGAACAAAAAACCTCTTTGACTCTTTAAATCTAACTATTAATCAAGGTGATCGAATTGGTCTTGTCGGTCACAATGGATCCGGGAAATCCACCCTGCTTTCAATTATCAATGGAACCCTAGAGGCCGATAACGGAGATCTATCTCGAAGCAGAAGCTTGCAGTTAGAGACTGTAGAACAATTTATCGATCCTTCCTTAATCGACCTCAGCCTCTCTGACGCGCTTGCGAATAAATTTACCGAAGAGCAACGAGAGTCTAACTATTTCAAAGTTGAACAATTACTCAATGAGCTGGGATTTACCAGTACAGAAAGCCAATATCGAGTAGGAGATCTTAGTGGTGGACAGCAAAATCGCTTAATGTTTGCTCGTGCTGTC
>JBLHIH010000135.1:0-10637 GCA_047616645.1 Flavobacterium sp. | reverse complement strand
ATCGCGATTGAAAATGCAAAACTTTATCAACAACTAAAGGATTCACGGAATAAATACTTGTCTCTATATGAGAATGCCGTTGAGGGCATATTCGAAATATCATTCAAGGGCGACATCATTACATTAAATCCTGCCGCAAGAAAACTTATTGGATTTGATACCCAACAAGGGTTACCTTCTTCCAAAAAAGTTGATCCTGGTTTATTTTTTGTTGAAGAAGCTACTCAGAAGAATTTTATTACTACCATTGCAAACGGTAAATCCGTGGTTGGTTTCGAAACTAAAATACGCCGTTTGGACAAGGTTGAAATTTGGGTCGTTCTATCCGCCCACCTGGTTCTTGATGATGCGGCCAAACCTTTACACATTGAAGGATCTATAATAGACATCACTGAGCGGAAAAAAAGAGTGGAAGCAGAGCAAGAAAAACGATTAGCCGTGGCCGCAACCGAAACCAAAAGCCAATTCTTAGCTAATATGAGCCATGAAATCAGAACGCCCATGAATGCAATTATAGGCTATACCAATTTGGCCTTGACGACAAAGCTTGACTCAAAACAAAAACAATATCTTAGCACTATCAATAGCGCCTCAAACCATTTGCTCAGAGTGGTAAATGATATTCTTGACATATCTAGAGTAGAGTCAGGAAATTTGGAACTTCAAGAAGTAGCCTTCCGAATAAGCGATATATTTGCCGATGTAAAAAACTTATTTCGATATGACGCAGAAAAAAAATCAATAACGCTAAATCTACCCGACACAAGGGATGAACATCTTAGCTACTTCGCAGGCGACCCCGCCAGAATAAGTCAGGTCCTGATTAACCTTGTCAGCAATGCACTAAAATTCACTCACGAGGGTTCGATCACGATCGACTTAGAAACAATGCCCTTACCCTCGGGTAGTGTCTGTTTGAATTTTAGTGTTAAGGACACAGGTATTGGTATCGAAAACGCCAACATCGAATTGATCTTTGATTCCTTCACTCAGGGACAAGTTTCAACAACAACTGAAGGTAGTGGTCTTGGACTTTCAATATCTAAACGTTTGGTTGAGCTGATGCACGGGCACATCCATGCAATCAGTGAAGTTAAGGTGGGTAGTAAGTTCTATTTCTCTGTTGTAGTCGAACCTTGGTCTGAGGAGCTTGAACCGATATCTGAGTTACCGGTAGCAAGCATTACCGGCCCGACAATTCACTCAAGGGAACAAAAACTATTGTTAGTCGAAGATAACGAGATCAACATGCATTTAGCAACAGAAGTGCTTCAAAATGCAGGATATGATGTTACGGCGGCCGTAAATGGCGCTGAAGCCCTCAGAATATTGGAATCGAGAACCTTTTTTGCCATCTTAATGGATTTACGAATGCCCGTAATGGACGGAATCCAAGCAATCAAAGAAATTCGCTCACAGGCTTCTATGCAGCGTTTACCTGCAATAGCACTATCTGCTGGCGTGCTTCAACACGAGGTTAATGAAGCATTACAAAGCGGTTTTGATCACTATATTAGCAAACCGGTAGACTTTGGTGGACTACTCACTTTATTGAACGAAATAGCCGGAATTAAGGACGCTCCAAGCATTAGCTCACACCCTGAAACTTATCGATCACAAGAACTCATAAGAGGCATCAATTTCTCCAAAGCACTTAGTCACCATGATGAAGATGAAGTGCTCTTTCGAAGCCTATCAACAGATTTTATAAAAATTTACCAACATTGCGATAAAGAATTTTCTCTTCTCCTGGAGAAGGAATCGGATCAAAACATTAGTTCATCCAACAACGCTAAGTTTCAGAATGTCGAGTCAAATAAAGAAAAAGCGGAACGACTAATGCATAACGTGGCCGGAGTTGCAGGTAATTATGGCGGTTTAACATTGATGGCAGCAGCACGTAAATTAGAGCATCAACTTCAAGACAATATTGATCCAAGCGATGAAAATCTTTCCTCATTTACAAGAGAGCTTGAAAACTTTGTCCTAGCGATCGAAGACTACCATCTATCCACAGCAATCGCTTAGAGATTCTTAACCTGAAGTTTCTCTAATAGTTTTGTCTTTGTGAAATTGTGCAACTTCTTATCCAGCAGGTGGGAAGGTACAACATCTGTCATCGAACGAAATATAGATTCTAACCTTCCGGGGAAATCCTTATCCCATTCTTGTAACATCGCTTTTATCTTAGGCCGCTGCAGGTTCTCTTGAGACCCACAAAGATTACAAGGAATGATAGGTAAGGCAAGGAGATCGGAATACTCTTGAATATCTGCCTCGCGACAATATGCCAGGGGTCGGATAACCGTATTTTCACCATCATCACTTAAAAGACGAGGCGGCATGGTTTTCAATTTCCCCCCATGAAACATATTAAGAAATAAGGTTTCAATCATATCGTCTCTATGATGTCCAAGTGCAATCTTAGTAAAACCCTCTTTTTTAGCGTAAGTGTAGAGAATTCCGCGACGAAATCTTGAGCACCAACCACAGTAGGTTTTCCCTTCAGGTACCATTTCAGTCACGACAGAATAGGTGTCCTCTTCAAGGATTTTGTACTCGACCCCAAGATTTTCAAAATAGTTGGGAAGTACTTCTTCTGGGAAACCCGGCTGCTTCTGGTCTAAGTTCACTGCAATGAGTTCAAATTGAATGGGTGCATGGCGCTGCAAACTCAACAATATGTTAAGCATTATCAGACTATCTTTACCACCTGATATGCAAACCATGACCTTGTCCCCCGCTTCAATCATGGCATAATCTTCAATTGCTTTTCCGGTTTCTCGACGGAGTTTTTTTTGAAGTTTTTTTAACTTGAGTTGTATACTGTGGTTCATAGAAGATTGGAGATGCTAAAAATTTTTGCAATTCTACACGCGAGACGCTCATTGGTCGAATTTTTGTACTTCGCCGTCGTTAACACATTAGTTATCGCCCTTTTCACTACCTTTTTAAGTACGCGCAGTTACGCTAATGAAGAAGCGCTCCATTCCTCAGGCGTTATTCTCCAATATCATCATGTCGCAGATAATACACCTGCCATCACGAGTACATCTCCCGCAGCATTTAAAGCCCATCTGAATTATTTGTCTTCAGAAAAAATAGCTGTCTGGCCTCTAGAAAAACTTATCAAAGCATTAAAGCAGGGCGAATCGCTTCCCGGCAAGATAGTTAGTCTCACCTTCGATGATGCTTATGACGATATTTATCACAATGCTTGGCCACTCCTTCGAGCACGCAATTGGCCCTTTACGCTCTTTATAGCAAGCGATCTTGTGGGGAAAAAAGGATACCTCACCTGGGATCAGATAAGAGAGATGAATCAAGGGGGAATGAGCATCGCAAATCATACTCAAACGCATACCCACCTCGTTCGTAAACTAGATACAGAAGGTCAACAAAAATGGTTACACAGAGTTAAAAAGGAAATATTGAATGCAGAATTAGCAATCTCAGACCAGATACCAACATTAAAACCACTCAGAATGAAATTTATTGCCTTCCCTTATGGAGAATATAATAGGGATCTACTTAATTTGATAGCGTCTCTAGGCTATGTTGGCTTAGGGCAACAAAGTGGCGCTGTCGATAAAAACGCTACACTGCTAGTCCTACCGAGATATCCTCTCTCGGGCATATATCAAGACTTATCAACCTTTAAAATCAAAGTATGGACACAAGCTATGCCTCTCTTATCGACATCATTCATCGATCCAGTATTAGGCAAAGGTAACAAACGACCCGGCTTAAAAATGAAATTTTCAGAAAAAGATTATCAATTTGAGCAACTTAAGTGTTACGGGCCTGGTGATGGTATGCAGGTCGAAAAAATACCTAATGAAAACACTTATATAGTAAGAAGTACTTCGGATCTCCCAGTCGGCCGTTCTAGATATAATTGCACGATGCCAACCTCTACATCCCATAAAGAAGGAGAAGTAGATTTCTATTGGTTCAGTCAATTATGGATTAGAAAAAACAGTGATGGTACATGGGTGTCCGAACACTAATTGACATTACGCAGTACCACTATAGGCGGTGTGTTGACGACAGACTTTGTCGCAATAGTGCCCAAAAACCCAATCAAGACCATACCTAAGGTGGGGCCAATCAGCCATAACTCAAAATTGATTGAGTATGGCAGATTGAATATCTCTTCTTTTAAGCCAAATACTGTCAGCTCTGCACCCACGGTTGCGAGAATGCCGGCAAACAAACCCAGTGCACAAAATTCGATAATGAGACTACCCATGACTAATTTTTGACTCGCACCTAAGGTTCTCAATATGGCGTGTTGTTTAAATCTCTCATCCATACTCGCTTGAATACTTGCCAATAATACCAGCACCCCAGACACCATAATGAGTATCAGTACAAGTTCAATCGCCAATGTCACTTGGGATATGATGGCTTTAATCTGCTTAATAACAGCGTCAACCTCGATAACGGTCATTGTTGGATAAGAACGTAAGAGCTCATTCAAGAATATTTTTTGATCCACCGGCAAGAAAAAACTTGTCATATAGGTCGAAGGAAAATCAATTAAAGCACCAGGGGAGAGAATCATATAAAAATTTGGCTGCATGTTATCCCAATCGACGTCCCGTGTACTGCTAACTTTCGCGGTCAATTTCCGGCCCTGAATCTCAAAAATTAATTCATCATTCACAGAAATATTATTAAACACGGCAAATTCTTGCTCGACGGAAACTAGCACCTCACCTTTATAGTCAGCTTCCCACCATTGGCCATCAATAATTTGATTATCCTCTGGCAAATTTATGGCATAGGTAAGGTTTCGTGAATTTCCTGAGGGTGGGGCTTGCTCTTCATTAGTTGCTTGATTGACTTGCTTATCATTAAGTCTATTTATTTCTACCACTCTTCCTCGAATCATGGGAAATATTGGTTGAGCATT
This sequence comes from Flavobacterium sp., assembly GCA_047616645.1. GTDB lineage: Bacteria > Pseudomonadota > Gammaproteobacteria > Pseudomonadales > Azotimanducaceae > JAHRVQ01. Next base: position 5,719 of record JBLHIH010000135.1, on the reverse strand, counting down.
CACATGATTATCGACAAGTAACTTACGAATGGGCGCGACATCTTCTGGAGAAATATTAATAGCAAAATGATTCGGTGCTTTTTCTGGAATTTGGGACTGCCAATCATCGATCAGTGCAGTGCGTATCAAAAACAAAATCAGTAACAACATTATAGCAAGACCGAACACCAATATTTGCATCGTATTCTCTTTGCCCCGCCTTTGTAATCCAGACAATGCTAATCTCCAGACACTACCGGCTTGCATACCAAGAGCGCTTCCTGAACGAAGCAATATCACAGCAACAATCGACAAGCTGAGAATGGCGGCGATACCGCCTCCAAATATCATAAAGGTCAATTTTAAATCTTGGCTATACCACCACATCAAACCAAATATACCCACGACACCAAAAGAATAGGCGATCAATGTGTTCACCCCGCCTTCCTCGATATCACGCCTTATCACACGTACAGGTTCGGTGCCGCGCAATTTAATGAGGGGCGGCAGTGCAAAAGAAAACAGGCAAACAAATCCTGTCACCAAGCCTAGCAATATGGGTTCCATTCCCGCAGGGGGCAAATGAATAGGTAAATATGAATCAAGAATAACAACAATCCCAAGCTGAGACAGAAAACCTAGCGCACTACCGATAAAGGTTGCGCCTATTCCCATCACAAAAAATATCGTGAAAAATAATCCATCGATATCCACCGGTCTAGCCCCTAAAGTTTTAAGTATAGCGACATGATCATAATGTCTAAGAGAATATCGTTGAGCGGAAAGTGCAATCGCGACGCCGGCTAAAATTACACCTAATAATGCCCCTAAAAGTAAAAACCGCTCTGCTTTTTCCAAGGCACTGCCAATTGCCTCTGCGCCCTCTTTTACGCCAAAAATTCTACTGCCTTTGGGTAGCAGAGGTTTGACCCAATTTTCAAACTTTTCTAGTGCATCTCGATCCCCTGCAAATAGATAGCGGTAGGTTATTCGACTGCCGGGTTGAACCACGTCGGTTGCTGCAACGTCTTTCATATTCATCATTACACGGGGACCGGTACTGTTAAATCCCCCACCTCGATCAGGCTCTTTGATCAGCGCTTTGCTTACTTTAAAACTGGCTATACCAACATCTAAAAACTCGCCAGGTTTGAGGTTGAGTGAAGGCAACAAACGGCTCTCTAACCACAGTTCTCCGGCTTTTGGCCCTCGTTTAATCACCTTACCACGCTCGAAAGCTTGATCAGAAATTATCAAATCTCCTCTTAGGGGGTAGGTGTCGCTGACCGCTTTTACGGAAGCAAACTGCGCCCTGTCCTCTGAGAAAACCATAGAGAGAAAGCTCATTGTTTCTGCCTCCACCAGCCCAAATTCTTGCGCTTTAATTTGGATTTCTTTATCTAAGGGACGATCATATTCTATGATTCTATCAGCGGCCAAAAATGTGGCAGACTCTTGCGTTAATGCTTGCTGCAATCGGTCTACAAAAAGCGTTATGGTCGTAACGGTCGCAACAGCAATAATCAAGGACGCAAGGAGTAAATTTAATTCACCAGAGCGCCAATCTCTCCAGAGCAATTTTAAGGCTAGCGCTACATTCATCCTATAGATCTCACAGTACTTTCAGAATTTCCAGAATTCTCAGAAATTTCATCGTTATTTTCTCCCAGCATGCCAGATGAAATGTGGATAGAACGATCGCACCTCTCTGCAAGGCGTTCATCATGAGTCACTAATACCAAGGTTGAGCCAAACTCTAGGTTTAACTTAAATAATAGGTCAATGATATTTGCACCTGTTTTTGTATCCAAGTTACCTGTGGGTTCGTCCGCAAAGAGAATTTCGGATGATGAAGCAAAGGCTCTCGCGATCGCGACGCGTTGTTGCTCTCCTCCAGATAGCTGTTTTGGGTAGTGATTCAGACGATGACCAAGCCCCACTTTATCCAAAAGGGCCCTAGCCTTTTCTTCAACCGCGAGGTCTTTTTTTAACTCTCCTGGTAACATGACATTTTCCAAGGCTGTCAAACTGCCTAGCAATTGAAAAGTTTGAAAAACAAAACCGACGAATTCTCCACGAATACTTGCTCGTTGTTCTTCATCCATCGATGTAATCCTATTGCCTGCTAGATATATCTCTCCTCCTGTCGGCAAATCTAGACCCGCAATCAAGCTTAATAAGGTAGTCTTGCCAGATCCAGAGGCACCAACTATCGCTACTGATTCAGACTTCTTGATTTCCAGGTTAATCCCTTTCAGAATGGTCAATTGTCCTTCGGACGTATTAACACTTTTGCAAAGGTCTACAGTCTTGATCATTTTATGTTTCCAAAATAGTTTATATTCTCAATTACTGAGACTAAAATTACACTACGGTACACTCATTATCTGTACGCTTCTCTTTTCCACTGCTTCAGTTGCCGAGTCCTCAATCGCAGAAACAGGCACCATTGTTGTTTTCGGTGATAGTGTCAGTGCTGGGTACGGTATTCAACCAGAAAACGGATGGGTAAACCTACTTAACCAGCGCTTGACTGAGGAATTTCCGCAATACAATGCAGTCAATGCCAGCGTAAGCGGTGAAACAACCGGTGGCGGACTTGTAAGACTGCCTAAAACCCTCGGAATACACAAGCCGAACATACTGATTCTCGAACTTGGCGGTAATGATGGTTTGAGAGGGTATCCGATTAGTAAAATCGAAGGCAATTTAAATGCGATGATCCGATTAGCTCAATCGGCAAACGCCAAAGTACTATTGATTGGTATGGTCCTACCTCCAAATTATGGCCACCGGTATACTACAGCTTATGAAGCACTCTACCAAAGACTTGGCGCACTCGACGGTATCGAATTCTTACCCGTTTTACTCGAAGGGGTGAACACCTCAGAGAATTTACTCCAACGGGACGGCATACACCCAACAAAGGAAGCACAGCCCCTACTATTAGATAATATTTGGCCACTACTTGTAAAGTTTTTGGATTAAGTGCGCAGGTTTGAGTTAAAACAAAAAATGTTGAAAGGGTTGAGTCTTTGTTGAAAGAAGTCTTTCATGCTCTCGCCACCTAGGCAGTGCTCGATCGAGCAACGAGTAGAAGTGTTTATTATGATTAAAGTGAACTAGGTGACATAGTTCATGCGTAATCACAAAATCCACGGCATCGAGGGGTTTTTGCACTAGTATTGTATTTAAACAAATTTCACCTTGTTGTGAACAACTGCCCCATCGAGACTTCATTTTTCTTACCCGTAATCCTTGGGGTAACACATTCGTTGGAAATTTTGACAAACAAGCTTGCAAGCGCTTCTCAAAGATCGTCATGGCATTAAGTTTATAAAATTTATCCAACTCCTTGGCGACTTTTATCTCGCATTTAGGGTCTCGGCAATAAATATTAAGATAACCATTCTCTTTGATAACTTGACCATTTCCTTGTAACAATTTCAAAGGATAAGCTTGACCAAGATAATAGTGAACATCAAGTTCGGTGTAGCCAGGCACAGGTTCTCGATGTAGCTTGGAGATTTCTACTACGGACTCATAAATCCAATCATGGCGTGAAGAAAGAAATAACTCGATGTCATACCATGGACAGCGCATGGGTACACGAAGCTCTACAGGCTGACCATCCGGCAATATATGAATAGCCATGGTTTTACGTTTCTGACGAATAATGAAGAGTTCAATTATACGATTTGGGTATTCAAGACTTCGATGATAGGAATGAGATTTCACTTGATCATTATATCTCCTCTAACACCATGAAGACATTCACAATTTCATATTTCAACGACAAAACACTAAAGAACAAATATTTTTGTCACTAAGGTTAAGTGGTCATCACTTTTATCGACAAAACCAATTCGTTGTCCATTAACATGCTCAAAGTCATACTCGTCTATATCTAAGTCAGCCGCTATTTGTTGATTGGACATAATTATTTTCAGGCTAGGTGAACTGGGATCGAATATGATATTTAGATAAACATATTGGTTTTCCAGTTTGTCCATCGCTTTACTTCTTTCACTTTGACGATAGTCATCTTCTTCACTCAATCCTAAGGCATCCCAATCAAGGCTCAGAATTTGGTGATCAACCAGATACCTAAACTGGATCAAGGTGACATGATAGATGTGATCTTTTCTGAAACGTAGCCAAGATCGATTTGCAAACAAACTGACTACCTTCGATATTAAATCTACCTCACGATGCAATGAAAGATTTAGTTTTGTTGATGGTCCCCATGGCAAAACATTGCCAGAAACTATTTCTGATTCCGTACTCAAAAACGAATCAGAAGAAGTATCAAGCCATTCCTCTGCTACCAGCTCCAACATGGATACATCATCATCTTGGGGCCGCCCTAATCCAAATTCTTGTATTCTTGATACAAGACTATCGAATAGTTTTTCGTCTTTTATCAAGCCATCAAACATCATTTCAAATCTCGCTTCGCCGAGCATTTCTCCATTAATATCACAACAGTCTGTAACGCCATCGCTGTATACAATCAACCTTTCACCTGGATTAATGTTCAGTTCCACCACATCTCTTTTAAAGCTTTTTTCGCTTAGTACACCTAGCGCCATATGCTGAGATTTTAGGGCTTTACGTATCCGTCCTTGATGATCAATCAATAAAATATCCGGAAGCCCACCAGACCAAAAACTGATTTTATTACCTTCACTATTCAGTTCAATTAAACTAGCAGCGCAAAACATATGTCCAGGCAAATAGTTGTATAAAGTTAGGTTGAGTTGTTCTGCTAAATCGCCCAAAGAAACTCCCTTTTGGGCTAGATACTTAAACTGTTGGCTGATTGGAAGAGCACCAAGGGCAGCAGGCAATCCATGGCCTGTAAAGTCACCTAACATAATAAATAGTGTACCTCGACTGGACTTTTCAGCAAAGATTACATCTCCACTAAAACCACCCATCGGCGATAGATAAGATTTAACATTTTTAACGTCAAGATTCTGGGAAATGGCTGTGTCATATACATATTCAGCGAGCTCACTTTCTTCTTTCAATAGACCATGCAAACCCAAAAGTTCGTCATTTTTCTTATTCAATTCATGGTTAAGTTCTCTAATTCTTTCATGCGCTTTAATTTTGGCATTAAGCAAAACTTCATTAACGGGCTTGGTTAGAAAGTCATCTCCACCACTTTCAATACAGCGAGATAAGGAAACATCATCGCTTAAAGCTGTTAGAAATATAACCGGTACATGTTTTTCGGATTTAGACTTTATGCGTTCAGCTGTTTCATAGCCGTCCAAACCTGGCATCATGACATCCATCAGAACCAAATCTGGCGTGTATTCATAAAATTTCCGTATCCCATCTTCACCATCGCAGGCCTCTATTACCTTGTGTCAATCTTCTTCCAGGAGAAAGGATAACAACCCACGATTTGCAGCTTGATCATCAACAACCAGTATTTTCATTCACAATCGTCCGGTAAAACTAAAATAATCTAGGAACTAAGAATGCATTTGGCGAAACACAGGCCAAATTAAGTTGACCTCTTACCCACTAAGAATAGCAGTGATCTAGGAAAATACTCGGGGATAGGGCTAAGATTCAGGGCGACTATTTTTGAGAAGAGGGAGGGGGGGGTAGTTAGTAAGTTTTGTTATCCATTACCACCCAGACAGGGCGGCGATTGAGGTGAGCTGCCCTTTTTTTCTAGCCACTCTGCGATTGTGTAGGTATGCATGGTCAAAGCATGGATAAT
>JBLHIH010000134.1:0-11064 GCA_047616645.1 Flavobacterium sp. | reverse complement strand
GTCAGAGTTTTAGATAAAGGCATCGCTACCCAGCTGAAAACTATGTTGACTCGAGTCGTCACTGAAGGCACGGGGAGTCGAGCTGCAATTAATGCATTTTCTGTCGCTGGAAAAACTGGAACGGTGAGAAAGGTGGGTAAGTCCGGTTATGAAGATACCCGCCACCTTGCTTTCTTTGCAGGTATGACACCGGTCAAAAATCCCAAGTTAGTGGGCGTTGTTATGATTAATGAACCCAAGGGAAAGGAATATGGTGGTGGGGCAATTGCGGCTCCTTTGTTCTCCAAAATCATGTCGGAAGCGCTTCGGTTGATGAATGTGGCGCCTATGGTTATAGAGGAGGCTGCCTAGGTGCTGCTGAGTTCACTACTTCCAGAATTAAGCTCGGATAAGGCGATATTGCTTAATGGCATAACCGACGATAGCCGATTGGTGCAGCAGGGAGATCTTTTCTTGGCGGTGTCCGGACCAAGTCATGATATAGAAAATTCAATACATGAGGCTGCATCTAAGTCCGCTGCTGCAATAATTTGTGAACCTGCCGTAAATGAAACAATAGTTTCAAATTCGGTCTCAAGTTCACCAATATTTGCTTTGTCAAACCTGGCTAAATCACGGAGTGAAATAGCGGGAAGATTTTATGGTAGTCCCTCGGAAGATATGTTGGTCATCGCTGTCACAGGGACAAATGGAAAGACTTCATGTAGTCATTTTGTTGCGAAAGCACTCAATAGCATTGATCAATGCTGTGGGGTTGTAGGAACCTTAGGTAGCGGAAAGCTGGATAATCTGACGAGATTAGGGTTGACCACACCGAGTGCGGTTTCATTGCAAGAAATATTAAGTGAGCTTGCTCGCTCTGATGTAAATGCAGTGAGCATTGAAGCGTCGTCTCATGGCTTAGCTCAAGATAGATTAAGTGGCATCAAAGTTGATATTGCAATCTTTACAAATTTAACGCGTGACCATCTTGATTACCATCTTACATTTGAAAATTACAAGCTAGCTAAGCAGAAGCTATTTCAAATGAGTAGTGTGTCCACTGTCATTATAAATATTGATGATGAATTTGGCAGGGAGCTCGCGAAAAAAATTGACCCCACTAAGAAGAGGTGGACTTATAGTTTGCGAGATAAATGTGCTGATATTTATGTGCAAGAAATTGATTACCAACTGAGTGGATTTAGTGCCTCTGTGCATACACCTTGGGGAAACCTGCAATTGAGTAGTAAGCTATTTGGCGAGTTTAATGTTAGCAATCTTCTGTCTGTAGTCGCTGTACTTGGCCAGCAAGGTTATACATGCTCAAAAATATCTTCTGCGATCTCTGAAATTACAAAAGTAAAAGGCAGGATGCACCAGCTCTCTGATACTGGAAATATTGCTGTCATTGTCGATTATGCCCACACGCCTGATGCCTTAGAAAAAGCACTCGAAACTTGCCGAGCCCACGTTAAGCAAAAATTATGGTCTGTGATGGGTTGTGGCGGAGATCGTGATAAAGGAAAACGATCCCATATGGGCGAAGTTAGTACAAGACTTGCTGATTTCACTGTAGTGACAAGTGACAATCCCAGGTTTGAAGAGCCTAGAAATATTGTCGACGATATTGTAAAGGGCTGCCATCAAAATGCCTTGTTGCACATCGAAGTTAATAGAGAGAAGGCAATTCAATACGCTTTAGCACATGCAGAGCCAGGTGATTGCATTTTGATAGCGGGGAAAGGTCATGAAGAATATCAAGATGTTTCGGGAAAGCTTCTTAATTATAGCGACTTTACGGTTGTTGAAGATTATTTGAGTAAAAAAAGTGTCAGTGGAGAAGGTTAAAGTGATCGTCGGACTGGGAAAAACAGGATATGCCTGCGCAAGATATTTTATGCGCCATGGCATTTCCTTCTCTGTAGCAGACGACTCGCTTAGTCCAGCATATTTAAGTCGTTTGCGTGCGGACATACCCTTGATAGAAGTGTTACCAATTGATGCGGATGCCTTTGTTGATGCGGATCAGATTATACTAAGCCCGGGCGTGCCCTTGTCTAATGAATCCATTCAAATGGCTGTTAAATCTGGATTATCAGTCACTGGGGATATTGCCATATTTGCTCAGGAAACAAAAAAAGAGTTTGTTGCAATTACTGGTACTAATGGCAAAAGCACGGTTACTCAATTGCTTGCAGAGATGGCAGTAGCGTCAGAGAAAAGTGTAGGTGTGGGGGGTAATATAGGGACGCCATGTCTAGAGCTTCTTGAAAGAGAGGTAGACTTAAATATTCTTGAGGTGTCAAGTTATCAGCTTGAAGTGGTAGATTTCTTAGGTGCAAATGTTGCTGTATTGCTAAATCTTGCGCCAGATCACTTAGATCGATATCAGAGCAATGAAACTTACTATCAAACGAAATTAAAAATATTTCGTGATTGTAAAATCGCCGTTATACCACGCGCTTTGAAGCTAGAATTAAATTTGAAGCAAGTGGTTTATAGCTTTGGCCTAGATGAAGCTGAGACGGACTATGAACTTGGTATCAACGTTGTTGATGGTACAAGTTATTTTTCTATTGGCAAGCGTGCCTTACTAAGTACCGATGCGCTTGGGATGAAAGGTCGACATAATTGGCTTAATGCCTTAGCTGGGTTGGCAGCAGCTTATGCTCTGGGACTTAGTGAGGATGGCATGATAAGGGCTTTGTGCTCATTCAAAGGTTTACCTCATCGATGCCAATCTATTGGCGAGTTTCGTCACATACAATTTATTAATGATTCAAAGTCTACAAATCCGAGCTCCACTATCGCAGCCATAGAAGGTCTTAGCGGTACTAGCACTGCTTTGGTTCTCATACTTGGGGGGGTTGCCAAGGGGGCCGATATTGGTCAGCTGAGAGATGTAATTGATAGACATGTTTCGACTTGTCTTATCTACGGACAAGATCGTGAACTTATCAAAGTGATGTTAGGTAATGACGTAGCAGATATAACATTGTTTGAAAGTTTGGGTCTACTGGTTGATCACTTACGAAATAAAACGCGTGGAGGAGACCTTGTTTTATTTTCTCCCGCCTGCGCGAGTTTTGATCAATTCGACAACTTTGAACATCGGGGTGAAGTATTTACTCAATTAATTGAGAGATACTTCTCATGAGCATGGCATTGAAACCTCAAATAATTGAAATTAAAGATTTCCCCCTTGATGTCACAGTAGTGAGTGCAACGCTTTTATTATTGTTGATCGGTCTGGTGATGGTGGGCTCAGCTTCAACTGAAGTATCAGCGCGAACCTATGGCGATCCTCTTCATCTATTTATTCGCCACGGAGTATATCTACTCATTAGCCTTGGCTGTGCTGCAGTTGCATTGAGTATACCGATCAACTTTTGGCAGAAGGTTGATTGGATTCTTCTATTGGTCAGTTTTGCCTTACTTATCGCCGTCTTAGTTCCGGGAATAGGGAAAACGGTAAATGGTAGTACACGGTGGATATCCTTAGGGTTTTTCACGGTACAGGGTTCAGAGTTTGTGAAATTATTTTCAGTTATCTACATCGCTGGTTACCTTGTAAGGCGTAAAGATGATATGCATGAGTCTATTGCGGGCTTTATCAAACCGCTCGCGCTTATCTTATTGATGGTTTTACTTTTGTTAGAACAGCCTGACTTTGGTGCATCTGTGGTTATCATGGCCTCGGTTATGGGTATTATATTTTTGTCCGGCGTTCCATTTAGACATTTTTTACCCTTGATTAGCTTGTTTGCCATAGCGACTTTTGTTGTTGCTCGCTGGCAACCTTATAGATTAGAAAGGTTTACCAGCTTTGCGGATCCCTGGAAACATCAATTTGATGGTGGCTATCAGTTAACCCAAGCATTAATCGCTTTTGGTCGAGGAGAATGGTTTGGCTTGGGAATTGGAAATAGCATTCAAAAGCTGTTTTTCTTGCCGGAAGCGCATACAGACTTTTTGTTCTCCATCATCGCTGAAGAGACGGGTGTATTTGGCGCGATCATTGTGATTGCCGCTTTTTTTGTCATTGTATATCGCGGCTTGATAATTGGTAGTCAAGCGCAAAAAAAATCTAAGGATTTTCACGCCTATTTGGCATATGGCATATCATTGTTGTTGGGAATTCAAGCCACGATTAACATTGGTGTCAATATTGGCTTGCTGCCAACCAAGGGACTCACACTACCTTTTTTAAGTTATGGGGGAAATAGCTTAATAATTAGTTGTGTATTGATTGCTTTGCTTGTTCGAATAGAATATGAAATTCGTTCAGAATTAACTCCCAATCCGATAAAGCGTAAAGGTATTGAAGTTCAGCATAAGATTGCAGGTGGGCATCACAGTGGTGAATAACCTCTCCCTAAATATTTTTGATGTTCCCGAAATGCGACGTATTAAGCGAATACATTTTGTCGGCATTGGTGGCGCAGGTATGTGCGGCATAGCGGAAGTTTTGTTGAACCAAGGTTATGAGATTAGTGGTTCTGATCTCCAGGAAACGATAGTTACAAAGCGTTTAAAGGATCTTGGTAGTACTATTTATCTCGGGCATGCGGGAGACAATGTACGAGATGTTGATGTGGTTGTTGTTTCTTCGGCGATAGACTTGCTGAATGAAGAAATTGCCGTTGCGAGAGAGAATAGAATTCCCATCGTTCGCAGAGCTGAAATGTTGGGAGAACTCATGCGCTATCGTCATAGTATAGCCGTTGCCGGTACCCACGGAAAAACAACAACAACCAGTTTAATAGCATCTGTATTGGGTCAGGCAGGCTTGGATCCCACTTTTATAATTGGTGGCCTACTAAACAGCACCGATTCAAATGGTAAACTTGGCGCGAGCCGATACCTTGTTGCTGAAGCAGATGAAAGTGATGCATCGTTTCTTCATCTTCAACCCATGGTGGCGATTTTGACGAATATCGACAAAGATCATCTTGCCTACTATGAGGGAAGTTTCGAGAAATTAAAACAAGCCTTCCTAGACTTTATTCATAACTTGCCGTTTTACGGTTTATTGGTCGCATGTATAGACGACCCGGTCGTAAAATCTTTGTTACCTTCAGTTCATCGCTCTGTGATTACCTATGGATTTGATCTAGATGCAGATATCTGCGCGAAAAATCTGTTTCAACAAGATGGTGAATCACACTTCACCTTAAGTCGTGCAAATCACCCAACTGATATTCCGATGAAACTCGCAATGCCTGGTAAACACAATGTACTTAATGCCTTAGCTGCGATAGCGGTTGCCTCTGATGAAGGTATAAAAGACGAGGACATATTTAATGGCTTGTTTGGCTTTCAAGGCGTTGGTAGAAGATTCGAAATGCACGGTAAGTTCAGGGAAGGTAAGGGTGATTTTATTTTAGTAGATGATTATGGACATCATCCAAGTGAGGTAAAGGTGACGATTGAAGCAGTTCGTCAAAGTTGGCCCGATAGAAGATTGATTATGGTCTATCAACCCCACCGTTATACAAGAACACTGGAATTGTTTGATCAGTTTGTAAGTGTTCTTTCAAGCGTTGATCACCTCATTTTACTGGATGTATATGCTGCGGGTGAAAGGCCTATTGTAGGCGCAACGGGAGAGGATTTACTCAAGGCGATAAAGAGGCAGAGTGATGTTCTTGTTGATTATGTCGAAAGTGTAGAAAGAGTTCCTTCTCACCTTAGGGATATGATTACCGAAAATGACTTTGTACTAACGCAGGGAGCGGGAGAGACACATAAATTGGCCAGTTTGCTGAAGGATCTATGGAAAGCAAAGTTGGTGGTTACATGAGTGTTTATACGAATGACAAAAAATTAAAAATCGTATTGGTCATATTTTTGTTACCTAGTGTTCTGTTGGCAGCTTATGTCATTAACTTTAAGTTACAGCATTTTGATATTACTTATGTATCAGTTGGAGGCGACTTAAGTACTGGTCAGCGTCGAGAAATTTACGCGAGACTTGCCTCCCAACCTCTAAAAGGCGTAACGATTAGCGAGCTTCGTGAGCAATTGGAAAGAAAGTTATGGGTTGCTAAAGTTTCTGTTGAGCGGCAATGGCCGGATGTCATAAAGGTGAATGTTGTGCCAGAAGTCGCTATCGCGCTCTGGAATGATGATGCCTTGATTAATGATAGAGGAAAGATTTTTAAATCGGACTATATGCAGATAGATCTGTTGGCACAACTTTTCGGTCCGGATGGCAAAGAAAAGGAAGTCATGCAGAAGTTTCAACAAATCAACTCTGTTTTACTAAAAACGGGACGTTCTATCGATTTTATTCGTTTGGATGAACGAGGGTCCTGGATGTTCAAGGATGACCTTGGGATTGTAGTTTTACTTGGTAAAGATCAACTAATGGAAAGAATGCAAAGACTAATCGCCATCGCCAGCCTCATAGAAATGAATAAGCAACTTGATGAGATATCGATGATAGATACGCGCTATTCAAATGGTGCTGCAGTCAGCTGGAAGCAGACATTAGATAGTCTGGAATTATCAGAATCCTTTAAACGGCAAAGAGAGCAGAGATTATGACCGTTGAGAATCAAATGATTGTGGGCTTGGATATAGGTACATCAAAGGTGGTGTGTATCGTCGGAGAAGTTTCTCTAGAGGGCGATGTAGAGATAGTTGGGATTGGTAGCCATTTGTCTCGAGGACTAAAAAAAGGCGTTGTGGTCAATATTGAATCAACTGTCCAGTCAATTCAGCGAGCGGTCGAGGAGGCGGAATTAATGGCTGGCTGCGAAATACATTCCGTATTTGCTGGTATAGCAGGGAGCCATATTCGAAGCTTAAATTCTCACGGAATTGTTGCCATTAGAGATCGAGAAGTTTTTCAGCCTGATATTGAAAGAGTCATTGATGCGGCACAAGCCGTTGCGATACCAGCTGATCAAAAAATCCTGCACATCCTGCCTCAAGAATATGTCATCGACACTCAAGAGGGTGTCAAAGAGCCGCTCGGTATGTCAGGTGTTCGCTTAGAAGCCAAGGTACATTTAGTAACTTGTGCAGTTAATGCTGCTCAGAATATTGAAAAGTGTATCAGGAAATGTGGGCTAGAGGTCGAAGACATTATTTTGGAGCAACTGGCTTCTGGATATGCAGTCCTAACCGAGGACGAGAAAGAGTTAGGTGTCTGTCTAGTTGACATTGGAGGCGGAACGACTGACATCGCGGTTTTTACAGAAGGCGCTATTAAGCACACCGCGGTAATTCCGATTGCTGGAGATCAAGTAACCAATGATATTGCTATGGCGTTAAGAACACCCACACCAAATGCTGATGAGATAAAAATTAAGTATGCCTGTGCTTTGGCAAGTTTGGCAGGTGAAAACGAAACAATTAAGGTGCCGAGTGCAGGTGATCGAGCAGATCGTGATTTATCAAGGCAGGCACTAGCGGAAGTAGTTGAACCTCGTTATGACGAATTATTTACGCTGATACTAGCAGAACTTAGGAGAAGTGGATTTGAAGATTTGGTTCCTGCAGGTGTGGTTTTGACTGGAGGCACTTCAAAAATGGAAGGCGTCGTTGAACTTGCTGAGGAAATTTTCCATATGCCCGTCAGCATAGGATATCCCCAAGGGATAACAGGCTTAACAGATATTGTTAGAAACCCAATTTATTCAACGGCAGTTGGTTTACTGCTATACGGCGCTAAGCAACAAAATGAAAGAGAAACCTTGCCAGCTAAAAATAGCGCATCAAGTTTTTTTGGGGAAATGAAAAAGTGGTTTTTGGGGAATTATTAATGAGAGTGACAACAAAGAGTGAAGTAAGACCTGAGGAGGTTAAGTATGTTTGAATTAGTCGATAGCGCACCAAAGCATGCAGTTATTAAAGTCATCGGTGTTGGTGGTGGTGGCGGAAATGCTGTTGAACATATGGTGGTTCAGGAAATCGAGGGCGTTGATTTTATATGCGCTAATACCGATTCCCAGGCTCTCCATCATCTGTCTGCAAAGACTTTGCTACAACTAGGCACGGCAATAACCAAAGGTTTAGGAGCAGGAGCAAACCCTGCCATGGGTAAGGAGGCTGCCCTTGAAGATAAAGAGAGGATCGCAGAAGTGCTTGCAGGCGCTGATATGGTCTTTATCACAGCTGGTATGGGCGGTGGTACGGGGACAGGTGCAGCACCTGTTGTTGCAGAGGTTGCAAAAAATCTGGGCATTCTTACCGTAGCGGTTGTTACAAAGCCTTTCGTTTTTGAAGGTCGAAAGCGAATGAAATTAGCTGAAGAAGGAATAAGAGAGTTATCTGAGCATGTAGATTCGCTGATAACTATCCCCAACGAAAAACTTCTGTCAATTATGGGAGAGGACACGCCCTTACTAAAAGCATTTGGTGCTGTGGATGATGTTTTGTCTGGCGCAGTGCAGGGAATCGCGGATCTTATCATCAGACCTGGCATGATCAATGTGGATTTTGCTGATGTACGTACTGTGATGTCTGAAATGGGTATGGCGATGATGGGAAGTGGCAGCGCGTCTGGTGAACATAGAGCTCGAAAAGCCGCTGAAGCCGCCATTAAGAGTCCATTACTTGATGATATCGACTTCAATGGTGCTCGAGGTATTCTTGTTAACATCGCAGCGGGTGAGGATATTTCTCTTGGTGAGTTCTCAGAAGTAGGTGCGACAATCGAAGAGTTTGCGTCTGAAAATGCCACAATCGTTGTTGGAACTGTGATTGATAGTGAAATGGGCGAAGATCTCAGAGTGACTGTAGTTGCTACGGGTCTTGGTAATCAGGAAATGGAGAAGCCCAAAGCTGTTGTGGATAACACCCGAAAGAAAATAGCCGGTGATGGTACTTTGGACTACGGAGGTTTTGATAAGCCTACGGTGATGCGTCAAAACGGTGGAGAAGGTGACTCCTCTAGTGTGCCAACTGCCAAAGATATGCAGTATTTAGATATTCCTGCATTTTTGAGGCGTCAAGCAGATTAATGGGGAACTTTTATATGAGTAAACGGTCTCAGTTGTTAGCTTGAATTGGCCAACAGAATTGCTCGGCATAATTAACTTCTTATATTGCTTTTTTGTAGTAAGAACGGATGCTCTAAATACTTGGTGGTGAATAATAATAATAATGATTAAACAAAAATCTCTGAAGAATGTCATTCGCGCCACTGGCATTGGCTTGCATACAGGCGAAAAGGTCTATCTGACTCTTAGACCAGCACCTGTCAACAAGGGTATTGTTTTTATACGTACTGATGTGGATCCGGTTCTTGAAATCCCTGCGTTGACAGAATATGTCGGCGACACTACATTAGCGACAACGATAACCAAAGCTGGACAGCGAATTTCAACTATTGAACATTTGATGGCCGCATTTTCAGGCTTGGGTATTGATAATGCTTACGTAGAGGTGAATGGTCCAGAAATGCCGATTATGGATGGCAGTGCTGCAACCTTTGTTTTTCTTATTCAGTCAGCGGGCATTGAAGCTCAAAACGCCCTCAAAAAGTTCATAAAAATCAAGGAAGAAGTCAGCGTATCGGGATCTAAGGATGTGAGCTGGCATAATCAGACGGCAACCATCAAGCCCTTTGATGGATTCCAAGTCAGCCATACCATTGTCTACGATAATCCCGTCATTAAAGAACAAAAAGCGTGCATCAACTTTTCGACAACCTCCTTTGTAAAAGAAGTCAGTCGCGCCAGGACCTTCGGCTTAATGCAGGAATTTGAGCACCTTAGAGAGAGAAATTTAGCCCAAGGCGGGAGCCTAGATAATGCCGTTGTCGTCGACGATTATCGGGTACTAAACGATGATGGACTTCGTCATAAAGATGAATTTGTACGTCACAAAATTCTTGATGCCGTGGGTGACCTTTATTTGCTTGGCCATCCCATTATTGGCGAATTCATAGGCTATAAATCCGGACATGCAGCCAACCATGCGCTTCGAACGTCTTTACTGGCTAATGCAGATGCCTGGGAAATAGTCACCTTTGATGATGTTGAAGCGGGTCATTGGGTATATGGTCATGCTCTTATGGCGGAATAACTTTATGTCCCCCTTTTAGTCTGGCTTCTTATTCTTAATGGCGTGCTTCGATAGTTTAATAAGTGCTTCCCGCAAGGGGTCATCTTCTATATATTGTGCGCTAGTCTCCAGTAGTTTTCCATTTTCGATTGAGGGTGGTAAAGGAGGCAGGGTTTTGTAGGAATCTTTGTAGATTTTAGGTTGAACCGACACTTTTATACTATCGATGAATAAAGGTTTTTTGAGCCGTTTTAGAATGGCAATGAGATTCATTTGGCTATATTTAACCCGGGTAGCCAGTGAGGCTGAAGAAGTAGAAAGATGAAGAAGGCCGTTTTCAAGGGAAGCAACTTTAACATCCCCACGTAATTCGCCATCAACTGCCTCACTAACGACTGATTCTATGACTAGAAGTGCATTTGCGCGATTGAGGACGTACTTAAGACCTCCCTTTGCTGATTGCACTTTGTCGTGTTGCAAGGTTTGGCTTGGATAAGATGGGTGTTTACTAGATTCGTGACCTCTGGAACTGCGACTTTTTGAGCTGCGACTTAGGGACATAAAGATTACTATTTTGCCTGTTCTCAGAGAGAATTGTTTTCAAAGAGAATTGTATTCAGAGTGAATTGTCTTCACGGAGATGAGACACTAAATTTACCGATATTGAAAGATTAATATAAGGTTTATAACCGAATTCTATGAAATTCATCATTATAAACAATAAATCAGGTGGTTCGCGCTCTTTTGGCGCAAGTGGTTTGCTATTAGGTTTAACTATCGCGAGCCTACTAGGCTTTCCAGCGGCGGTGGGTTACTTCTCATATCTTCAGGGTATCGGAGAAGCTGGGCAAACTGCAGAAATGTTTGGTAAGTGGCGTGAAGTTCTGAAGGATCAAGATCTCCAAATTAAGATGGCGAGTAGAGACGCTAGAGAAAACATCGAAGCTTCTGCCCTCAGATTAGCAAAATTGCAGGCAAGAATTGTGCGCCTTGATGCCCTTGGCGAAAGATTGACTAGCGTAGCAAAGCTCGATGAAGGCGAATTTGATTTTTCTCAACCACCTG
>JBLHIH010000133.1:0-11176 GCA_047616645.1 Flavobacterium sp. | reverse complement strand
GGTGCCGTGAAGGTAATCAAAGAACAAGGTCGAAGTTTATTACCCGTCGGCGTTCGATCAGTCGAAGGTTTTTTTACTCGCGGTGAAATTGTTGCCTGTATGGATGAGAGTGGGCAGGAAATTGCTAGGGGTTTAATAAATTACAATCAAGCAGAGGCAACGTCCATTTGCGGCCGGTCCAGCTTAGAGATTGAAGCAATATTAGGCTATTCAGGTGAAGAAGAACTTATTCACCGCGATAACTTGGTCATTATCTGACGCGGTGAATATCTGAAGCAGCAGTGATTGTCCGGAACAGGTTTAGGCTTTGAGTGCCTTAACTTGAGTATTCAATCGCGACTTATGACGTGCCGCCTTGTTTTTTGTGATAATTCCGTGGGTCACGGCTCTATCCAGTATTGGTACTGCTGTTGTATAGGCAGTTGTTGCTGAATCGTAGTCCCCTGCATCGACGGCGGCTATAGTTCGTTTAATCGCTGTTCGCATAGCGGATCGCTGGCTTGCGTTTCGCTTTCTACTTACTTCAGACTGTCGTGCTCGTTTTTTTGCTTGTGCAGTATTAGCCACTGTGTGTTTTACCTCAGAATGGTGCTGGAAAATTAGACGCGCTACTATGCCTATCGAGGATGTTTTTGTCAATCTATATCTGCCACCTCTAAGATAGTCTTATTGGATGCGTTTGTAGCACCTTGCACCGACAATTTCCTGTAAAATAATATCATGGACGAAACAAAACCGAATGTTAAGGGCCAGGCCCCAAGTTTATTAAAATCGAGTACGCTTGTCTCGATAATGACGCTGCTATCTCGGGTACTAGGTCTAGTTCGGGATATGGTTATTGCTAATTTTTTTGGGTCCAGCGCTGGCGCGGATGCCTTTTTCCTTGCATTTAAAATCCCCAATTTTTTTCGGAGGCTGTTTGGTGAAGGTGCTTTTTCTCAAGCCTTTGTACCCGTACTCTCTGAGTATCAAACAAGGCGCAGTAAAGAAGATATAAGAATTTTAGTGAGCAGAATATCCGGTGTGCTTGGATTGAGCCTGCTTGTATTGACAGTTTTTGGCGTCATTGCGGCACCTTATATTATGAAGTTGTTTGCTGCGGGTTATGTAGTAAACAATGAGACGGAGAAACTTGCACTTGCTACGGAGATGTTACGGCTGACCTTTCCTTATGTACTGCTTATTTGCATGACGGCATTTTCTGGTTCTGTATTGAATAGCTTTAATCGATTTGCCGTCCCAGCATTTACGCCTGTATTCCTGAATGTTTCTTTGATTCTATGCGCTATTTACCTCACGCCATACATGAAAACACCCATCATCGCCCTTGCATGGGGCGTGTTAATCGCCGGAGTTGCTCAACTTTCGTTTCAAATGCCCTTCTTGGCGCGCATCAATTTATTGACGAGACCTAAGCTAGATTTTAAAGACGAGGGCGTACGGAAAGTCGGCACGCTGATGTTACCGGCATTATTTGGAGTTTCAGTAGGGCAGATAAATTTGTTGTTAGATACGGTACTTGCGACCTTTCTAGAAACAGGGAGTTTGTCATGGCTGTATTACTCAGATCGTCTCTTAGAATTACCTCTGGCGTTGTTTGGCATCACTATAGCGACGGTGATACTGCCTAGTCTTTCTCGACAGCATGCATCGGACTCCGCGGCTTTTTCTAAAACCCTAGAGTGGGCGGTAAAAATGGTGTTTTTGGTTGGGATTCCCGCATCCTTAGCATTGATCGTATTGTCAGAGAGTTTGATTACTACCCTTTTTTATCGAGGAGAGATGTCCGCCAGAGATGTCAGTATGGCGTCATATAGTTTGAGTGCTTATGGCATAGGATTGTTGGGACATATGTTGGTGAAAGTCCTGGCGCCAGGTTATTTTTCTCGCCAAGACACAAAGACACCGGTGAAGTATGGCATTATTGCCCTAGTCTCCAATATGGTTCTCAATCTTGTTCTAATCTGGCATTTACGTCATGCTGGATTGGCCTTAGCCACATCCTTGTCTGCTTTTATCAACGCGGGTTTGTTATGGTATGGCTTGAGATCTTCTGGCCTATTGGTCCTAGATAAAACGTGGTTAGTTTTTCTTTTACGTCTCGCTGTAGCAAATGGCATTATGCTGCTTTTTATCTTTTTGATATTGCCATCACAAAATGAGTGGTTATCTATGGACGTTTGGTGGCGCATCATGATGATGTTATTTGTTTGCGGTATTGGTGCTGCAAGCTATTTTGTGTGCCTTTTGGTAAGTGGTTTAAAATTTAGAGAATTAGCGAAATAAAACATGCAAGTAATTAGAGGACTCTACAACCTGAAAGAAGAGCACCAGAAATCGGTGACGACAATCGGTAATTTCGATGGTGTTCATTTGGGGCATCAGGCAATCCTCAGGCAAGTTTGTAAAAAAGCCAAAGATCTTAATGTTCCCGCGATGTTGATTTGCTTTGAGCCTCAGCCAAGAGAGTTTTTTAACACATATAATGCGCCAGCGCGTTTGAGTCGTTTTAGAGAAAAAGTCGAGCTATTGAGTACCCTGGGGGTTGATTTAGTGCTCTGCCTCAAATTTGATGAGAAAATACGCTCGATGTCAGCTGAGCAATTTATCGATGTACTCGTTCACAACTTGAAGGTCAGTGCCTTATTTGTAGGGGATGACTTCAAGTTTGGGCACGATCAGAGTGGTGGCTTCGACCAATTACTGGCAGCAGGTGACAAGCACCATTTTGATGTGACAAATATGTATACCTTAAGTATTGAGGATAGTCGGGTTAGCAGTACAAAAATACGTGAATACCTAGCTGCCGGAGACTTTGGTCACGGAGAACATATGCTGGGAAGACCCTACTTTATTAGCGGCAAAGTGGTCTATGGAAATCAGTTAGGCAGAACCTTGGATGCGGCAACAGCAAACATTCAATTACATCGTTATCGTGCACCTATCGATGGAGTATATACGGTCATATTGCAAATTGAGGACAGTGAAGTTCACTATCAAGGGGTCGCGAATGTTGGTGTGAGACCCACGCTAAATGAAGATACGTCAAAGCCCATCCTCGAGGTTCACTTGTTTGATTTTTCTAGAGATATTTACGGGAAGAGAGTGAAGGTTATTTTTAAGCAAAAAATTAGAAGCGAAAAAAAGTTCAAGGGCTTGGACGAACTGAAGAAAGCCATCGCCTTGGATATTGTGGATGCTAAGGCCTATTTTTCTCGAGAGGCTATAACGTGATTTATCTGATTCTTCCCATCGTTATCGTCATAAGTGATCAAATATCAAAATATTACATGTCCGACCTTTTGAGTTTATGTACTTGGGGAAATTGCCCCACAATTGAAGTATTACCGATTTTTAAGTTGGTTGTTTTACATAATCATGGAGCAGCTTTTAGTTTCTTGGATGATGCGGGCGGCTGGCAGAGATGGTTTTTAGTTTCAATTTCTTTAGGTGTCAGTATTTTTGTTGCGGCTTGGCTATACAAAGTTAGGCGCTCGGAGATAATATTATCTTTTGGGCTTGCCTTTATTCTCGGCGGTGCGATAGGCAATTTAATCGATCGTGTTAATCAAGGATATGTAGTTGATTTCCTTTTGTTTCATTGGAATACCCATAGCTTTCCGGCTTTTAACCTTGCTGATAGTGCCATTTTTATTGGCGCCTGTTTTCTAATTTTGGATATGTTAATGAAGCCCAAAGAGGGGATAAATATCTCGAATGAGGTGGATGAAAAATGAGTGAGATCAAATTGCAAGGCGTCCCTATTGGTCCCGGTACAAAAGTATGTTTAACATTTTCACTTTCGTTGACAACAGGTGAAGTTGTTGATTCTACCGGAAACAAACCGGCGGATTTTATTGTAGGAGATGGAAAGCTGTTGCCTGGGTTTGAGAGAGCGATGTTTGGCCTCACTGCTGGTGCTACAAAAAGCTTATTCATTTCTGCGGAAGCGGGTTTTGGCATCGCCCAAGAGGATAATAGGCAGAGGATAAAAAGATCTCAGTTTCAGTCTAATATGGCACTAGCTGAAGGACTCATGATGTCTTTTGCTGATGCGCAAAATGCAGAATTACCCGGCGTTATTACTGCAGTGAGTGATGACTATGTCGATGTTGATTTTAATCATCCCTTGGCAGGAAAGGATTTAAACTTTGACGTTGAAATTCATTCTGTGGAACAGGTGAGCAATGAAATTCTTAGGGTGAATCACTAGTGGAAATTCTCTTGGCTAATCCCCGTGGATTTTGTGCGGGTGTTGATCGCGCTATTGAAATTGTCAACCAGGCGATCGATAAATTTGGTACACCAATTTATGTAAGACATGAAGTGGTGCATAACCGAACTGTCGTAAATGATCTAAAAAATAAAGGCGCAATCTTTGTCGATGAGATTGAGGATGTACCCAGTGGCGCCTTACTTATATTCAGTGCACATGGCGTTTCAAAGGCCGTAAGGAAAGAGGCTGAAGATAAAGGTTTGAGAATTTTCGATGCGACATGTCCTTTGGTGACGAAGGTCCATAACGAGGTTCGTAGATATTCAAGAGAAAAAAGAGAAACGATTCTCATTGGTCATCAAGGCCACCCTGAAGTTGAAGGCACCTTAGGTCAATTTGAGGAAAAGTCTAAAATTCACTTGATTGAAAAGGTGTCCGATGTTGATTTGCTGAATCTTGAAGCACCAGAGAAGGTGGCTTATGTGACTCAGACAACTTTGTCGGTTGAAGACACTGCTGAGGTGATAAAGGCACTGCGTCAGAAACTGCCAAAAATTATAGGGCCAAAAAAAGACGACATTTGTTATGCCACTCAGAATAGGCAGGATGCTGTCAGAGAGCTTGCAAGAAGTTGTGATCTAATCTTAGTTGTTGGCTCAACCAATAGCTCCAATTCCAATCGCCTTAGCGAGTTAGCCGAGAGATTGGGTGTTCGATCATTTCTAATTGATAGTGAGCAAGATATTGAGCTTGAATGGTTTAGCGGCGTAAAAAAGTTGGGCCTGACATCAGGCGCTAGTGCGCCAGAAAGTTTGGTGCAGGGCGTAATTGATAGGTTAAAAGAGATACAGCCCTCTGTGGTTCGAAATATTGTCACGCGGGAAGAAAACATTGAGTTTTCCTTGCCGAAAGAATTACGTTAACCTTGCCCGAGGCTTGGCTTACCTCACCTAGCGCAAAGGCAGAATATAAAGGAGAGCATATGAAGTTATTACTACTGAAGTCGGTACAGAAAGGTTTTTCACTGATCGAATTGATGGTTGTCGTCGCTATTATTGGAATAATCTCAGCAGTTGCCTATCCAAGTTATCAAAATTACACCTGCGATACCTATACGGGTCAGGCGGTAGCTGATCTACGCGTCTGTGCGCTAAATTTGGATAGATATTATAGTGATGATTTTTCCTATTCGGGTGCTTTGGTAGACGGTAGTGGTAATACATTGTGTGTCAATCAATCACCTAAGGAAGGGCTTGCAAAATTCGACCTTACATTGACCATTGCCGTCGGGGATCAAAGTTATACTTTAAATGCAGCAGTGGCGGATGGCGCGTCTTGTGGCGGTCCTATGTCTCTCGCTTCCGACGGAACTTTGACGGAACTTTGACGGTATTGCCGTCATCAACGCATTTTTTTTGAAAAACGTTCAAAAACCACCGTTCACCCTTCAAATAAGCGGCCTTATCTCGCGGCTAACCCGTTAGAAACTTAATATCGTACTATTTCTCGCTGCATATGAGGTGTAAAGGGATGAATCGAGGGATTAAACAGCTCTCCAAGCCAAATGTTGGAGGATTTACCTTAATTGAATTAATGCTAGGTTTAATCATCATTTCTATTGGTATGTCCATCGCGGTGCCTAGCTTTCAAGGCATGATCTCTCGAAATCGAATCGCCACTCAGGTTAATGACATGCTTTTAGCTGTCAATTTGGCAAGGAGTGAGGCAAGCACTACTGGCGCTAATATTAGTATCCAAGCGCTTACCCCTTCTACAGGCGATGAATTTAGTGGTGGTTGGTGTGTGCTTCCCGGCCGACCCGGAGACGGAACCTACTCAGCGGATTGTAGTGTCGGTGTCATTCGTAACTTTGCGGCACTCGCGGGAGAAGTCACCTTCAACCTAGTAAGTGATGGGGGCTTGAGCTCCATCACCTTCTCTCCCCTTGGCGGTACAATCGATTCTGCTACTCGCAGCATTGATATGTGCGTTGCTGGCCAGTCTGGACGCAGGATATTCATTACGCCTATAGGTAGAGCCAAGTCTTATAGACCAGGCGATACCATTGAGCCAAGCTGCTAAGAGGGCAGGATATGAAGAATAGATCACAAGGATTCTCTCTTATTGAAGTATTGGTTTCAGTACTCATTATGGCGGTGGGCATATTGGGTGTTGCCGGTATGCAAGTATTAAGCTTACAACAAAATCGTAATGCGCTAATTAGAGATCAGGCCTTGCAGATCGGTAATGACATATTAGATCGTATGCGTGTAAATCCGCGTTCTTCTTACTCCCCAGTTTTGATCACAGATACGCCCGCCTCAAATGTGAACTGCCTCAATAATAGCTGCAATAGAGATGAGATGGCAGAATTTGATATTGCCCAGTGGAAATGCCGACTTAACCCTTTGGATGCGGATGGAGTGGTTTATGGGGTTTGTGCTGGATTTAACATGAGTAACATCTCTCTTCCCGGCGGTAAGGGTTCAATCAGTAAGACAGGTTTGCTCTATGAAATAACAGTGACTTGGGTAAGAGATCAAAGCGGAAACACAAGTTCCATCACGCTTCGGGCACAAACGGAAGATACCCCACTTCCTTAAGCGTAAAGGCCATTAAGAGTATTTTAATGACAAAGATAAAACATATAAAAATGAGTCAGGGTTTTTCATTAGTAGAATTGATGATATCTCTTGCGCTTGGTTCAATTGTTAGTGCGGGAGTAGTACAGCTGTTTGTTGCTAATTCTGAGACACAAGCACTCTTAGTGGGTCAGTCACGGATGCAGGAATCAGCTAGGTTTTCCTTAGCTTTTATTGGTCGAGAAGTAAGGCAGGCCGGCTATCGAGGCTGTTATCCCGGTGGGGAAAATTTGATTACTACACTTGATCTCGATAACCCATTGAATCCGGGGGTCAAAATACCCTACGAATTCGATATGAGGGTAGGTCTTCGAGGCTATAACGCAACAGGCGATAGCCTGTGGACACCAGCGTTAACAGAAATTCCCAATACAGCTACCGACTTAGCTATGGATCATGTAGACAATACAGTATTCAAGACCACCTATACCTATGGTAATGGTACCGGCATTGATCTTTCCACTATTGTGTCGGGTACTGATGTCGTCACTTTCCGGCGCATCTCTCAAATTGATGCAAGATTAGGTGGGTTCAGCGTAGGCGGAACGGAAACCTTATTCAATGCGCTTAACCCAGTTATGCCTACAAGAGCAGAAGATTTGGTCGTGGGGATTAGAAATGGCTGGAGTGAATTTGACCTCGATCATATCGCCATGATTCATGATTGTGAGAAGGCAACAATGTTTCGAGTGACCACTTCAAATCCATGGGGAAGAAATGCAGACGGCAGTCCCAAAGCAAAAACGGGAGACGGCAATCTAGTCATTGGCCATGATATTGCTAATGCAGATTTGACACGAAATTCGATTGCTGTTCTTTCTCGGGTAGGTGACCTTGATTCTGACGCTTCTGTTTCGGCAATCTTGACCAGTGTTTTTTATATTGCGCCCGGAGCTGGGACTAATAATGATGGTAATCAACCTTTAAGTTTATGGAAAAAAGAAGGCCTGAATAGACCTATAGAACTAGTCGAAGGCGTAGAAAATCTGCAAATTTTGTATGGTGAAGATAATAGTAATGATGGTGTTCCAAATCAATATCATGCCGCAAATTTTGTGGCTGATTTTGCAAACGTCGTCACCATTAGGGTGACAGTGGTCGTCAATAGTATCGATAACGTCGGGTCAACCTCTGATACAACTCTGGGTTGTGCTATACAAGATTGTATCGATGGGGAAGATTACGATGGCTTGTTAAGAAGGGCATTTTCGCAGACGATTATGCTGAGGAATCAAATTTAAGATGAAACGGAATATTCAATATAACTTAGTAAAAAAAGAGCAAGGCGTCGTCTTGTTTATGAGTTTGGTCATGCTTTTGATTATCACGGTACTAGGTTTGTCATCGGTGCAAACAGCCGGTATGCAGGAAAGAATGGCCCGCAACTCTCGAGACTCAAATTTGGCTTTTGTATCCGCCGAGGCTGCTCTTAAAACGGCAGAGTCCATTGTAAGTCAATATGTCATTGAGGAATCAGTCGCGACCTTGGTTGGTGCCCACGATGGTTTATATTTCAAAAATAGCTATAACAGCACTCAAAATTGGGAAGGATTCGATTGGGAAAATGGCACTTATTATGTAGCTGATGCAATTCAAGGTACAGCAGCGGTACCTAAATACATTGTTGAAGTGCTAGATACCGTCGTGGCGTATGACGATACTTTAAATCTTAATAATATCGGTCAAGACACGGGTGCTGGTCTAACGCACGTCTTTCGCATAACAGCCTATGGTACCGGTGGTACCAGTAGCGCACATGTAATGATTCAAAGCACTTACGGTAAGCGCTTATGAAACACGGAGAAAACATGAAAACGCTATTAAGCCTTCCTCGTTTTGGACCGGTGTTCAATATAATTTTATTGAGTCTCTTGGCCTGCAATTCTTATGCGGGACCTACTGCCAACAATGTGCCGCTGGCTAACACTGATAATGTAAATGTAGATGAACTAGAAACGCTCGTCTTTAATCCAGTTGATAATGACGAGGATGGAGACTTACCCGCAAACACCTTAACCGTGGTTGAAGTAAATGGTGATATTGGATTGGTTGGCGTACCTGTTGACATAGAGACTTTCACTATACCTGCGATTGTTGTCGGAACTTTGACAATCAATTCTGACGGCTCAGCAACCTTTGTCACCAGCGCTGACAATACAGTGGAACAATTTTCTGTAAGTGCAACATATAGGATTAATGACGGCACTAGTGACAGTAATGAGGCCACGATTAATTTCTTGATCAATCCTATAAATGATAATCAGCCAACACTAACAACTGAGGGTGCGACCCTACAAACAGGCGGCGTCGAATTTGATGAAGATGAGATTCCAAATGCGGGAGCGGCTAATAGCGGCAATGGAGGCTTTGTATTACTCAATGACTTGTTCTCAGACCTAGATATTGACGCAGATGGAATATTTGATTCTGATACCTTAGCGGACAATGATAGCTTTGTGTTTAGTATCTTAAGCAATAGTAATTCAGGTGTTGTTCAAACTGATCTCCAAGGTGGAGATCTATTTCTCTTTAGTGTACCGGACAAATTTGGAACAGCTACCATTAGAATCGCGGCTCAAGATCAGGCCAATCCTATTGCTAACCAAAGTACAGCCACCTTGGACTTACTTGTTACGATTAACTCAGTAAATGATGCTCCTCTATATAATTCAGGATTTTATGTGAGTATCCCTGATAAATTGGAGGACGCAGGTGACATTGTTGTTGATCTGACAAATGCCTTTGAAGATGCTGACCTAAATGATGATGATCCCTCCGATGAAAAACTTACATTTCAGTTAACAATTGTCGATACAGCCAGTGAATTTGTGCTTACGTCCTTGGTCAATTCTTCAGGGTTTAGTACCTGTCCAGATCCATTAGGCGATCTTTTTGTCACTTGCGTAGAGAGTGATGTTACGCCTGATGGTGGAGCTAGAACGCTTGTCTTATTAACGCAAGATACGTCTCTAAACTTAATAATAAATAGCGATTCTTATGGAACGCTAGATATATCAGTAAAAGCTACGGACTTAGGTTTGCCTGGCGACCTACCTTTGTTTGCGGTAGGACCACCATCTGTTCCTTTCAGGATAACTATAAATGCCGTTAGCGATGATATGCCTGAGGCAGAAGATGATCATTATTCTGAATTCCCAAATTTGATAGTGAATGAAGATAGCGAATCTCTGATCTTTGATGTCATTGCTAATGACTACCAAGGTGACACACCTGCCGAAGTGATTAGTGTTGGTAAAACAATTATCGATAAAGCAGGCCAAGCACAATCTTGGAGAACGACAAGCCGTACAGCGGATCCTGATGATACTGGTGATTTTGCAATAGAGATCAATGGCGAAGTAAGTTGTGCCTTCATCGATTGTCAAAACGGTGAAACAATAGACACTCAAGTTGATGGTTCATCTATCTCGCCATTCCAAATAGCTTATCTGCCACGAGAGGGTTTTAACGGAGAAGATTCATTCACCTATTGTATCCGTGATAGTGCCCCAGGAAACGAAGACGCGTTTACTCCGCCGTCGGATGTTAGATGTGCCACTGTAACTGTTAATGTGCTTCCAGTGAATGATGTCCCTGTCGTCTCAGATTTAATTATCATGACGATGGACCAAGCAGACGATCTTATCGTCAGCGCTGAAGATGGATTGAGAAACTTTGTACGAGATTCTGATAATACCCATATAGATGGTTTGGGTTGTGATCCTTTATTACCTTCTTGTGCACCTGATCCATCAGACCCTCAGCCTGATCGATTGTATTTTTATTTTGCAGGAGCGCTAACTTTACACGGTCAGCTATTTTCTCCCTTCCTTGATGATGGTTCTTTCAATTATCGACCGAATGCGACTTTCTTTGGTAATGATGAAATTGGTTTTCAAGTTTGTGATCTTCCTACCCCAGGAGATGTCGATCATTGTGATAATGGTGTTGTATCCATCCAAATTGTCCCCCTTGCTGGCGCACCAGAGGGATCTAGTGACGGTACAGTTCAATTTGATTATCGACTTTCTGACACGCCATTAGAATTACCCATTGGACCTGAGCCCAATGTCCTTCTTGTAAATGATGATTCGGGATCAATGAGGTGGGATATCATGTCTAATGGACCCAGTAGTTTGTATCAAATTCCAAATACTCGGGCTGTACTTTATTATGTAAATAAAGCAACTGCTGGTAGCTCTCTACGTATTGCGCCAAAGGAATCCGATGCGCCAAATCAAGGTTTGTGGCGGCTGCGAAATTCTAAATTTAATACCGTGTACTACAATCCGGAAATTAACTATCAACCATGGGAAGG
>JBLHIH010000132.1:0-11193 GCA_047616645.1 Flavobacterium sp. | reverse complement strand
CACGGGCTTAGGCGCATATTGGTATCCGTCTCCGAGTAACAGAAGCTCTTGAGCTTCTCCAGCTTCGTGCCTAAATTGACCTTCACCATAAGCACTAATTTTGTGTTCTAGCCGGCACATGAAACGATTACCTGTGCGAGCCCAGCTGCTCTCTCCTATCTCACTCAGGTATTTATAGCCATAAGCAGGGCCAGGATTGATAATTATCAGGAGGCATATTAAATATTGAATCTTCATCCTCTAAGATTAGATCCTCATATAGATCCATCCACTCTTAATGCTCAGCATTCGCCGTTTTCGGGACGATAAGAGGATTGATTAGTGTACAATACGCTCAAAGTTTACCTCCACGGCAATTATGCGCAGTTTAACGCTCACTCGTCCCGATGATTGGCACGTTCACCTTCGGGACGGCGACTACCTTGCTGATACCGTTGCCGATACTGCTAGAACTTTTGCCCGGGCCATTGTCATGCCCAATTTATTGCCCCCTGTAGACCAAGTTGAAATAGCGTCACAATACCGAGATCACATCATCAGCTCGATTCCACAAGAATTGCAGTTCGAACCTTTGATGACACTCTACCTGACCGATAAAACTGAAATTCAAACCGTAATAGATGCCAAAAAAAGTGGATTTGTTCATGCTTTTAAGTTGTACCCTGCTGGCGCAACCACCAATTCCGACGCTGGCGTTTCTGCAATTCAATCGCTCTATCCAATCTTTGAGTCTATGCAAGAACAAGGTATGCGACTTTGCATTCATGGTGAAGTCACCAATGACTCAGTTGATGTTTTTGATAGAGAAGCTGTCTTTATAGATGAATCTTTGATCCCTATAACGCGAAATTTTCCTGATCTGAAAATTATTTTTGAACACATTACAACAAAAGAGGCAGTCGATTTTGTAGCATCATCTTCGGCTAACGTAGCTGCCACAATTACCCCTCACCATCTCCTGCTGAACCGAAATCACATGTTAGCGGGCGGGATGAAGCCACTCTACTTCTGTCTTCCTATTCTAAAACGGGACACCCATCAACAAGCGTTAATACAAGCAGCGACCTCTGGTTCGCCAAAATTTTTCCTAGGGACAGACTCTGCACCTCACCCTAGGGCCGCTAAAGAAAATCCCTGCGGATGTGCTGCAGGCATCTATTCATCTCATGCAGCCATTGAACTTTACGCTGAAGCTTTTGATAATGCAGATGCCTTGGACAAGTTAGAGGGTTTCAGTAGCTTCTATGGTCCAGATTTCTATGGTTTAGCACGAAATAAAGACACGATTACGTTGGTGAATGAACCCTGGCAGGTCCCAGAAACACTTAAATTCGGCAATGATTCACTCATCCCAATGCGATCAGACGATCGTATTCTTTGGAAAATACAAGGACGCTCTTGAACGATTCTAAATCAGCTATAGCCCACCGATTCCGCGGATATCTACCTGTCGTTATCGACCTTGAAACAGGTGGATTTAATGCCAACACCGATGCACTACTCGAACTCGCTGCTGTCGTTATCGAAATGGATGAGGATGATATGCTGGTTCCTGGAGAGAAATTTTTCTTTAATGTCGATCCCTTCGAGGGCGCTAATCTCGATCAAGCATCTTTGGATTTTACGGGAATTGACCCCTACAATCCTCTACGTATGGCCGTACCAGAACTGAAAGCACTCAATGATACTTTTAAAAGCATACGAAAGCATGTAAGAGATACGGGCTGCCAGAGAGCTATTATCGTTGCCCATAATGCGGCGTTTGATCAGGGGTTTCTTAACGCAGCGGCTAAAAGATGTAGTATCAAGCGTAACCCCTTCCATCCATTCTCATCTTTTGACACAGCAACATTGTGCGGTCTCGCCTATGGACAAACCGTTCTCGCTAGAGCTTGTAAAGAAGCACACATTGGCTTTGATGCAAACAAAGCACATTCTGCGGAATACGACTGCGCAAAAACTGCAGATATATTCTGTAAAATTGTCAACAAGTGGAAGACCTTAGGTGGGTTTGAACTTGCCTATTAGGGCTTATTTACCTCTGGCTAAAGCTTCTTATTTACCTCTGGCTAAAGCTTTTTATCTACCTCTGGCTAAAGCTTCTTATCTACCTCTGGCTAAAGCTTCTTAAACCACATCGCACAGCCAGGCCGCAAATGCAGAGTGCGGCAAGAACCATGAACCATTTTCCAAAATTTCCTACAAAGACACCGCTGTGAATATCTAAGGAAAATTGTTGCCCACTGATACTACTTCCAAGAATTAAATCTCTGGGTAATTTAACTTTGTCTTGACGTTTTTTTGGCAAACTTGAGGTTTCTGCTAAGGCCAAGGTCTCCGGATTAAATAAATAATTTTGAAGCGAGGTATTGATGACCAATTGATTTTCAATCGAACTTATCCCTTGAATATCTATGGGTAGACCGAGGCTAGCATCAAGGCGTTCGACAAGTTTGTTGTACATGCTGGACTAGACCTTCAATTCACTGCAGTGAGTAATATCTTCCTTATCAACATAAAGTTGCCCTTTTAGTGAGTAAAAATAATGTCCGTCTATAAGATAACCAAAAGCACTCTGACCATCCGGGTAATAACGCGCAGCAATAAACGATGGTGTGAAATTTTCAGCTAGAGCAAGTTCATCAGTATGATTGGGTATCACGCCGGTAAGCGACAGCATAGGTGCAATCAGAGCTAGTCTGCATTGTTGATTCTATGGCTGATACTGCTTGTTAAATGGCAACTTCGGTTTCAGCTATTTGATCTTGTTGAGACTCATTTTGACGACTCAAACGAAGTTGCGCTTCTTCAAGACGATTTTGGCTACCCGTGAGCTCTGCTTCTAGAATTTCTTCAATGCTAGGTGTCGCTGCAATACCTGGCACACTTCAACGCCATCACTAACACGATCTCACGCCTAGAAATTAATTGGATATTTTTCACAATCACTTCAAAAATTTTTAATGTCGAACTTACCCTAGGGAACAGCATTTACCTACTCACAGTTATGGATGGAAAAATTGATTAACCAACAGAACGCAAATCATAATAATGCCTATTTGCGGGTCCAAATAGTGATCATTATAATGTAGATTTCCTCTAGCCCTATCTCTTTAATAGGTAGTTCTGTAACAGGTAGATCGGCAATAGGCGTTCAGCCGAAAGCGCTATGCCAAAAGCGTTTTTCCATAAATATTCGTAAGCAAGCTTTTAAGAAGGCATTTGATATTTTGACCGGGAAATTAAGCGCCTAATAAAAAAATTAGGCACTTTGTGCAGGTTTACTCTGGTGAGACAGCCTTAACCGCCGGTAATAATTCTCCGCTTTGATACATTTCCATGATGATGTCACAACCGCCAAGCAACTCTCCACCAACAAATAGCTGGGGGAACGTGGGCCAATCTGAATACTGAGGCAGGTTTGATCTAATTTCCGGATTGGATAAAATATCAATATAAGCAAACTTTTCGCCACAAGCCATCAAAGCTTGAGAAGCCTGTGAGGAAAACCCACATTGGGGCTGCTCTGGTGAACCTTTCATATATAGAAGAATAGGATTTCCTTCTACTTGTTCTTTGATAGTTTGCATAATATCCATGATTCAATCTCTACAATAGTTTTTCATTTTTAACGATAGCTATTCTACCGTGTTTTTTCACAAAAGCTTAGGCTTTTAGCTGCCTTTCTTTCCATAGCCACCCCCACCAGGCGTTTCAATTCTCAGTATTTGTCCCGCATTTACCCTTCTATGGCATTTAGCGGGCAGCTGCTCACCATCAAGGTAATTGATACCAGCACTCGCCGCTTCACCCCCTGCGAGGCCCCAGGGTTGATATGATCGTCTCTCAGACAATATTGTGAATTCAGCAGCATCAAGAAATTCAAACGCTCGTACAATGCCGTCTCCCCCCTTAAAAAGACCTTTGCCACCCACATTTCGTCGAATCGCGTATTCACTAATTCTAAGTGGAAAGTGACTCTCTACGCTCTCAATAGGCGTATTCAGCGTATTGGTCATATGGCATTGACGAGATGACAGTCCATCCCCCGCGGCGCCAGCGCCCATACCTCCACCGATTGTTTCGTAGTAATCCCAGGACATCCTTGCATTTCGCGCACCCATAGCGACGTTATTCATGCTGCCCTGGCTTGCTGCAGGTATCTGGCCCGGAATCGCCTTATCCAATGCACCAAGAATGACATCAACAATTCTCATTGAAGTTTCTACATTACCTGCGGACGTCGCAGCCGGGTATTGCGCATTCACCAGACAGGAAACGGGCGCAGAAATCGATATTAATTGATAGCTACCGGAACAATTCGGAGTCTCCTTAGGCAGCAAACATCGGAAGGCATAATAAACAGCTGCCGCGGCCACGGAAAGCGGGCAATTTATATTACCTTCTACTTGTTCATCCGTACCCGCAAAATCTACATCAATTCCATTATCACGGACCTGTAAACTTGCTTTAATTTTGATGTCCTCGTGGCCAAAACCATCGTCATCCATATAGTCCTCAAAACTGTACGAACCATTGGGTATCTGACTAATCAAGTTTTGGGCTAATCTTTGCCCGTAGAGGTTGGTACCTGCAATTGCCGCTTCAAAGTCCTTACTGCCTATCGTTTCATAGAGGGCGGCCAAACGTCCAACACCTGTGCGGTTCGCACTCATCTGAGCGGCGAAATCTCCTGTTAAATCGGTATCTACACCCCCTGTGATGTAAGCGAGTACTGACTTGTCTAATTCACCGCCTTTTACAATGAAGCTAGGCTCTATTAAGACGCCCTCATCGGTGATGGAACGAGATAAGGGCATAGATCCCGGCACTTCAGAACCAATATTTGCATGATGTGCCCGGTTAACCACAAAGCCTATAAGCTTATTTGTGTCATTTTTGAAGCTTTCGTCAACACCCTCGTCAAGAAAGCAGGGCGCTATTATTGTCACATCAGGAAGATGAGTACCTCCTTTAAAAGGATCGTTTAGTACCAACATATCTCCTTTCTGCCAATTAACGTCCTTTACAATGTCCTCCATTGCAAATGCCATGCTACCCAAATGGACAGGTATGTGCGCGGCTTGAGCAAACAGTTGCCCATGTGCATCGAACAATGCGCATGAGAAATCTAGTCGATCTTTAATATTGGGAGAGAATGCGGCCCGACGCAGTATGGCACCCATTTCGGCACAGATTGACTCGACACGACTAATAAAAATAGCCAAATCGATAGTAGAAACCATGATTTATCCTCTCAAAACAATTCTCTCTTTCGAGTTTATCGAATCTGGTTTATTATCGCTCTCCTTTTTAGACCCTAAAAAATCGTTTTACAGGAAGTTGCAATGACTAATGCCATCATGAACACATACGGCCGACTCGATCTGGCATTTGAGAAAGGCGAAGGCGCTTGGCTAATTGACGATAAGGGAAATCGCTACCTTGATGCACTGGCTGGAATCGGCGTTGTATCACTTGGCCATGCCAATCCCGTAATAACTGAGGTCATCAAGGAACAAGCAAGCCAGCTTTTACATACATCAAACGTTTACCGTATTCCTGCTCAGGAAAAATTGGCGAACTTGCTTGTGGAAGTTTCTGGAATGGACCGCGGCTTCTTCGCCAATTCTGGCGCCGAGGCGAACGAGTGTGCGATAAAGATATGCCGACTCCACGGTAGACATAAAGGAATAGACAACCCTACCATTATCGTTACCGACGCTTCTTTTCATGGTAGAACACTGGCGACGCTTACAGCTTCTGGCAGTCGCAAAGTACAAGCGGGTTTTGAACCACTCGTGAATGGTTTTGTACGAGCACCCTTTAATGATGTTGTGGCAATTCAAAAAATCGCCGAAAACAATCCTAATATTGTCGCTGTTATGATCGAACCTATACAGGGCGAAGGCGGTATTCGAGTACCTGATCCCGACTACCTAAAGGAAATGCGTAGAATTTGTGATGAGAATGAATGGTTTTTATTTCTAGACGAAGTACAAACAGGGAATGGTCGCACAGGAAGCTATTTCAACTATCAGCAAAGTGACATCAAACCTGATTTGGTAACAACCGCCAAAGGTTTGGGTAATGGTATTCCTATCGGTGTTTGTCTAACAAGGGGCGACGCAAACGATGTCTTCAAACCTGGCAATCATGGCTCAACCTTTGGAGGCAACCCATTTGCTTGCACAGTTGGCGCGAGCGTTGTTGAATATATTGTCGAACACAAACTTTCGGAGCGTGCAGGAGAGCTGGGAGAGCGTATGTTAGCGGCATTCAACACTAGATTGGCCGGCGCTAACAGTGTTAAAGATATCAGAGGCAAGGGATTAATGCTCGGAATAGAATTAGATCAACCCTGTGGAGATCTTGTTGAAAAAGCGCGAAATAAAGGATTATTAATTAACGTCACCAGCCTGAACATTATCCGTCTTCTACCGCCTTTGATTATCAGTGATGATGAAGCGGATCAAATTGTCGATATAGTCTGTACCCTTATTGAAGAGAACAAATAAGGCCGTATTATTTAAAGCTCATCACTTTTAGATCTTATAATTTTTTAGATCTTATAAGCGTGCACGATATGGTTTGGCATCAAATCCATAATGCTTGAAGCGAGCTTCAACGTTTAGGATTTTTTGCTCGGTCCAATATGCATCTCCGGGCAAGGGAAAATCTAGAAGACTCCTTTGCAAAGGTGTTGACCTTCCAATTATCGACTCAACATCGCCATAATAACTTTGTCTAGCCCAACCCTCGTTCCAGTTAGTCCAACCTCTAGCATCAGCACGTCGCCAAGCTATATTGTGAACTCGCCTAAGTTTACCTTCTACAAGCGGTGTACCTCGATGCCATATATCATGTCGATAAAAGAGAATGCTGCCGGGCTTAAAGTTGACTAATTGTTCTCGATCATACAAAGATTTTCGTAGCTCATAAACGTCTTGATCATTTTCAAGAAACCAATTTTCCACAGTTTCTCGATCATTAAAGAAAGGCTTACCCCCTTGCCCAGGCATATTGATGTAGGGTGTCCGGTAAACAGGATCATTCTCACCTTGCCGTGCAACAAAAGCGGTTCCGCCAGCTGTTTCATCACAGTCATCATAATAAATAATTGCCGCAACGGCTTCTGGATGACCCCAATCAGGGTGCAATAGTGAGTTATTGCCGTAATCCATGTGCATGCGTTGGTCTGTGTTAGCTTGAGCGTCATTCGCTTTATTTGAAGATCCAATTTTTGGCCATAAATCTGCCTGCATCAAACGAACGTTCTCGGTGTCCAATAATTGCTGTACCGATTTCATCAAGAATTCACTTAATACTAGATCATCGAGCACCTTCACTTTTGTTGGAAACTCAAACTTTCTGTCGGCTGAGCCAAAATCTAGATGATCTGGATTAACTTGCTTGAGTGTAAAATTTTCATTCAACCAAGAAAGTGCGGAGCCAACAACTGCATCTGGCAATTGCATCACAAACGCGCCTTCTTGCTTCCAAATATCTATCTGTTCAGCACTGAGCACATACTTTCCTCATGTTGTTTCGAAGTTTAATGATCGTATAAAAAATGCCCGAGACCAACAAGCAATATATTCAAATACCAAACCACTTTTAATGCTGAATAGTGTGTCGTAATCCTAGGAACAACGCATCTTGAACATCAAAATGACAATGGAGAACTTGACCCGAACTTTGTTGGCATACCCAAAGAGCCTTGGGGTTTTTCCAACGATGCAATGGGACAATCTGGCCCCCTAAGTAGCCAGTAGTAAAGTTCACAGTAAAAGGTGAGTCCACTACAACAGTTAATCTAAACAAGTAATTTGATCTCACTACCCAGTTCTCGGAGTTCACCATGAGTCGAAGAGATTATCTGAAGCTGAGTATAGAAGGTCTTGCACTAATAAGTTTTCCCGCATTATCGCAATGGCCCTGCAAGACATGAGATTGGAGACGGAATGATAAACGCATTTCGCGTTTTCGGATTCTGGTGAGCGTCATAAAGGATCTAGCACTTGATCCAAATAATTACTGGAGAATTCACGGAAGTCTAATCACTTAAACTAAAATCTCTCCGTGAAAAAATCAAGGCTAGCCAATATTACGGGCATTTATTTAAACAAATAGAACTCGCAGGGTTTACTAATCAATATCTGCAATAATCACCTTATTTCGACCAGTCCGCTTCGCATCATAAAGGGCCTTATCGGCTCGCTCCATTGTCTGCTCAACACCTTCATTTTTACGAAATTCGGTTATGCCCATAGACGCAGTTATTCGATAATCAGGCTCATTGTTGCTCACCAACAAATCACTCAATTTCTCTCCTATCCTATGAGCAGCAACCTTGGCGTCTTCTTGGCTTGTGCCCGCTAGAACAAGAACAAATTCTTCGCCTCCAATGCGGGAAACACAATCTAGCTCTCTTAGTATCGACTGTGCAATTTCCGAGAAACCTTTTAATACATGATCCCCAGTACTGTGACCAAAACGATCGTTTACACGCTTAAAAAAATCCAAATCGACATAACATAGTGTAAATTTATATTCCCGTCGATCAGCCATCGCCTTTTGCTGAGAGAGCACTTCCATTAAATGACAGCGATTATAAGCACCTGTCAATTCATCCTTAATAGCGAGTTCTCGGATCCTACTAAGAGCAGTGGTCAACTCTGCATTCTTATCAATTAAGGTGTTCTCAAACACAACCATTTCGAGTCGATAAAGAACAGGCCCAAATACTAAAACCAGCCCAAAGGCGATCATCACTACGATTTCAGTTATCCAGGAAAGTGAATCAAATTGTGCTTTGTACGAAACAGAAGCTATGTAGCATGTCATGCTATAGGCGGCAAATAT
The DNA here is from genome assembly GCA_047616645.1 of Flavobacterium sp. Lineage (GTDB taxonomy): Bacteria > Pseudomonadota > Gammaproteobacteria > Pseudomonadales > Azotimanducaceae > JAHRVQ01. The sequence continues at coordinate 2,328 of JBLHIH010000132.1, read as the reverse complement.
TAACAATTCTCTTTTAGCGAGGCGATTAGCACCAAGAACGATCATTGCAAGGCCTGATAAGACCGAGACGGGTTTTAGCTCAATGGCAAAATATGCAGTCATAATGACGACACTTACCGCCCAAATCATCTGAGGAAGATTCATATCAGGATCTTCGAGGCTCAAATTCCACTCTAAGACGATCGCTAGGGTAATAATGAGAAATCCAGCAGCAGAAAGAGAAGCTATTCCAAAAAACTGTATAGGCTCAATGGTCATATAACCAATAGAAAGGACCGTTCAACAGACAATAAGGTGGATAAAAATACCCGCCCCTAGCGTCGCCACGCGATAAATACGCGCGCGTTGCTCAGATTGTGTGTCCACTCCAATAAACCCGTATTTCTGCATTCCTAACCTAGTCAGTTGTTCTAGATACAATTTTTAACATATCAGCGACCAAACTAATGTAAGGTCATGTAAATAGATTGTATTATCCTTGTAACTTCAGAATTTTTTAGAATATATTAAATAAAAACAACCTGTTACAAAATAATTCCATGACAAATAAAACACTTCTAATGATTACCATTACCAAACCCTTTGATCCCAAGTCTCTCTGAGGCATCATGTCAATAAAATATCGAGCTAGCCATGTCATTTTCCGTTTATCCACCACCCAAAAACGTAAAATATTCGAATAATAGTTCAAAAAATAGGACTGCAATCGAGAATCGTACTTACGTCAAACTTCGCGCTCGACATAGCGCCAATTTTACTGGAGCCCTTCGGCGTTTTGTGAAAAATTGCCACCAAAACCTAGAAATCACTTTCGGCAATATTGATCAGCAAGATTGCCTTGTTACCATTGAGATTAGAAAAATCAAATCTCAACACCCAGAATATTATGAACTCGTGAATTCTGACACCGGAATTACACTCTATGCCCCACAAGAAGTAGGTTTATTTCGCGGCCTTGCCACTTTAGCGCAAATTCTAAAACAGTATCCAAGGCAACTACCCCACTTTAGAATTAGCGATGAACCAGACTTTAAGAACCGCGGCGTCATGTTGGACGTCAGTCGCTGTAAAGTGCCCACTTTAGAAACTTTAAGGAAGCTGATCGATAGATTTGCTGATGTAAAATACAACCAATTACAACTCTATACCGAACACACATTCGCCTTTAGCCAACACCCCTCTGTCTGGGCCCAATCCTCTCCCTATACCGCTTCTGACATGATACTTATCCTGCAATATTGTCAAGAGAGATATATTGAGCTAGTGCCAAACCTAAATTGTTTTGGTCACTTTGAACGTTGGTTGAGACACCCAGACTATAAAAAATTTGCTGAATGTCCTGAAGGTTTTATTCACCCAGTGGATCAAAGCAAAATCCCATTCGGAAGCACGCTTAAACCGAACAAACAAAGCTTGGGATTGTTAAACGAACTCTATTCGGAATATCTTCCATTATTTGACAGCCCTGTGTTTAACGTTGGTGGCGATGAGCCTTGGGAGCTTGGCAAAGGCTGGAGTGCAGCAACTTGTAAAGAAAAAGGAAGCACGCAAACTTATGTTGATTTCATGCTGAAGATCAAAGGTCTAAGTGAAAAGCACGGTAAGACCATGATGTTTTGGAGTGATATCGTTTTGAAACAACCAGATAGTCTGAAAACACTTTCAAAAGATCTCATCGCAATGAATTGGGGATATGAAGGCAATCACCCCTTTAAACGAGAATGTGAACAGGTCGCGAAGCAAAACATCCCTTATTACGTTTGTCCTGGAACATCTAGTTGGAATAGCTTAACAGGTCGCACGACAAATATGATTACCAACCTATCCAATGCGGCTAGAAATGGCATCCGATATGGCGCGATGGGTTACCTTGTTACAGACTGGGGTGATCATGGACATCATCAGTATTTGCCCCTTAGCTACCCTGGCTTTGCACTCGGGGCTTGCGAAAGTTGGAATCATAGAGCGAGTAAAAACTTAGATCTCGAGGATATGTTAAATACTATCTTCTTCAATGAAGAAACCAGTACCAGTGCGAAACTAATTTTACAACTTGGTCGAGTTAATGATTTATCTCAGACGCCCAAAATCAATTCAACCATTTTCAACCAACTTCTGTTCAACAACAAAATAAGCAATGAGAACCAACCAACAGATGAAAATTTAAACAGGTGCGAAGATGAATTTACAGACATCAAATTTCAATTAAGTTTACTCCGCAGCGAGGACAGTAAAGTGTTGCGTCTTGAAATAAAGAATGCCATTGCCATGGCAAGGTTTGGTATCAAGCGTCTTCGCCTAGCGCGCGGCGAATTGACGAATGAAACT
>JBLHIH010000131.1:0-11195 GCA_047616645.1 Flavobacterium sp. | reverse complement strand
TCATTGGTGCCAGGAAGAAGCTTAACCCAGCGTACTTGTTGGGGCCCTCGCTTGATGTTCTAGCGAGTAGAATCATGTATTTCGCATAGGAGCCAAGGCTGGTCCAGATCTTTGAACCATTGATGATGTAATCATCACCATCTTTTGTGGCCTTTACCTGGGCACTACCAAGGTCTGAACCATGGTCCGGTTCAGAAAAACCCTGACACCAGATATCATCAGCATTAAGGATTCCTTTGATGTATTTCTTTTTGTCATCCTCAGTGCCACGTTGAAGAATGAGTGGCCCGGCCCAATTCAGGCCAATAGTATTTGTCATAAAAGGGACTCGCTGACGCGCCATTTCCTGGGAAACAATATCCTGGTAAACCTGAGGTTTACCGCCACCGCCATATTCTTTCGGCCAGGCCATACCCAGATATCCAGCGTCATAAACCTTTCGCTGCCAGCTCCGTAAATACTCGAACTGTGCATCTGTACCCACCTCCATAAATGACTCTGGTAGTAAAAAACCAGGGTCGCCGGGATTATTTTCTGTGAGCCAGGTCGAAACTTCTTCCCTGAACCTATCTAATTCTTCTTCACTTACGTTCATATATCTCTCCAAAACAGTATTAGAATCTAGCAACGCCAAAGGTATTAGCTTGCGTACCTCTGTGGTTTTTTTCTAGGCAAGTTTCCAGCGTAAAAATCAATACTTCTCTGGTATCTGCTGGGTCGATGATGCCGTCATCCATCATCCGTGATGAGCAGAACATGGACTCAGATGAATGTTCCATTGAAGCGATAAGCTTCTCGCCCTGCTTTTCCATCATGTCTCTTTGTTCCTGAGGTATTTCCTGTCCAGTATTACGTGCTCTGTCCTCAGCAATGACGCTCATTACGCCTGCAGCCTGCGCTCCACCCATAACAGCCTGTCGTGCAGTAGGCCATGAAAATACGAATTCGGGTCTCAGTGATTTTGAACACATTGCATAGTTACCAGCGCCATAGGCGTTACCCACAATTATTGTAAGTTTGATGGGTCGAAAATTTGCAACAGCTTGGATCATTTTTGAACCGTGTTTGACTTGCCCGGCCTGTTCCGCCTCAACACCGACCAGAAAGCCAGTTGTATTCTGTAGGAAAATCATTGGTGTGTTAGTTTGATCACAAAGCTGCAAGAACTGGCTGGCTTTCTTTGCACCTTGTGGCGTGATTGGACCATTGTTGGTCATGATGCCGCAGCGCCATCCGCCAATGTAGGCATGACCACATACAGTATGCTGGTCGTTAGCGGGTTCGAACTCAAAGAACTTTGAACCGTCGAAGACCCTGGCGATGACTTCGCGCATATCATAAGGAATTTTTTTGTCCTCGGATACAATACCGCGAAGCTCGCTCGCAGGAAATAGGGGCTGCTCTGCCAGCTGATCTGGCACCAACCGTGTACCAGCATCCGGCGGGAATTGATCAAGGATATCTCTCGCAACCCGAATGCCATCTTCATCACTTTCAGCAAGGTACTCACCGGTTTGAGATATTGTGGCATGCATAACAGCCCCACCAAGGGTTTCATGATCTGCCTCCTCTCCAGTGGCAGCTTTTAATAAGGGCGGACCCGCTAAAAACAGGTGTGTCTGGTCGCGAACTAAAACAACATAATCAGAAAGTGCAACCTGATAGGCTCCGCCAGCTGTTGCGTTACCATGGGCGACAGTTATTTGAGGTATACCAGCGGCGGATAGTTCTGCCTGTTGGCAATAGACTCGCCCTCCATCGAGAAATCCGTGCGCCCCCCAAGGATCTGGGTCTCCGCCACCCGAAAGGTCCCCACCACCGCTTTCGCTCAAACATACAAGGGGTAGTCGGGTACTAAATGCAATTTCCTGTAAGCGCAAATTTTTCCGAGTGGTGACTGAGGTAATAGTGCCGCCTTTAATAGCGTAGTTCCACACCATTGCCAGGACTCTCCGGCCATTGACATATCCAATGCCGACAATAAGGTTACCTCCTGCGGTTTCGCCTCCTTTGTCACCGTTCATCCCTAAACCAGCTATAGAAGACAATTCGAGAAATGGCGCACCTCGATCCAGTAAATGCGCGAGTCGCTCACGGGGTAAAAGTTTGCCTTTCTTTTCGGCGCGTTCTCGATATCGTTCTTCACTTGCTCTGATGTTTCTCTCAACAACACGAATTTTTTCAATATAATTTGTCATGAATTCGACGTTGTCGCAGTAGGCTTTGCTGCCTGTTTCTAAACTTGACTCAAGCTGACTCATCATCGCCCTCCGTTAATTTCAATTCAACAAGCATCTGTCGATTCTTTACCTGATTGCCGGCTTCTACGGCTATTCTAAGCACCTCACCATCACCGTCGGCTAAATGTCTATGCTCCATTTTCATCGCTTCTACAACCACCAAGGGCTGACCTTTAACGACTTTATCTCCTTCAGAAACAAGTACCGTGACCACCAACCCCTCGGTGGAAGCATGAATTTGACCGCTGCTAGCACTATCTGAAGAATCTTCCGGCAGATAAGTAACGATATTTGCGTTGAGTATTTCGCGGCCGAAGTCGATGCTAACCTGGTCATCAGAGAGATAAAAAACAGCTTCTCTACTCACACCATTACAGTTGTAGATCAATGTGCCTTCGATACAGCTGATGATGTTCACTTTGAAATTATTGCCGTCGACTTGAACCTCATAGCCGGAAGCACTTGCTAGTGATGAAACGGTCTTTTCAACGCCGCCAATACGTAATTTGTCTCGAATCTGCATGGGTTCAGTATTGCTCCAGCCACCTTGCCGACCCGTACTCTGTATTCTGTTCTGCATCCCATTCTGCGCAAGTAGCGCGCCCGTGACAGCTATTTGTTCCAGATTCTCTCGGCTCCGAAGTTTTTCAAGTAATTGCTCACTGACAAAACCTGTTGTTGTATCTCCGCTAGCAAACTCCTCTTCTTCTAACAAATCGATAAGGAAACCTTTATTGGTAATAAGTCCCAAAATGCGGGTTTGAGTGAGTGCCTTTATCAGACGCCGCCTTGCCTCCTCTCTGTTCCGACCCCAACAAATTAACTTCGCGAGCATCGCGTCATAATATGGTGTTATACGACATCCAGAATGGAGGCCATGATCGATTCTAACGCCTTCATTTTCGTAGGGTTCGAAATACTCAATCTTGCCTGTTTGGGGCATAAAATTATTGAGCGGATCTTCTGCATAAATTCTAACTTCAATAGCGTGACCATCGAAATTGATGTCCTCTTGGAGACAAGGCAAGGGTTCGCCGCTTGCGATTCTAATTTGCCAGTCAACCAAATCAATGCCCGTTACAAGTTCGGTTACCGGATGTTCAACCTGCAATCGTGTGTTCATTTCAAGGAAGTAGAAGTTTTGTTGATCATCAACAAGGAATTCTACGGTACCCACACCTTCATACTGTACAGCCTTGGCAGCACTCACTGCGGCCTGACCCATTTTTTCTCTAAGGTCTTTATGAACAAAAGGTGAAGGGCACTCTTCGATCACTTTTTGGTGACGCCGCTGTGCGGAACAATCTCGTTCGCCTAGATGAATCATATTACCTTGGCTATCACCAGCAATCTGAATTTCAATATGTCGACTATCAATAATCGCTTTCTCAAGGATAAGCTCGTCACTTCCGAACGAACTAAGAGATTCAGAGCGGGCGGAGTCAAGAGCGGCTGCCAGATCAGCGAGATCGTGAACAAGGCGCATACCACGACCACCACCACCTGCAGCTGCTTTAACCATGATTGGCGCGCCAATTTTCTCAGCTTCCACTATAAGTTGCGCGTTGGTCTGAACAGCGCCTTGATATCCTGGCACGCAGGGAACGCCGGCTTCTATCATTAAGTCCTTTGCAGATGCTTTATTGCCCATTTGTTTAATAGCATTGGGAGAAGGTCCGATGAACTTGATGTTATTGTCTTCACAGGCCTGTGCAAATTCGGCATTCTCCGAGAGGAAACCATAGCCCGGGTGAATAGCGTCTGCTTCCGCGGACTTAGCTGCATTGATGATTTTTTCGATGTCCAAATATGATTCTGCTGGCGTTTGGCCTCCTATGCCAACACTGGCGTCGGCCAATGATACGAACAGAGATTGTGCATCCGCATCGCTATGTACAGCGATCGCGTCAAACCCAGCGGCTTGAACACTATCAATGATACGGCAGGCTATTTCCGCCCGGTTTGCGATCAATATTTTTTTCATATACTTCTCATCCATCTATTTATTCTGGATAGCGATTTACTTTTTGATTTGCGCAGCAATTTCTTTTGGCACATCAATGAGTTTTGCTCGTAGATATTCGCCCATCGTCTTTGCCTGGCTATCAATACGAACCGAAGACGAAACACCTTCCCCAAGAATGCCGTGAATATAGAAATTTAGAGCAGAAAGGTTGGGTAAATCGAATCTCTCTATCTCGTAATCCGCGGTATCTGCTAACAGTTCCTTGAATTTTTCTACGGTCAAAAAATCATGGAGAAATCCAAAAGCCTCTGGAGTGGTCGCCCAAATACCCACATTGGCATTACCGCCTTTATCTCCAGAGCGGGTACCAAAAAGTCGACCGAATGGTATCCGAACAGTTTCACCCTTGGGGTAAGCCGGTATTTTTACGGGTAACTGCTGATAATATATCGGATCAAGACCGAGTTGATTTGTTGGTTGAACATCAACAGATTGCCCCTCAAAATAAACCGTTTCCGTGATGTGCTTGCTGTCGACGAGCGCCGGCCAATAAGAGATAAAGGCACCGCCGGAACCTGCTGAAGTGGAGCTAAAGGCGGGAAAATTGGCGAGGGCCAACTCGATAACCTTTGCAGAGAATATCCTACCCACCAGCGCTGGGTCTTTCGACTTCACATTAATTCTCAATCTGGCATAGGCTTCTTCGTTTGTCTGAGGGTCTTCCTTATCGCTTCGGATTAGCTGAATGACCACCTCATCAAATTGATCCTTACCCCCGACCGACTGAAATAGCGTATCTGTAAATAATTCTGCTTTTTCTTCAACGTCCAGACCCGTCAACAGCATTTCCATGCTATTTCGAAATCCCCCGGCCGTATTGATGCACACTTTGTGAGTCGGTGTTGGGCTGCTACCGCGGCATCCAGATACGTAAACTCTGTCATCGCCTTGCTGTTCAATATTCATCGTATCGAAGTGAGCGATGACATCCGGGTTTAGATAAGCAGGAGAGCTGATTTCATATAGCAACTGGGCTTTTACCGTTCCCACAGATACCAAACCACCTGTTCCGGGATGTTTTGTTATCGTAAAATTTCCGTTAGCTTCAATTTCGGCTATGGGGTATCCCATATTATGGAAGCTGGGCACTTCCTGAAAAAATGAATAATTCCCACCAGTGGCTTGCGCACCACATTCGATAATATGACCTGCAGCGAGTGCACCAGCCAAAGCATCATAGTCCTGTCGTTGCCAGTTATATTTCCATGCAGCGGGACCAATAACGACTGCGGCATCAGTAACCCTCGGGCAGATGACAACATCTGCACCCATATCCAGAGCAGTTTTTATGCCCCAAGCCCCCAGATAGGCATTGGCAGTCACCGGCGGTTTGTTGCCCTCTGCCAAAACTTCTTGTGTGTCGATGTTTTCAAAAAGCTCACCTTTTTCCTGCAGATCTGCAAGTCTAGGCATTAGATCATCACCGTCGATGTAAGCAACTTTTACTTTTAGACCAAGTTCATTTGCAATCTCAGCAACCGCTGTGGCCATGCCAGATGGATTAAGCCCACCAGCGTTGCTCACAATTTTAATGTCCTTCTCTACACAGCTTGCTAAAACATCCTTCACTTGCTTGAGAAAGGTGCCAACATAACCTGCACCAGGTTTCTTCAGGCGTTGGTTGTATAGAATTGTCATCGTCAATTCGGCAAGATAGTCGCCGGTAAGCACATCAATGGGGCCTCCTTCGACCATTTCTTTTGCGGCACTTAATTTATCACCGTAAAACCCGCTGCAATTTGCAATTCTTATTACGTCTGGCATTTTAGTTATCTCCTTTTTGGGAAATAACACCTATGTTTTCGAATGACGAAACATACTAGTTAGTTCCCGTCCATAAATAGGTGCAATTGGCTGAAAGCCGAAAAACAGAATATATGTTAGGTAATATTTTCAATCACTTACAAGGGAAGTAGCCCCGACTTTTTCGATTTCTGGATGTACACTAGTTAGTTCCTGTTTTTGATTTTTAATCCAAATATTCTATCTATTCTTCTACACGTAATTCTTCTACACGAAGTTTAATGAGTGGCGATATGAGTGATATCCACTTCTTTATGTAAAGTAGGCTTTTCACTCTATCGTTACCGTAACTTTCCTGCACTAAGAGGCCCCTCATGAAACTACGCGTCATATTAAGTAACATCACAACTTCATCATCGTCTCCAGAGATCGCCTCGTATTGTTCTAAAGATTGCTCGTCCAGCGCTCGCCCCCAATCCAGTAACTCATCAGCAATACGTGTTTGAAGAAGATCGTCGGTGCGAGCAGCGTTGAATATTTCGAGCAGAGCCCGATAGGCAGGCGTATTGATGTATTTTGTCCAGGCGACCATCAACGCTTCTTCGGCATTTTTTACTGGGTTACGGGCACGCTTGAAAGGCCTCTCTAACAACCTATTTAATGTGGCTGCAATTAAGTCTTCTTTCGATGGGTAGTGGTGCTGCAGGGCACCTTTAGAAAACCCGGCCTTGGATGCAACTCGATTCAATGAGGTTTCGGCATAACCAAATTCTACGAGTAACCCTATCGTAGCCTCACAGATTGCTTCACGAGCACGAATGCTTTTCGCTTGCTGTTTACCTATGGCGATTGATGCCGGCACTAGGCCTGATCTCCCTGAACCCAAGCTGGCTTTCGTTTTTCACGAAATGCTTTGATTCCTTCTGCGCCTTCATCGGATTTGAACATACGTACGCTCCACTCACCCGCTTCGGCAAATCCCTGGGCTATATCTAATTCAGACATTCTTCTGACAAGCTTTTTGCATTCGGAGACTGCATTCGGTCCTCCAAGGTTGATCATGTCAATTTCTTCTTGGACAGCATTATTTAATTGATCTTTAGAAACCGCGCGATGAGCAAGACCAAAGTCCACGGCCTGGCGACCAGTAAAACGCTCTCCTGTTAAAAACAACTTCATACCATGATGAGTGCCTAGTTTAGGGAGGCAGACAACGGAAATAACTGCAGGAATGACACCGATTCGCACTTCACTAAAACTAAATTGGACATCTTCAACGGTGATAACAATATCAGCGGCGCCAACTAGCCCGAGACCACCGGCAAAGGCGGCACCGTTAACAGCAACGATAACAGGCTTATCGCTGTCAAGAATACTGGTTAGCACCTCTGGATAGGGAACGGACACGCCACCGCCATCAATTGTCTGACCTGGAGGGCTTTTTAGATCTGCACCGGCGCAGAAGGCAGGATCACTCCCTGTGATGACGATTGAGCGAACGGCAGGATCTTGATTAGCGTTGAGTAAGTGTTGATAAAGTTCATTCACCAGAATCGCAGACAAAGCATTGCGGTTCTCCGGCCGGTTTAAAGTAATCCAGGCGGCGCCTTTTCTTACGTCATATAAAGTTGCTTCAGTACCAGCCATACAGATTCTCCGAGAATGTATGACCCTAGGATATCAGAAAAAAGCCATCCGGAAGGTTTTTTATTTTTCATCCTCAACAGCTATAGCTTGAAGTACAGCATCTATTCAGCTTTATTAGCAAAGCCAGTTTTACTGAATGGCAACACTCGATTGCATCCAACTACCTCTGCCTGCCGAACAAAAATCAACTTCGAATAACGTCACTTGCCTTCAAGAATCTAATTCGCTCTTGATCCAAACCAAGCTCCTCAAGCACTTGCTCAGTGTGCTCACCAATTCCGGGCGCGCCAACTGGCTTGACTTGCGAAGTTGTCGATAGCTTAAAGGGCGTGCTAAAAGTTTTGTCGCAATCAGGCTTGCCAGAGTCATAAGGGACTATCACACCATTAGCAATAAGTTGCGGATCCTCAATGACTTCGACGTTTTTTGCAATCAATTCATGAACAATGCCTGTTTCCTCCAACATCGGAAGAATGTCGCTGCTATCCAAAGCCTTAAAGGCGTCAGCAATTTTCTTTTTTGCCATGAAGCGATTTTTAAATAACGGTCGAACAGAACGCATCTCAGGCTCTTCTAACCATTCTTCATGACCCAATGCCTTAACCAGTTTTGGATAGTCTCGTTTCATATTCTGCAAAGCTATTAATACGTAACGACCATCTTTCATCTCGTAGACATTGCTTAAAGGGTTCGACCAGTCTTCTTTGTCTCGCCGTTCTGCTGCATCTTCACCGGCGATTGTTCCCTGCAAATGCAGACCATTGGCCCAAGCACCTGTTGCAAGGAGTGAGGTTGTCACCATACAGCCTTCGCCTGTGCGATCACGCTGATACAATGCAGAAACGATACCCGCATAAAGTGTCATCGCCGTCGCATGATCACCTACGCCACCCGCAGGTGTTGTTGGTGGTTGATCTTTATTTCGCATGGTATTTAGTATGCCGGAGCGTGCAAACCATCCAGTAAGATCAAAAGCTTTACGATCAGCATCTGGACCCTCATTACCAAATGCTGTTATCTGCGCAAAAACAAGTCGCGGGTTGATAGCCTTCAGTGTCTCCCACTCAAGGTTAAACTTGGCTAACTGACCCGAGCTAAAATTAACAACTAATACATCTGCGGTTTTAACAAGTTCTATTAGGACGCCGTAGCCTTCAGGTTTATTGATATCTAATGAAAGGCTACGTTTATTTCTGTTGGTAAGCTGCCAAGACCAATCAGAAGGATGACTACCTGCAATTCCACGGTGGCCATCACCCATCATTGGTTCAATTTTTATCACATCGGCACCGTAATCTGACATGATGGTCGCAGCACAAGGACCTGCAAGAAACGACGCCGCATCTACGACTCTTATACCTTTGAATAAACCATCCATCTCATACCACTCGAAATCTATTGATCGTTAGTTCTTGATCAGATACTGAATATCTTCAAGACTACTGCATCATGAACAAGAAAGAAATGGTACCAAAAACCCAAAGGACCCTAATAGATCCGCGCTTACAAAAACTTCCGACCTTTTTTACTCTCAACTTTCAATCTCAAGGCGTTCAACTGAATAAACCCAGCTGCATCTTTTTGATCATAAGCACCCGCATCGTCTTCAAAAGTCACAATGTTTCCATCATAAAGACTATCGGAAATTGACTCTCGGCCAACGACGATAACGTTGCCTTTATAAAGCTTTAAACGGACAACACCATTGACGTATTGTTGGGAGTTATCAATCAGTGCTTGCATCGCATTTCGCTCTGGAGACCACCAATAGCCATTGTAGATTAAAGTTGCATAACGCGGCATGAGATCATCTTTTAGATGCGCTAATTCTCGATCTAAAGTTATAGACTCAATTGCACGATGGCCTTTAAGCAAGATGGTGCCGCCAGGTGTTTCGTAACAACCCCGTGCTTTCATGCCTACATATCGATTTTCGACAATATCAACGCGACCTATACCATTTTCACCACCCACTTTATTTAAGTAGGTGAGCACTGTAGCAGGCGTCATTGCTTTGCCGTCGATGGCGATTACATCACCGGATTCATAGGTAAGCTCGATATAGGTAGGTGTATCAGGGGCAGACTCAGGGGAATTGGACCAAAGCCACATGGATTCCTCTGGCTCTGAATTAGGATCTTCTAATATTCCACCTTCATAGGATATGTGGAGTAAATTTGCGTCCATAGAATAGGGAGATTTACTGCCTTCGTGTTTTCTGTCCACGGGTATTTGATGTTTATCGCAGAAAGCCATCAAGGATTCGCGGCTTGTTAAATCCCATTCACGCCATGGAGAAACCACTTTGATATCCGGTCGTAGCGCGTACGCGCCGAGCTCAAAACGAACTTGATCATTACCCTTGCCTGTTGCTCCGTGAGCAATGGCATCTGCACCCGTTTCATTCGCAATTTCGATTAAACGTTTTGAAATTAGGGGCCGCGCAATAGAGGTACCGAGTAAATACTCGCCTTCGTATAAGGTATTGCAACGAAACATTGGGAAAACAAAGTCTTTTACAAACTCTTCCCGCAGATCATCAATAAATACTTCAGAGGCGCCAGAATTTAAGGCTTTTTGTCGAACAGGGGAATAGTCATCTCCATCACCTAGGTCTGCGGTAAAAGTCACTACGTCACAATCGTAGGATTCTTGTAGCCACTTTAAAATGGCCGTGGTATCCAAACCGCCGGAATAGGCCAAGACAATTTTTGAGATATCAGACATAACACTAGCCCTTAAAAAAAGCGCTATCTTAGCAAACTTTTATCTCAGCCTCCTAAGGATCAGCTTGTTTTTTTTCCCTGCTTAAGCGAATAGTCGTCCGTCTATTTTTGGCTTTGCCTTTTGCACTATTATTTTTTACTACTGGATAACGTTCTCCATGAAACCGAGTCACTATTTTATCTGGGGAGATGCTTAAGGTAAGAAGGTAATTTGTCACCTCAATGGCACGCTTTTCTGAGATACTAACATTGGCTTTCTTAAAGCCAACATCGTCTGTGTGCCCATCTATGAAAATTTGTACCACGCTTGGGTCTTCCAACAAGAATTCGGCCATCTTGTCCAATAATTGCTTTCCACTTGATGGGATCTCGTGTGTGCCCGAGGCATACTGAATTCGGCTTCGTTCTAATTGTCGATAATTTGCAGAAAGTAAATTTGCCTCACATCGCTTATAGTTCTCATACGCAGCTTTTAATCCCACAGATGAAAGATAGACATCCATCGGCTCATTGTTAGTCTCTTTTAACACGCTTTTAAAAGCGACAAGATTGCCTTGGGTTAATTCACTTAGCAGCTCTTTTACTAGATCCCCCGTGACGCGGAGCTCACCATCAAGCACTAATATCTCTGCTAAAGTTTTAGGAAGACCTCTCGGTCTCCAATTTGGTAGTTCTGATACCACTGACACGGGCTTAGGCGCATATTGGTATCCGTCTCCGAGTAACAGAAGCTCTTGAGCTTCTCCAGCTTCGTGCCTAAATTGACCTTCACCATAAGCACTAATTTTGTGTTCTAGCCGGCACATGAAACGA
>JBLHIH010000130.1:0-11220 GCA_047616645.1 Flavobacterium sp. | reverse complement strand
TCCTGTGAGTCCTGTGAGTCCTGTGAGTCCATACTTCAATTTCACCTAGCGTATTGTTAATTTTATTTTATTCGCTCAATTAAAGGTAACACCCCTACTATATCCAGACTATTGTTTTATCAATCAAAAAACACACATAGATCTGTTCTTTCTATTTTGCAAACAAGGCCTCTGCAATGTTTCTAAACCCTTTGAATTCCAAAGCATTACCACTTGGATCAAGAAAAAACATGGTTGCCTGCTCTCCCGGCTCTCCCTCAAATCGGAGGTAAGGCTCAATAATAAAGGTGACGCCGGCCGCCTTCACATTATCGGCTAAAATTTTCCAATCATCCATTTCTAAAACCACGCCAAAATGGGGCACTGGCACATCGTGGTCATCCACCGGATTAGAATGTACTACACCAAAATGATCAGATTCATGGCAAACCAATTGATGGCCGTACAGGTCTATATCTACCCAAGCATCACCTTCCCTACCCAGTTTGCACTTTAACAGATCGACATAAAACTCCTTTGAAGCTTCCTTATCTATCACAGGAATCGCGAGATGAAATGGCGTCAAAGTCATGAGGTTAAGCCTCTATATATTTTCGATAATTCAGTGGGTAATTGGTTTATATCTTGTATCACCATATACTGTTTTTCAGGACACATATCTCTAAGGTAATCGTGCCCCGAGGGGTCAACCGTTAAACAGAAACTTTGCACACCAGCATCTGACATCTCTAGTAGTGCTTTAGTTGTATCTCGAATTCCATATGTTTTACTGCTACGGTCACTACCATAATCAAAATCTTGGGGGTAGCCATCACTGATAATAATCAGCGCTTTCACTTTTGCATCGGTCGCCAATAACATTTTTCCTGAGTGGCGAATCGCGGGACCCATTCTCGTACTACGCAAAGGTTTTAACCCACCAATTTTAGATTCCACTGTATGTCCATATACATCGTCAAAATTTTTGCAGACGACAAAGTCCACTCTCTCACGACCATAGCCCGAGAACCCACACACAGCGTATCTATCTCCCAGATTTTCCAGGCCTTCTGTCATCAAGATGACAGCTTGTTTTTCGAGATCAATTATTTTTTTCCTATTTTCTCCACCGTGCTGCCCACCTGTATTTTCAATAAAATCATCCGTTGAAGCGCTCAAATCTAATAAAAACAAAGCGGCAACATCTCTTTGTTTTTTTTGGCTTTGTATGTAAATATTTTCTGAGGGGCTAAATCCAGACCGTTTGTCCAACATCATTTCAATTGTGCGATCAAGATCTACATCCTCTCCTTCTGAAACACCTTTTACTTTTCTCCGTAATTCTGGCCGAAGCTTATTCAATTGCTTTTTTACTTCACGAGCAACGCTGGATAACTCAGCTTTTGTATCAGCTACGTAATCAGCATCTAGCATTGATGCGTCAACTTCGTAAAGCGTGCACCAGGTATTTCTGTAGTCTCCGATTTGATAATCCCACTCATCATACTTGTATACAGATTCTTTCGCCTTACTGGCCTTAGCTTGACCGCGCCAATTTGCCAATTCAGAATCAATTTTCTCACGAGATTCACTCTGTCCATCAATAGATGCATCCATTATTTCTTGGGATTTTGATGGAGGTACCTTCCCCCGAACGAAAGTATCTATCTCGGCGTTTTCTGGCAAACCTGCGGCGAGTAATGCTAAGCCTTTTTCTATGTCCTCATCGCTTTCAACATCAAATTCTAACTCGATCAGTGCACACTGAACTGCTGAGTCCCAATTCCGCTTACCTCGATAGAGAACAGGCTTATATGAATCTATATTCGGCTCACTATCTTCAATTAGCGCATAACACGCTTTTACAATTTCGGCAGTATCGAATACTGACGAAGTAGGGAATTTAAGCTGTGATAAAAGATGAGTGATAGAGACGTACATAAGATTGCTACTTTCGCGCGCATCCTCCCCTGCCATACCTAAGGAATATTGTGTGATGCGTTCTATCAAATTATCATTTGGGTTCGCAAATTCTTTATGCTTGGTGTCCGTTTTGATTTTTCGAATATCAGGTATTAATCCAGAGAAAGTATGCTCGAGTCTCCAATCAATTCTACTGGCTTCCAATATTTCGAAGAGTAACTGAGCCAAGAGAGGATTATCAAAGCTGCGATAGAAAGTTCGGAATGGATGCGTCGATTTTTCAAAACGAAAATCATGGGTACCAAATTCAAAATAGGCTATTTGATGATGTAAGGCTATTTTTAACCATCGAAAATTGTTTACATATACTGGATATACTTTTATCAGCTCAGGTAAGCATATAGAGAAACCGTCTGTACTGGCCTCGTTTGCTTTGGTCTCAAGTATTTCAAGGGGATATTGGCTTATACATTGACTATATAACTGTAAAACTCTTTTTGTATCCTCGAGGCGAAGCCATTCCAGCAACTGCCCTAACAACTTTACTGAGCCTTTTGATTCAAGCTTAAAAAAAGCGATTGCACCAAGAGAATTCACCTCCGCCATTGAATGACCCACCTGAGCCCATTCACACAATTTATCACTTGAGCCGAGAGGTAGCCTTTTTATCGTCTCGATTAGCGCACTAATTAGACTAGCTTGCGTTACATCTTTTAGTAAGCAAACGAATAACTGAATCTCGGGTTTTGTAAGATCTTGCTGAATGAGCTCTGAAACCCAATCTCCTCCTTCTGTGTTGATAGTATCAACTATCATTTTTTCAAATTCTTTCTCTACACCAACAATCAGTATTTCAAGGTCTTTGTAAGCGCTAATGTAGGCGTGACTAAATAAGGTATTTCTGAGATAGATCGATGAAACAAATTTCCAATTATTATTAGGGTACTTTCCCGACACCTGAATGAAGTCTTGAATCTGTCGACGATCGTACTGAAATAATTGCGTTACAATTTCAGTCCAAGATTGAAAGCCAAGATGACTATTATTTTTCAAAACCAAAAAGGCAGTTTCAAAATAACTTACCATTAAGTTTGACGCTTGGGGGTATTGGCCTTGTATCTTTTCCCCACATTGCTCAAGAATTTCTATATGGTTAATCTGGGTGTTAATAATAACCCTAGCCAATCCGTCGAAATAAGCTAATGTAGGTTGTTGGGAAGTCTTACCGAGTGACAATCCATAGTAACCACGATCAATTAAATTATAAGTATCGAAATGACCCGCGTTGGACGCGACAAACTTCATATAGGCACTGGCTGACTGCCAACCATGCCATCCACTGGTCGCCAAGGTATGAGATATTTTCACCCATGCTGCGAGCTCAGATTCGCTAAGTGTTGGACTTATTTTTTCGTAACAATCTAAGAATGTTTCTGCCGCTGTTCTATTAAGCTTCAGTATACTTTCATACACCTCACTGTGGCGGTGATTGTCGTGATGAATACTCAGAATCGTCACTTAGGGAAAATGGTTAAACTCAACTCGTTAATCGCTGCCTGCACGTCCTTGTCGTCACTTACGGCATTGCTAAGGGCAACCTCACAAGCTCGATGAACACTAAGGCCGTCAACAATGAGTTTTGCAGCATAAACTAACAAGCGCGTACTAAGCCCGTCATCGAAACCATGATTCTTTAAGCGACGCACGCGAGCCGCCAATCTGGCAAGATCCAATGCGATGTCCTTGGACACGCCGCTTTCAGATTCAATTATGAGCGCTTCTTTAGCCTCATCTGGATAATCAAATTCTATGGCAACAAAGCGCTGCCTTGTACTCGGCTTTAAGTCTTTAAGGACACTTTGATAACCCGGATTATAGGATATGACGAGAAGGAAGTTTGGGTGAGCTTTGAGTGTAAGCCCTAATTTTTCTACCGGTAATATTCGACGATGATCCGTTAAACTATGTATCAAAACGGTTGAATCTTTACGCGCCTCCACTATTTCGTCTAGATAACATAGACTCCCCTCTTTCACCGAGGTCGATAAAGGACCATCCTGCCAATAGGTTTCATCACCCTTTAGCAGAAATCGGCCGACTAAATCCGTCGCGCTAAGATCTTCATGACAGGCAACAGTTTGTAGAGGCTCTTTAACTTTCTTTCTTTCAAGATCACTCAAATCACCCCTAAATAATCGATGAGACATGTATTCTACAAATCGTGTTTTACCACAACCTGTGGGACCTTTAAGCAGGATAGGCAGTTTTTTCTCATATGCAGAAAGAAATACTTCTACTTCATCTGCTATGGGTAAATAATAAGGTGAATCAACTTTTTCCATCATTTCCCCGTCCAATTGGGTTTACGCTTTTCAAGAAAGGCACTGATTGCTTCGGGATAGTCTTTCTGCTTCATCATTTCATTTAGCAGTGATTCACTTTCAACGACAGATTCACCAATACCTCGGTGTAAGTCAGAATATATTTGTCGTTTTGTTTCCCTCAACGAGTTTGGAGAAACGTTAGTAATCATGAGTTTCGCGTAAGCAATTGCCTCTGGAATAAGTTGTTCATTCTCCACTATTCGATTCACCAGTCCTAGTTTCTGGGCTTCCTCACTCATGAATATTCGACTTGTGAATAACAAATCATTTGCAGAGGCGAGCCCTATCATCCTTGGCAGAAGCCACGAAAGTCCAAACTCGGCGGGCAAATTTAGCTTTCCATGGGCTGTCGTAAACTTAATATTAGGAGAGGCAAACCTAATGTCCGCGTAACAAGCCAGAACCAATCCAATACCTGCTGCTGGCCCGTTAATCGCCGCAATGACGGGTTTACTTAAGCCAAAATGGTAGGCAAAGGTCGCATCAAAGTTTTCATTTATGCCATACCCGGGTTCAGCCATCTTGTCAGGCGTACCAGGATCATACTTTCCTTTCTCAACATGACCTTCTAGGGCCTTTGAATCCGCGCCTACACAGAAGCCTTTCCCAGCCCCGGTGACGATAATCACGCGCACGCCTGGATCATTATCCAACTGCTCAAGTAACCATCGATATTCGGTATGCATTCTTCCTGTCCAAGCATTCATCCGATGAGGACGATTTAAAGTGATGATCGCAATTTCATCCTTCACAGATTTCAAGATAGTTTTTAGTTCCAATGCCATTATCCTTTGAGGAAGAGATATTAAATCTACCATAAGTGTTTCGTGATGGGATATGGGTATACTATATTCTCACCAGACGTTCCCAATAACCGATATTTTACAGAAAAAGATTCTTATGCGTTTTATGTTGGCAGTTTTTATCGGCGTTCCACTTTTGGAGATGGCTATTCTCATCGAAATCGGTGGAGTAATCGGCGCCTTACCCACCATTGCCTTGGTTGTACTCACTGCAACAATAGGAATTTGGCTACTGCGCATAGAAGGCATTGCAACCCTCTCTAAATTACAAGACCGTATGAACCGCGGCGAAGTACCCGGAACAGAATTACTTGAAGGCGTCATGCTGCTGATCGGGGGCGCCCTGCTTCTTACCCCTGGTTTTGTCACTGATACCATTGGCTTTGCCTGTTTGATACCCACTTTCCGACGCCCAATCGCGAAATGGTTGATAGCAAAAGGCCTACTTTCCCAAACACCTTTTTCAACAGACAGTACAATAATTGAAGGTGAGTTTGAGGCGCAAGCGAGATCCCGTCCAGAAATAGACAAATCAGACTGAATATCGCAGCCTATATTGATACCTTAAAAAATTCATTCAGGCACTTATCAAGGGAGGTTCTCGGGACCCCAAGGTCGCTGAATTTGGTATTTAGATTAAGATTGAAGGTAATATGACATTAATATCAATTGCAAACTACTTGGTCGAACTTTAAACAGCTTTTTCCTAACGACTACTGTCGCCTCAGTGCCGCCACTTCCGATTTGTGCTAAATAGAATGGTACCTACTCGACGCTGCCCCTATTAGTATTGCCCGCATATTTTATCAATAGTAAATATCGGCTTAAGAAATGACCTCTTTCGATCTAAAACAAAGCAAAGTCAGACCAACTGAAGACTTTTTAGCGATTTGATTACTAGTTCTTTTCGTAGCGGAGCTTGCTCTAGTTTCTCCATGTCCATGTTCATTGCAAATAGCCAAACACCTGTCAAAGTCTCTATATAACCGACATACCATCCAATATGGAGTGTTGGCCCGCTCCAACCACTTTTTGCATATAGCGAATACGAAGATGTTTTTTCTTCATGCATCATTGCCTTTAACTCAGCTAGATGTTCATTTTTATAAAGCAGTGTCACAGTATGCAATTGGCGCAAAAACTCAATCTGTTCAATCCCTGATATTTGCAGTTCATCATTTAACCAAAACTGATCAACCTCATCGCCAATTCGCGCGTTGCCGTATCCTAAAGTCTGTAAGTCGGAGACGTAACGATCCCTACCTACGTGTCTGGCTATATCTTGATAAACCCAGACACATGAAGCCCTAAATGCCGTTTCGAGAGTGTGATCACGATTCCATGCGGCCGAACCTTTATCATCGCCATCCCACTTGAATTGTGAGCCTTTGAATTGAACAGCACCTGAATCCAATCCTATGAGGGTATTTAATATTTTGAAAGTGGATGCAGGCGAATACCGTATTTTTGCCCTAGCGTTGTTATGCATATAGATCGGTGTGCCGTCTTTTTTCGCAACTATCAACGTACCGTCAACGTTGTTGGCTTCGAAGTAATTTGAAATTTCGTCTCCAAGTGCTAACGATGAGGATAGAGCGATAGACAAAATGACAACTAAGCAAATGAGGGGGAATATTGAAGCTTTCATGGCGCTATTTTAACAACATCGATGCCTACAATAAAGACAGATTCAATAAACTCAGTATTTGGTCGAAGCTATGTGAAAAATCTATGCGATCGTAAGCAGAAGCAATTTATATTATTTTTTCCTTTTAGAATCATGATTCAGCATCTTCCAAAGCTCGTCTCAACAAACAGGAAATTCAACAATCACCAAAGTTCGACTTTTTACATCGCCACCACCGATAACAGTTCAAGAACTGGATATAACAATCGTTTTCCGTATCTAATCGAAAGGAGAAATTTTGTTAATTATCGACATAGTTTCAACAATCCCGAACGTCACACCTCAAAGCTGCCGTAGGTGCCTTGTGACAAATTATGTACCATTGCCCAAAGCTTTCTAATCACTATTAATACCAAATCTAACCAATAATAAAAGATACTACCCGGGGTTTAGTTTTTGATCTTTAACTTGCAATAAGTACCACCATGTTTGATGGTTGAATCAGTGTGCTAAATGACGATGGACGATCAGATGACTTTTGAAGACATGCCTTGGGCTGCAGAGCACAGATTAGAAGCTGATGAAGTTAGTACGCTCGGTCGCAAATTCTTTAATTTTCCCTGTGAGAAGGTAGTAGTACTTGGAGAGGGCTGGGATTACATTAACTGCCTTGCCGATAGTGAATGGGTCTTGCGTTTCCCCAAGCGCGAACTTTGCAGTAGAGTTTTGCTGCGGGAGAAAGAGGTTCTCGATCTCCTGGACCAAATTCCACTCCCTCTCCCAATACCTAATATCCAACACCTCGCTGGTCCAATTGAGATTTAGAGCTTCCTACCCCGGGACACCTCAAATTACCAAGGGTGCCAACACACGGAGATCTAAACGCAGAACATATCTTAGTAAATCAATCAACGGGGTAAGTTTCAGGCATTATAGACTGGACGGATGCACATACATCTTTCCGTAGTAGGGACTTTATTGGTCTGTACTATTTAGGCGGCCAAGAGTGCGCCAGACGAGCATACAACGCATATGGAGCTGAACCAGATGAAGAAGAATGGCAGTGGCTTGCACATGCGGCGATAGAAATGCGCATTGGGCAAATATTCTATGGGTGGAATGACAACAAACCTACTCTAGTGGAAGAGGGGTTGAAAAGAGTAAATATTTTCCTGAGCTAGCTGACGTAAGCAACCATTGAATGGCAGCAACGAGCACTTCTGAAACCGTTCGCTCGCTCCTCAAAGCTGCCCCTCACGGTTTGTGATGGATTGCGTTCAATCGACCCTAAAAAGACATACAATATCTTTGTGCGCCCTCAGAAAATTTATTGGTTGCCCTCATTCCAAGACGAAGTGCTAAAGAGATTGAGTCAGAATTTTCGGGTTCTATAAACGCTTCAATTTCTGTGGCCCCGTTGCTCCTTCGCCACTCAATTGCCGCCTTTGCTGCTTCTGTCATTAGCCCTTTCCCCCAGAAAACTGGGCTCATGTGGTATGCGACTTCGGAACAGTCATGCAATGAATTGAAACCAAGATGTCCGACGAATTCGCTACTTTCCTGCATGAGGAGCGCCCATCGAAAACCCCAACCATCCTTTGAAGCTTTAAGCCAAAAATTGATCAGACGGTTACTATCACGATGAGTTTGGGCTGGTAGTTGAATGGTGTTTCCCTGCTCATCCTTGGCTGGACCAGAAAACTCTTGCACAGCATCGTGGCGCCACATTTCAAACATGCCTTGTGAATGAGTCATAGACAATGGTTCTAGCCTAAGTCTGGCAGTTTTTAGCTTTGGAATTTGTAGCGAGTGACTCGTCACTACTGGCACTCCATAGAATTGTAGTCGATACCGTAAAGGAGCCTACGAGGGTTAATACTATCTAAGGGTGTCATGCCGCATCGCTTCATTACATTTTCGCTTGCAGAGTTTTTTTCATCACATTCCGCAATGACTCTTTCAGCGCCAAGTCGAAAGGCATACTGTATTACTAGCAAGGATGCTTCTGAAGCGTAGCCGTGTCCCCACGAGGACGGCTCAAAGAAATAACCAATTTCTGCAACATCTGGATCGTCACCAGTGGAACTACGACGGTATTCAAAGCCAACATTCCCAATCGTTTGACCAGATGAGATTAGCTCCACAGCAAGAAAATAACTTGGTCTAGGATGAGCGATCGATTGGGACTTAACAACGCTATCCAGTTCTCGCGCCGTATCCTTCATTGAATCTGACCCAAACGACAAAAACCGGCGAACCTCTGGGTTACCGAATATTCTGTACCTGCCTTCCACTTCGTCAGCTCGCCAATCCCTGACAGTAAGACGTTCGCTTTGTAATTTCACTAACATCGAAAAAGTATAACAGGAAAGACCAATTCTGATCGACCTGAGAGTACATAACAATTATCTCCAACGTCGGCTTCGGTCACACTTTTGACAAGTCAGCTCGCTCCTCAAATCTGCCGTTCAAGTTTCATGATTCATTGAATGCCATCAATGCTTTGCTGCATCTCATAGTGAATGTTAAATTTGCGTTATGGAACCAGTCGAAGGACCAATAATGACTCAAAATCTTAGCATTTTCTCTGAGTACGCCCAAGATCGTCGAGAAGCTATAATTGATGGTTTTGAGTGCCAAGTATTTCCCCATCTAACGAGATACATACCGCAGATAAAGGGTATGGATGGCATCGTCGTGTTTGCACAGCTACCTACTGGCGATGAAATTGAATGTATACAAAATGAAATTGATTATTTTTCAACGTTGGATGTTGGTTTCGAATGGAAGGTATATGATTTGGATGAACCCAGATATTTAAGAGCACTATTAGAATGCCAGGGGTTTTCAGCTGGGGAAAGTGAATCCTTCATGATCTTTCAGACATCTCAACAACAGATTGAACGCATACCCAATTCTCTAACTGACATTGTTGAGATTAACACTGAACAAGGGCTGCGAGACATAGCTACAGTGCAACAAGCCGTTTGGAATCAATCTTTCGATTGGCTTGTAACACAACTCTCCGAGGTGCTTGTAAAAAAGCCTGAAGAATTATCGCTCTATTGTGCATATATTGAGGGCCTACCAGTCGGGTCAGGATGGACCTCTTTTCCAAATGGATCACGTTTTCCTGAGCTTCATGGCGGGGCCGTAGTTCCAAAATGGAGAGGCAAAGGGATATATGGTGATCTTTATCAGGTTCGCTGTCTGGAAATTTCTAACAAGGGATTTGAGTGGACTTCGGTTGATGCAACACCAATGAGTTGCCCGATCTTGGAGAACCTAGGATTTAAACGGGTTTGCATGACCCATCCACTGAGATATGAATTCTATTGAGATGCCAATTTCGATTTCCAATTGTTATCCAAGATAATCCGCTTGCGCCTCTAAGCAGCCATTAGTGATCTAAGTTAAATTACACACTTAATGCCACCTTGGTATGCCATGCTGATAACGCCAACAAATCCACAAGCCAGATCCAACACGAGATACAGCAGTCACCCTTGCATTACAGCTTATGTCGCTAGTCTTCCTGAGACCTAAAAACATCCGCCGTTCCGATTAAGGGTGAAACCCATCTTGATCAGGTGGACAAACTCATCGAACGATCTGGGGCAGAATCCGAGCTCGGGTTGCGTCGTAGCCTCATCCAGTTGATAACACAGATGCGCTATAACACAGACTCTGATCCCTTCGACCTGACGATACTTAAAAACATACAGCAAAGCTTCCAGGCCTCGAATGCACTGAGCCCAAATCAGCATCTGGATACCATACGCCAGACCTATCGTGGTGTGCTCTCTCGGCATCGGGACGCCGCATACGTCACACAAACCACACCTCATTCCAAGGGGCAGGTATATACACAAGAAATCTCCATGACCCAGGCAAGGCTGTATGAGTTCGTTGAACATGCCAAGGGCACCCTGCGATGGGATTTACTTCCGACACACCCGGTCGCTGACCGACGCTTAACTCAGGGTGCACTCACTGTTAATCTGGCGCGTGTGGAGACACCGTGGGCATTACTGATCGAGCGGAGGTGCAGCGGCGGGCTTCGGTGAGCAGCCGGGCATCAATGGCACCGTTGGATTTGGCTTAGGCTTTGCCGTTATCACAGATCAACCCAAGACAGTGCCAGACTCCATAGTTGAATACACATGGGGGGCGCCGCAGGCACAATATTTTGGATTGACCCAAAGGAAGAACTTATTGGGATTTTGATGATGCAAATGATGTCTAATCCCCATGATTTACGATCAGAGTTTAAAGTGTTAACAGATCAAGCGATTATTGATTAGACAAATCCCATATGTTAAGTCATGAATCAAAGGCGTTATTTTCTTTGAGTTTGCTTTCACTAATATGGTTCAATATCAGGCGCGTCGTCAGCATTAACCAGATGGCAAGTACAAGATGAAAAGCGTGCCAGCTAACAACAGGATCAAGCCAAGGTGCTTTACGTATAAACAGCAGGTTGGCAAGAAATATTCCATACACG
>JBLHIH010000129.1:0-11398 GCA_047616645.1 Flavobacterium sp. | reverse complement strand
CCCTGATTTGCCATTTGTTGTATTTGATTTGATTTTGTAAGAAAAAAATTCAACCCGAATGAAATAGCGAGTACACCTATCAAGAGTTTGAACAGATCGGGGGATAAATACTGAAATGTCACCCATCCGATTAGGGTACCCATCACAGCGCCTGGGATCATGTACTTTAAGTTCTGTACATCCCATTTTTTCCAATAGGTTTTAAGGGCAAAGCCATCCATCAACATCAGTATGGGCAGCATTATTGCTGCCGCTTTTAAGGGATCGATAGTAAGAGACATGAGGGGTACGGCGACGATACCAATACCGCCTGCTAGTCCACCCTTGGCAACCCCAACAATTAATACTGCTAGGATTGCACTTAAGTAAAATAGTGGATCTGTTTCCACTAGGAAACTTTAATCAAAATCACTTGCATTATGGCGTTCGACTACCTGAGTCTCTTCCGGACCCCAAGCACGATTGACACGGCGACCTCTTTCAACAGCAGGGCGTTGCTCTATTTCTCTAGCCCATCTAACAACATGGGTATAACTCGCTACATCCAAAAATTCTTCAGCGGAATAAATATTATGTAACACTAATGCGCCATACCAAGCATAGTTTGCCATATCCGCTATCGTATATTCGTCACCGCATAAAAATTGACGCCCTGCTAAATTTTTGTCCAAAACATCTAGCTGTCGTTTAACTTCCATCGCAAAACGATTAATCGGGTATTCCCATTTTTCTGGAGCATAGGCATAAAAGTGACCAAAGCCGCCACCTAGATAAGGGGCACTTCCCATTTGCCAAAACAACCAAGACAAGCACTCAGCTTTAGCGACAGGATCTTTAGGATAAAAAGCCTCAAACTTTTCTGCGAGGTAAAGCATTATCGCACCAGACTCAAATATCCTAGTGGGGGGCGAAGTACTATGGTCCATTAATGCTGGAATTTTCGAATTTGGATTTATAGCAACAAAGTCACTACCAAACTGATCGCCCTCTCCTATATTTATAATATAGGCATCATATTCAGCACCCACTTTTCCAAGTGCCAACAATTCTTCTAACAAAACAGTGACTTTTACGCCATTGGGTGTTGCCAGTGAATAAAGCTGTAATGGATGTTCACCAATGGGCAATGCCTTCTCATGAGTGGAGCCAGCAATAGGTCGATTAATATTGGCAAATTTTCCGCCACTTGCGCTATCCCATTCCCAGACCGTTGGCGGTACATATTCGGATGTTTCGCTCATATATTATCTTCCATATTAGAAATTTTCAAAGGTGTTCATTGTTTTACACTAAAAAAAACCAATTGGCCAAACTCTCTGTACAAATGATTTATTGCGTATTCATAAAGATGATTCTAGAGACACATGTTTCCGTTATGATAGATCTTCCCGAATCAGTTTTGAATAGTAAGTTGGAATATAACAAGTGAAGTTCTAAGCTAGTAGCCTTTAATTCTGTGAAAACATGATCACATATAAGGCAATGCAACACAGCTTATTAAAATGGTCAGGCATTAACATAACTAACAACTTGATGGAGAAGAATTTTGGCTTAATACGATTTAGGCAGTGATAAGGCCTTCTCGGCTATATAACACAATATTAGCTGTGCACTGATAGGTGCAATTCTAGGAATCAGGCTCTCACGCAATAATCGTTCAACATGATATTCTTTTGCATACCCCATACCCCCGAGTGTCATCACGGCCTGTGTTGCAGCTTTAAATCCAGCTTCCGCACCAAGATATTTTGCTGCGTTAGCATAGAGGCCACTATCACCTTTAGCATCAAAAATCGCAGCACCCTTCATACACATTAAAAATGCGGCTTCTAATTCCATCCAATTTTCTGCCAAGGGATGCTGTATCGCCTGATTTTGTCCAATAGGTCGGCCGAAGACCCTTCGCTCATTGGCGTATTTTGCGGCCCTCGATAAGGCGTCTTGTCCTAAGCCAATCGCTTCGGCTGCAATCAATATTCTCTCAGCGTTTAATCCATGGAGTAGATAGCGAAAGCCTTTACCCTCCTCTCCTATTAAATGCTCTTTAGGGACAGGTAATCCATCGATAAAGGTCATATTTGAATCAACAGCTTTGCGACCCATCTTTTCAATTTGTTGTACTTCAACATAATCGCGGTCTAGATCAGTATAGAATAAAGACAAGCCATCAGAAGATCGTTTGCATTTGTCTTTAGGTGTTGTTCTTGCCAGCAATAAAATTTTCTTTGCATGCTGGGCGGTTGAGGTCCAAATTTTTTGACCATTAACAATATAACCTGTTGATGTCCTTTCGGCGAAGGTTGTAATCGCGCCTGTTTCCAAACCGGCATCCGGTTCGGTTACACCGAAGCAGCACTTTTCTTGGCCACTAATCAGCGGCGGTAAAAATTCTTGTTGCTGCTCATCATTTCCAAATATGACAATCGGCTGAGGACCAAAAATATTAATATGGACTGCAGATGCAGCTGACATGCCACCACCACTTAGTGTCACGGCGTGCATCATTAATGCCGCTTCTGTGACGCCCAGATTAGACCCGCCATATTCCGTTGGCATTGCAATGCCTAGCCAACCGCCAAGGGCCATTTTCTGATAAAAAGTTTCTGGAAAATCTCCAGAGCTATCTCCGGCTAACCAATACTCATCTCCAAATTCTGACATAAGACTGGATATGGTATTTTTAATACTTTCTTGATTTTCAGTAAATTGAAAGTCCATCTTAAGTTTTATCTACCTTCAATGTTTGTTTTGGATAAGCAAATTCAACATTGGCCTCTTTTAGTGATTTCAATATTGAGCGATTAGTCGCATACATCAGCTCAAAATAACTTTCTGTTGGCACCCAGTACCGTACACCTAGCTGCAGAGTTGAAGGGCCAAAATGATCGATTCCTACCATCGGTTTTGGATCTGAAACAACACCATCAATCTTTGCAATACCAGCAAGGATTGCCTCAATAGCAATATCTGGGTTTTGGTCAAAGGCAATCCCGATCTCCTTCTCAGCAATCAAATTTGCATGAGAATTTACAAGTACTTCACCGATTACATTCTTGTTGGGGATAATAATTATTTCCCCATCTTCATTAATTAACTCAGTGGTCGCAAGGCTAATATCCTGAACAATGCCCGTCATACCTTGGACTCTAACCGTGTCTCCTACCAGAAAGGGCCGAGATAAAATGATGTTAAGGCCAGCTCCATAATTTGATAAGGGACCCTGCAATGCAAAAGTACTACCAAATGCGACAGCACCCAAGGCCGCTATAAATGGTGTCATTGATATGCCAAATTTCCCCAGCGCAACGATGCCGACAAAAACCAGAATAGTTGACTTTGCAAGACCGCCAAAAAACTTCGCTAGCGTGACATCCATATTGGACCTCTCGCAAACTTTTATAATCAAACTGCTAATCCAGTTTGCTACCTTCCAGCCAATGATGATGATGATCAATGCGCCAACAAACTGAAATCCATAGGAGATTACAAATTCACTCGCGACTTCTGTCGCCTTTTGCAAGGCTTGAACTTCATTTTCCATCTTCATTTTCCATAGTAAGGTCTTATCACAATTTTTAGGAGTATATCCTTGATGAGCAATCAGAAAAAGCGGCTGTACGCTTGCCTGTCCATCCTAGACCTTGTTTCTATGATAGCTAACTTTTATTATACTCAGACTAATACATTCAATAAGGTGATAGTACAGTTATGGATCATGTTGACGTCATAATAGTAGGAGCAGGATTGTCAGGGATTGGCGCGGCCTATCAGCTTCAGGCGACCTGCCCAAATAAGACCTATACGATACTCGAGGGTAGAGATGCCATTGGGGGAACGTGGGACTTGTTTCGATACCCCGGTATCCGCTCCGACAGCGATATGCATACCTTAGGTTATAGCTTTAAACCTTGGCTAGATGCAAAGTCAATTGCTGACGGACCATCAATACATAAATACGTCAACGACACTGCCACCGAAAATAATATCGATAAGCACATTCGATTTAACCACATGGTTAAAAGTGCATCTTGGTGCAGCAAGGAAAGTCGCTGGTCGGTTGAAGTTAACAAGGATGGCGGAACTGAAACGCTAACGTGTAATTTCCTATACTTATGTAGCGGTTATTATGATTACGAGAAGGGATATACACCTGAATTCGAGGGCATGGACAGTTTTAAAGGCAAAGTGGTACACCCACAGTTTTGGCCAGAGTCCTTAGATTATAAAAACAAGCGCGTCGTTGTCATTGGCAGTGGTGCAACGGCAATGACCATTGTGCCCGCTCTCGCAGAAGATGTAGCATCAATTACAATGTTACAACGATCTCCTACCTACGTCGTCTCAGCACCTGACGAGGATCGAATTGCCAACGTATTAAGAAAATTCTTACCTTCGAAAATGGCCTACGCTATTACACGTTTTAAGAATATTCATTTACAGAATTTTGTCTACAAACGATCTAGGACGAAGCCCGAGGGGCTAAAGAAGATGCTGCTCGACCGCGTTCGCACAGAGCTTGGTCCCGACTATGATGTTGATAAGCACTTCACACCGTCCTATAACCCTTGGGATCAAAGGATGTGTCTTGTGCCAAATTCTGACTTATTCGAGGCGATTCGATCCGGCAAAGCCTCTGTTATAACCGACGAAATTGCCTCATTTACAGAGGATGGCATTAGCCTAAAATCTGGAGAAAGTATTCAGGCTGACATTATTATCACCGCCACTGGACTCAACCTTAAAGTACTAGGGGGTGTCCAGTTCTCAGTGGATGAAAAAGAAGTTCGACTTCCAGATTCATACTCCTACAAGGGCATGATGTATTCGGATGTTCCTAATTTGGTCCACACTTTCGGATATATCAATGCCTCATGGACCTTAAGAGCCGACATTAATTCTGAATATGTTTGTCGACTATTAACGCGCATGGATGAATTAAATGTTAAACAGTGCACGCCAAAAGTGAGAGAAGAAGATAAAGACATGAATACGCTACCTTTTATCGATGACTTTACGCCGGGTTACATGAAACGAAATTTGCATCTGTTTCCGAAACAAGGCGATAAAGATCCCTGGCAGAATACGCAAAATTATACCCAGGACAAAAAGATGATTCGAAAGGCACCCCTAGAAGATGGCGCAATGATCTTTAGTTAAAACGTTAATTACGTTTCTGTACTGATCACAAAGCATCTATCTGACAGAGTACCAAGCGCATAATCGTGATAAGAGCCTTGGTACATCGCTTTAGTTTTCTCAGACCACTTCAATGCATCTGGATGACTGATGCGATGGTTAATTTGGAGGATGCCGCCTTCAAAGACCTGATATTCGGCCCAGATACCGGGAAAGTCTTTAACACAAGCAACTTCTACCCACGGCTTAGATCCGGTCTGAGGAAAATATCTCGCCCGGTTTCGATGCGTATGTCCTGAGAAGTAGCCTTTAAGACTTGGCCGATCAGCTAGTATTGAAATCAATTTTTCGGACGCATCTGGTTGAATGCCAAAATAGTCTTCTGAGCGATAGGACGTCTGTGGGTCCCATATCTGATGATGTCCAAATAATAGAACCGGCTTGTTTGCATTCTCACTAAGATCAGCTAACCATTCGATATCCTCGTCATAGACTGTGCCTCCGGTTAACCCAGGACGCACCGTATCAATCATCAGTAGCAGTACGCCATCAAGCTCGACGGCAATTCTCTTCTGCGTTTCTATTACCGGTTCTCTATAGGCTTCATGATTACCCCTTACATGATGTAAACGTTCTCCAAAAGCACCGCCATAGAAAGAGAGGAATTGATCATACTGCGCCTGAGTTCCATCGCAGGTTAGATCGCCTTTGGCTAAAATTACATCTGCATTCATGCCTTTGATTTCATCTATCGCCGCTGCATTCATCATTTCTGGGTAAGGATCTTCACCCTTTTCGGCCTTAAATATAGGTCCATGATTCTGACCATCTGAGCCACCACAAGCGGTCTCTCCAAAGTGAACGTCATTTACCGTCGCAAAGCAGGAAAGCCTTTTACCCAGATCAGGTAAGGTTTCAAATTCAGTATCATAAAATGTATATCGTCTACCTGGCGCTAAATCGTCAATTCTGTAGATAAGACCATTGTCAAAAAAAACCGCGTGGTGTTGACTTACTGTTGTCAGGATCATAACGATTGACTCTTTATTTCATTTTGGCGAAGCATTAAAGCCGTGCATAACAATACTGCCAGCAAGACGATGCACAGTTTAATCCCTAGATCATAACTTCCCACGTAATCATAACCCAATGCGAAAGCTGCGGGACCAATGGCACTGGCGAAGACGGAGAAGGAAGTACTCAACCCTGATATCGCGCCCAAGTTCAGCGCGCCAAATAGACGAATGTTGGCCAAGTTAGAAATAACGCCCCACAATCCCCCTCCCGAACCAAAGCCCGCGACTAACATCCAATACCCCCAACTTGTATCAAGGTGGAGGAGCCCAACTGCGCCCACTAAAAAACAGACCAACATAAGGACAAGAAAAGGTTTTAATTGATGCTTGTCGACTAACCAACTCGCCAATAAATTCATCGAAGTGGAGAAAAGCGCAGAGGGGAAAAAATACGCAAAGGCTTCTGCTTTGCCTCTCCCAGCTTCCTCGAAGATAGACACTATATGAAAGGTCAACGCAGTCCCGAACATAGCATGCATACCCAAACTACAACTATAAATCCAAAATACGGGGTCCCGTCTCGCTTGATCTAGCGTTTTATTTTCAGATTCTCCAAACGCTACATGCTCGCTACCTTCTTTTAGTTGACCACCATCAGGTTTCAGGCCAATAGACGCTGGGTTATCCCGGACAAACACTAAAGCCAGAGTAGAAAATAAAATACCTACCACACCCGCCATCACCCAAAGCGCCACCCTCCACTCAAATGTCATAATCAACCAAGCAAGAAAAAGCGGCGCTACAGAAAACCCAAACGACACAAAGATCCCGCGGATGCCTGTAACCAAACCTCTGCGCTTTACAAACCAAAGTAATAATACATTTCGAGAGCAACTCGCCAGAATGCCCTGACCAAAGAAGCGAACACCGAAATAGCCAATTAAAATTAGGAAAAAGGCACCACCACCAAGCGCATCGGCGAGTAGATCAGTAATACTAATGAAAAAGACCATTGCTCCCAGTGCCAGACTGGTAAAGAAAATCATTATTCGGCCGCCAAATCTGTCGTACCAACGGCCTGCCCGAGTGAGAAATAAAGATGAGGCGACGGTTCCTCCCAAATAGGCCATGGAAAGTTCAGTCCGGCTTAAGCCTAATACGTCGATCAGCGGATCAGTAAAAACAGCCATACCCATTGTTTGTCCGGGAATGCTGAATAGAAAACCCAAGGTACTGAATAGCCATACAACCCAACCATAAAAGAATGGTGTTTTTAAAGGGTTGAACGGCCAATAGGGAGAAATTTTAATCATAAATATTACTTTTTTTTCTGTAGGAATTAGCCAGAAATTATTCTGGGTTACACTATGAATACAAAATTTTTAAACGATAAGTTCTGATTTTTAACAGGAGGTGATTCTAACAATCAGGGGACAAAATTTCTTAGCTTAGATAGCATTATCTACAATGATTTGGGTTTAGTAGGGACACTGATCTCATAGTGACTTAAGCATGCCTGATCAATTGAGACAATTCGATACCATCTTTGCGAGAAAGGTCACGTCCTCTCTTGACCAATTTTGAGGCGCCGGACTGACTTACCCGTAATTGATTTGCCACTTAGACTGAATTGACATGCAATTCGGCTATAGCGAAATATGCAAGTAATTGCCTTGCCTGCGAAACCTGAGTCATGCGCCCTCTAACTGAAATCATATGAGTCTTAACACCACAGTGCTGACACATCACCTTGATTAATGAAGGTAGATCCCAGCCAGCGCTTTCATCAACTGACTGATACTTAATGCTGAGAGTATCGTCTTTCAAGACCAATTCAACAAAATTACTCTTTCCTAATATACGTTCGTCACCAATTCTAAGTTCATGTTCGCGCCTTTTAAATTGTATCGCTTCCCAACTACCGTAGCTTCTTATCAAGCAGCCGCCAGAATAATTAACCTTACCCTGCCCGGTCATCCCTTCTGCGATATAGCGTTATGCGGGCTTTTCAAGGGTTTAAATGAATGTAACGGAGCAACGATAAAAGGTATTCATCTTCATCGCATAAAATAGATCGAAAGCGATTTTGGAAAACACAGCCGCACCTTTTATTACGACGATTGTAATTAATGGCAAAACCCGTTAGCAAGAGCGCCATTAACTTACTCAAAGGATTCGCGCCAACCTTAATCAACAGAGGGTAGTGGTTAGACATGATTGCCCAGACATAACATAAAGCATCATTTTTTTGAGAGAAAGTCCTAGGCGAACAAGGAAGTCCTCTTTGTCGTCAACCGTTTCAAAGATATTACGGCGTTCCAGTCCACGCCCAATAACATGGTAGCAACCACCGGATATGTGCAATCGGCCAATACGTGGCATAACTATAGTCGTTCAAAAAAGAAAGAGAATGGCGGGTATTACAAGGTTTGTCACCGATTCCATTAGAACTTAACAAACTTAAGTCATGATGGAATCGTTGTTCCTTAAATATGTTAGCCATTCAATGTCTACAAACTGCACCCCTAGCCTTTTTACCCAAAAAATTCTTAACTAGGATAGTATTGTAATCTGGCGTAAATGCGGTTTAAATTTCCTATTCTCTAGGACTTTTATGCTTCCTATACTTAGTAACTTCTGAAGTATGTTAAGGTTAGAACATAAACATTTTTAGAAAGTTATGAACAAATATACAATATTAACTAACGAAGAGATTGTAAAAGCCCTAGTTACCCTTCCGGGTTGGGATTTTAATGATAACCACATATTTGCAACTTTTGAGTTCTCAAATTTCAAAGTAGCGTATTCTTTTATGACCCATGTCGCTTTTGAATGTGAAGTTTTAAACCATCACCCAGAGTTAACTAATACTTATAATAAAGTTAGCTTCTCACTAACCACTCATAGTGCTGATAATAAAGTTACGAGTTTAGACATAAAACTAGCCGGCCTCATTAACTCAACAGCCAAAAAATTTGGTTAAAAACAATAACAATCCTAAAAGAGAGATCATTAAGCTAAGTACGTATACTTTCAAAACTGAAATTAAGGGGCACTGTGATCTTCCTCCTGAATTGCTATGAAAGTTAACGGGACAGCAGTGAAAATATCTATATCACTTAGTCATTCTTGGCTATTGCTGTTTTTATCGCAGCAATGTGTTTTGGTCCCATTCTGCAGCAACCCCCTACTATCTTTGCGCCAGCATTAATCCACTCAATTGCAGCTAAAGAACAATCTTCGGGTGAAACAGTACCAGACCAACTATTAGTACTGGCATTGTATATTTCTCCAGAATTTGGATAGGCGATAATATGTTTTTCCGGCAAGACCTGTCGAATTTTTTTGATGAGAGAAACGGCATATTGAGGCGGTGTACAATTGATACCAACCGCAACAACCTTAGGGTGATTGTTAAAAATTGCCGCTGCTTCAGCTATAGAATGTCCGTCACAAATATTGCTCTCATCCTTACACGAAAAACTCACCCATGAAGGGGTTGTACATTCTGCTAATAATTCTGCAAGAACCTCTGCCTCTTCCAGAGAGGGTATAGTTTCCACAGCTAGAACGTCTGCAGCTGATAGATCAAATAGCTTTAAGCGAGATTGATGGAAACCCACCAAAGTCGATCGGTCGACATCATAATTTCCCCTGTATTCAGATCCATCAGCTAGCATCGCGCCATAAGGTCCAATACTTGCTGCGATCATTGCGTGACCGGCTTTGTTGGCATTACTCGCCAGCCTAATAGACAAGCGCATCATTTCATCAGCTTGCTTTGTAGATAGACCTAGCGATGCAAATCCCTCGTAACTCGCTTGATAACTTGCAGTCCCTATACACTCAGCTCCGGCTCTCAGATAGGCTTCGTGTGCGGTAACGATTGCATCGGGATTGGTTTGCAACAAAGACGCAGACCACAATACATGATTAATATCGCAATCTTGTGCTTCAAGTTGTGTCGCAATCCCACCATCGAGTAGCAATGGCTGATCTTGGGACAGGCGCTTAACAAATGCAGTTTTACTGTCTGTCAAAGCAAAGTAACTCCTTGAACTGGCTAACAATTTAGATTTTTCGATCTAAGAGCGAGATAGGCTTTCATGTAGAATTCAAGGGGCACTAACCCCTTATGACTTAAACATCCCAAATATATACTTTTACGTTCATCAGGCGTATTTTTTATGCCGCTAATAAGTGCGCACCTTCCAAGGTATTCCAATGTAGTAACCGAGTTTGGCCCTGATAATCATTTTGTACGTAGCGCTAGGTTGAACGGTTGCCCCAAATAGCGACGGAACCAGACAGCCAATAAAACCGACAAGACCTATGGTATGACCGAGATTAACATATAATACCTTACAACCACTGTCAGGTTGCCTAATCACTAAGGGATGCACTGCATCACTGACACTACTACCAGGGAAAGTTTAGGACACATATGGACATTCCGCTCAACTCAAGTTATTTTTTAACTCATGCTTGCATGATTGCCCGCGCCACGACAAACAAATCGGAAAAACAAATCGGGACATCCACCATCCATCCATTCCTAGTAACCGCTCTATCTCCCCACCTACCTATTCTTTCTCAAATGTGATCTGTGCTAGATTGTGCGGCAAGAGTTTATACAGCTCTGCATCATCTGTGTTTGGCAGTTTATCTAATAGATAGTTGAGGTAATGCCAAGGTTCATGCCCCGATCTCTTTGCTGTCTCTATGATCGAGTAAATCGCCGCACTCGACTCAGCACCTGCCTGACTTTGTGAGAACAACCAATTTTTTCTTCCTATTACAAAAGGCCTTATTGCATTCTCGCAAGGGTTGTTATCAATCGGTAATCTACCATCACCAACATAAGGTGTCAGTCGCGGCCATTCATGTGCAAGATAATGCAGTGTAATAGCAGAAAAAATATGGTCATAAACCTCACATTTCCAGCGGCAATATCTATGGCTAAGTAAGATGAACCATAGATCGACTTTTAACCCAGCATTGCCCTATCGACTTAGCGTAATCTTTTAGAGATTCAACCGACCCTATTGCCCGTTGCCAACGGTTCGGTTGAGGTAGGTGATCACGAAACCAATGAGTACTATTTGTGTGGTTACTGCTGAAGCTCGTAGGAACGATGCTAGGTATACTCCTTCGTCCCATTGATTGCACATTTGATGTCCAGTGGATTAATGCTCGATAGTCATCAAGTTTTAACGGTGCGTAGGGTGTCCGTGAGGTTTTGTCAT
>JBLHIH010000128.1:0-11426 GCA_047616645.1 Flavobacterium sp. | reverse complement strand
TTCGGCGACCGACCAGATGTGCTGTTTGGTTTCTGGGTCTGCAAACTCACCTGATAACTGCAATAAGAACGTAAGTCGATCTGCAGCACGGAACTCAGGATTAATTACGCCAGACATAACGCCACTGGCAGCGACAACAGTAGCCCAACCCACCTCTGCGACACTATTTCGTTGCGGCGCAAAGTACCAAGCCGGTGCGATTAGCCCCATTGGTCCCCGTCCAACATGTTCATCGACGACGGGATCATAATACAGGTCAGCAGATACAGCCTTGTCGTTTTCCCATACCACATAATTTTCGGCAGCGTACTCCCACCATTTATCAAAAGCACTATGATGTGTGGTCCCGTATATCTGGTCATGTAGCCTCAGACCGAGGCCAGCGCCAGACAGTCAGTAGGGCCATATTTTTGTGTTTTCGCAGTGACAGCCCATCTGGCTGTTGTTCCACTGACCCGCCAAATAATTAGCAATTTTCGAGTGTGACCAAGTGAAGGTATCTCTTCCATCGCGAATCATGTCGAAAGGTTTGTTCCATTTGTCGTCACCGGAGACATATCGATGCAAACTCATGAGTAATGTAAAAAAGCCTTTATAAAATAGATTGCCTTCTGCCCCTATTGGATCAGGCTGATCGCCATAGGGTTCAATGCCGTTAGCTGTCCAGCCAGGAACGTTGTAGTCCCCCCACTGTGATTTTGGAATCAGTGCGCGGTAACGATCAGGATAGTTGGCGCGATCTGGATCATGACCGTATTGACTTAGCCAGTCAGATGCAGACCACCAGCTAGTATGGCGGGTGACAAGTTCATCTAAAACACGGGTATAGACTTCCCGCCAAGCTGGTGTTCGATCACTCATCAATGCTAATGAATAGCTGGAGTCAATCAGATCGAATCGGTGCCAAGACGTCATTGGCTCACCGGTAGTTTCATCCCAATGAGGATGAGGCTGACCTTCACGATCCCAGTTATCCTTCGTGGTCGCTTTGCGGTGCAGATATCGAAGCCATCCCAGCGTTCGATCGTCGAGTCCATCCATATTGTTGGCTCAATTGAAAAATTAGCAAGTTAATCTGTCACTCTATTCCATTTCATACCAGATATCTCTGAAAAAAAACGTTTTGAGGATACTGTGTTCTTCATGGATTTTTATCAAAATGTCAAAATAAAGAGGGCGGTTTCTTGATCAGGAAAACCTTTACATATTTTCGTCGACTGACACTACTCGGCATTGCTGGTGCGACTGCACTTTTGGTATCGACGCCTTTCTATGTTTATGATCAATTTAATCAGGAAGAGCCCGTAGCCCAATTGACTTTTGAACAAAAGGGAGACCATGAATTTACAGCCATGCTGCGACAGGGCGATTTTTGTAGCAGCGAGCAGTTCAAAATTTTGGGAGACCAATTTCAACTTGATGCAGGGTTTGTAAAATGGAAAGGCCTTGGCGTCGCCTTGGCTTTTAAACCGATTTACCGGCTCGACAGGTTGTCAGGTAGATACAGTGATATTGTCCAGCAAAACAACCAGAATCACCTTGCCCATAATTTAGCGCCCGATGTGCTGTTTGATTTTTTTGATAAAAATGAAAGAGGAGACAGCAATGGCTGGCTCTTGGATACCCATTATGGATCCTCTGTTTATCTGAACATTGATCCTTCACTCAACTACACCGTGTATGCGACAGAGGATGGACTGATAACTCGAGCGGAATTACCTAAAGAATTAAATCAAGAAAATGAGCAAGGACAAAAAGAAACTACGCAAGGTTGTGCTCCCTCAGCTATCGCGGAGTGGAGCGAGGCATTAAATTCTCTGGCGATTTCAGCGCTTAATTAAATCTATTCCTTTTGTATACCCGAGCACGCTTCCAAAAATGTGGCTGATAATTCCGATCCTTGATGGATTCAATGCTACAAGAGGCAACGCGCTTGAGGATTTGTTTAAGGACTAATGTTTTTGAGCACAGAACTGGTTGAACAACTGAACTCTTTCGCGGCCAATAAACACCCGGGCCATCTAGGCGGTAGTACTCACGTAGGGGGTCTGAAATTTGAGCGTGGAAAAAGTGGCACATGTCCTCTTATGTCATTCAACTACTCTTGCAAAAATATAAATTGTTCTTGATTTCCGAAAGTACGTTCTCGTATCTATATCAGAAACTTTAATTGTGTGTCATACATATCAGAATGTTCTGCCCTAGAACAAGACAAAAAATAGTGACTATCAGTAGCCTGATTTGATAAATCAGTCAGTCCTCATTGCTGTTCACTTCTCCTTCATAAAAATACTCAAGTAGGAGGTAACAAATGAGAAAGTGGTTTCCAAAATCGATTGTCATCTTCATCTGCCTCTATTGCTTAACGCATTTTTCTTGGCTCCATGCTGCTAGCGTCGTAACACTTGCGCCTAACTGCAGTGACGAGTTACTTTCGTCTGCTCATACTGAAGTATCTAGGTTATTTGGCTTTACTTCTGTCATGCTGATCGGACTTATGGGCGTTAACACTAGTGTGGTATCGCACGAGTGGGCGTATGCAGAGCTAGCTGAGAGGATCGGTTTCATTGAGAGAGAATTAAAGATTCAAACTTCGTCGAGAACCATGATGATTGGTTAGTTCAGGTAGCGAGCTTTGAACTTGGAGAGTAAGACTTATTTATGAGCTTAGGTTGTCGGCTTAAAGTCGATAAGCAAATTAACCCATTTACTTGTCCCTTTATTAATTCCCCTTTACTCATTCTTTTCTGTTTTTTATCATGAAGGGGCACTAGGTAAATTGAGTATTAATTTGGCGCCGTCTTTATAGTCTTTGTCTAGGGATAAGTAGCCTTGCTGCTGACGTGCAAAATCGCCGCATAAACTTAAACCTAAACCATGACCTGATTCCCCTTGAGTGCCACTCTGGCTAGCTACACATTCGCTAAATAGATTTTCCTGTATCTCAAGGGGTACACCTCCCCCGGTATCTGTTACGACTAGTTGAACCTTTCCATCAATCGTTTCAGTTTCAATGTGTATGCTACCTTTCTCTGGCGTGTATTTTATGGCGTTCGCCAATAGGTTGCGAATAATGGTTTTGGTTAAATTAACATCCGCCACGACCACTGCATTTTGTTTCGTATCGTATTTGGTATGGAGTTTTTTTAATGAAAAGCATGCTTCCATTAAATCCAGAGTTTCTATGATTAGTGGATTTAAAGGCGTCAATTTCAATTCAGGGTGAACAGCCCCCAATTGATCACGCGACCATTGTAAAATCTCGTCTAATAATTGAGAAACCTTGAGTGATGACTTTACAATTCCATCTGCTATTTGAGCTAGGCGCTCTGGTTTAAGTGTGTCCGCATTTCTGTGCAGTATTTTTGATAAACCCAAAATGCCCTTGAAAGGGGCGCGTAGATCATGTGACATGACGGCAAATATTTGCTGCTGTTCTTTTTTTCTGCGCTGTAAATGACGATTATGGAGTCTTAGTTCTAATTGACTAATCACTTGTTTGGCAAGTGTGTTTAATGCTAACTGCTGTTTTTTATTCAGTTTTTTAGGCTCGGTGTCAATGACACATAAGGTGCCAATGGGCATGCCATTTTTACTCACAAGTGGAGCGCCCGCATAAAAGCGTATATTTGGCGAATCATTCACAAGTGGGTTATCGACAAAGCGTTCATCTTCTAAGGTGTCAGGTATTTCAAATATTTGGTCTTGCAGGATCGCATGTGAACAGAATGCGATTTCTCTTGGCGTCTCCGGTGCATCAAGCCCTACGCGGGATTTACACCACTGACGATCTTTATCAATAAGAGAGATAAGAGAGATAGAAGTGCCGCAAATGACACTGGCTAGTTGAGTCAGTTCATCCAGGGCTTTTTCGTCTTCAGTATCCAATACTTCGTAACGGAGTAGTTCTTCAATACGTTGTGTTTCTTGGGGGTGCAGCGCAGCAATTATCATAGTACTCAAATTTTTAAAGCAAGTTAACCAAGTGTAGACTAGGCCTGCTGAAATACAGGCGATGAACAAGCTTAGCTTCATCTAAAGTCTATGGACGGTAACGTGGTTTGTTCATCTTAAAGCTGTTGTGGCTGTGAGCATTAGCGACATTAATAACGCCAAGAGTAGCCAAGCTACTATGGATAGGCCAAATTATTTAAGCGCTTAGATTATCCGGCAAATCTTTCATTATCGATTGAGTCTGGTTTTATATCCGATGAAAGGGAACTAATGGAACTTTCGGTTTAGAATCCAAAATCTAAATCATCCTCTATGCGACGGCGTGCTGGTTGTGGGTCTTTTGAAGGCTTCTCCATCTGTGATTCATCTTCAAAAGTACTGTTATTTTTGCCCGGCTCACAAGGTAAACCATTATTTATCAATTTGTCTCCTCTAGACCTCGTGATTTAATGGGAAATTGGGGTTTTATAAAAGCAAAATACTTTTGATGAGAACACGAATACTATTTGATGGTGCTATGTCCTTCGTTGCGAGTCAACGACGGTGGAAACCACTCACAAGCAATGACGGCCTTATGTCCTTCGTAGACCCGCATTCCCATCAAGTAAGGGCCGTTTGGTACAGGTAACCAATTAGCAATATTAGAGGGTCGTGCCGCGCTAATGTGAATGGTTAGACTGCCATCCTCGCCGTAGACAAGGCCAGGTGTACGATCGCTAATAGACCAGCGATCAATTTCGTTTTTAACTAGGTAGAGGTCTTGACCATAGGCAGTTAAAGACCAAAATGCATTGCAGGGAGGCATGTTAGTGGCCTCAAATTTTAATTGAAGGGGGCGAGCACCATCAGGACGGTTTCCTTCTGAGTCGCTTTCAGCGGTATAAGATCGATTTTCGATGGCTTGGTGGCCTCCAAGGCCAAACTTCGCTCCGGCAGCGCGTTTCAATATGTCACCACCAAATCCAGTAGCGCCTCGGCCGGTGCTCCATCCGTTTTCCTTAACAGTGTCAGAGGTGTTTAGACCCTTGATGAGCCTCTCTCCTTCTTCGACGCCCGCGCTTAGTACCTCTGTAGAAAATTTGGATGAGTCATTGATGATCGCCTTTGCTTCTGGAGAAAGTTGCGGATGCCAGGGCGCGGTTGGATCAAGCGCCACATAGCTTTTTAATTCGGTGTAAAATGCAGCGCCAGATTTTGCGATAGCGGCAGGTCGACCTGCGCGTTCTGTACGCTCATTGGGATGTGATGTGGGGGGTGACACAGAAATAGCACGTTGAAGTGAACGTGCTATTTCGATGTCCTCTGGAGACTCAACCAATATGCGGATAATGACCCAGGCTGTTGGTGTGCCAATAGTGACTACATCACTGTCATCGTTAGCCGGTGGTGTTGTAGCATCAAAGGTTACGCGAACAGTGGTGCCTCCCACGCCGTGATGTCGACGACAGACGTAGGCAACATGTGTGTATGCATCAAGGATCATGACGTTCCAATATCTGTCAGCATGATCCATAGGTGGTACTTCAATCTTTAAGTCACCATGGCGTAAGTCGTACCAGGCTGATGAGTACAGCGTGTCATTGTTTGGTACCACAATAGCACGATCGTCCGGAGTCGCAAGATCGTCTATGTGATTCATCGTGCCTGTATCTGTCTTTGAGCAGAGTAATAATTTTGTACGATGGACTGATACTAAGGGGAATCCCCACAAGTAAGCCTCAGTGGCAGGTAATATATCTTCAAGAGTAGGCAGTTTCGTCATAATATGTCACTTGTTCGATTGGTATGGGCGAAAGCCCTTAAGTTCTTTCGGCAAGACATTCATAGCCACCCATTTCAAATTCACGACAGATCAATGGGCGCTTATCGTAAATAGTGCAAAGCATCGTCTGACGATCTACAGCGGCACACCATCCATCATCTAAGCGCGCCATGGTCATGCCTCCCCATTGATCAAATTCGATATATCTTTCAGGCACACCTGTATCCGTAATCAGTAATACTTCTAAGCGGCAACAATTTGCTTTGCAGGTTGAGCACGTTACATCACTGGACGAGACGATCAGGTCGTTTGTCATACTCTATTTTTCGCAATTTTAAATAGTTTTAAACAGTTCTATTGGTTCGAATATCTCTGTCACTTAGCCCAGCACTATCTCAGCCATCTGCTGAATCTGTTGCTCATTTCGAGCGTTCACTAACAATGACGTAACAGGTGTTTCTCTCCAGGCTTGCAGGCGATCTTTAACACGATCTATCGGGCCGACAAGAGAGATTTCATCTGCAAAGGAGGATGGCACGGCCTGCACAGCTTCATCCTTTTTACCCGCTAGAAACAAATCCTGAATTTTACGTGCTTCGGCCTCAAGCCCCATACGTCCCATCAGTTCAGTGTGGAAGTTTCTATCTTTGGCACCCATGCCGCCAATATATAAGGCAAGGTTGTTCTTGATAGGAATTAAACCCTGCTCGACATCATCACAGATGTTAATCGTCACACCCTGGCTGATCTCAAAGCCTGGCTTAGCATCCTTTATTTGATCCGCATAGACTTCCTGGCGATAGGGTGAGTAGTAGAGCGGCAACCAGCCATCAGCAATTTCTGCAGCCATGGTGACATTCTTTGGGCCTTCTGCCCCAAGGAAAATCGGCATGTCTTTACGCAAAGGATGAGTAATCGGTTTTAAAGATTTGCCAAGCCCCCAGGAACCTTCGCCGCGGTAGGGTAAGGGATAGTGCTCGCCGCCTTCATTGGAGACAGGTGCCTCTCGCGCTAATACCTGACGGATAATGTCCACATATTCTCGTGTTCTAGAAAGCGGTTTAGCAAAAGGCTGTCCATACCAGCCTTCAACAACTTGGGGCCCAGATACACCTAATCCCAAAATCATCCTTCCCTTGGATAGGTGGTCTAACGTTAATGCCGCCATTGCCGTAGCGGTGGGCGTTCTTGCGGATAACTGAGCTACGGCCGTTCCCAATCGAATGCGACTGGTATGGGCGCCAATCCAAGCTAGAGGTGTGAATACGTCCGAACCCCAAGCCTCTGCTGTGAATATCGCATCGTAGCCAAGCTTCTCTGCTGTAATTGCCATATTGAGTGTATTCGGGTTAGGCCCGGCTCCCCAATATCCCATTTGAATGCCTAGTTTTAGATCGCTCATATAGCTTCGCCTCGGTTTGAATCACTATTGATAGATGTATCGCCTTAGAATGCAGGATGTTGTCAGTCAAAATCAATAGAAAACC
This sequence comes from Flavobacterium sp., assembly GCA_047616645.1. Lineage (GTDB taxonomy): Bacteria > Pseudomonadota > Gammaproteobacteria > Pseudomonadales > Azotimanducaceae > JAHRVQ01. Next base: position 4,223 of record JBLHIH010000128.1, on the reverse strand, counting down.
GACTTATCACTTAAGGTGATGGCAAACGAAAACAAGCCTAGTAAGCTTACTACTTTGATTGAAGAATACCGATGGCATTGTTCCGGTGGGGATTTATATCAACTCCCAGTTGCATCCTACTGCAAGGTTTTGCACAGAACAGGGTCAGTGTTCCTTTTTGTTCAACCCTGTATTATCAAATTTTTAAGTGATTATCCAAAATACAAGCGAGCAGTATCAATGTGGTTAAATGACGAGCATGTGATCGATTCAGCGATATGCGCATATCGAGAGTCTTTATTGCGCTCTTTTCCCCATCATATCGTGATAGATGGCTTATTTGATGAGGCCAAACTTGATGACGTAATGCGGGCTTTACATCAACCGGATTACTGGGAAACGCAAAATCATACTTATTCTGCTTTGTATGTCGATAGCGCCCAGTGGCAAAAAACCAGTAAAGATCAACGTTTTGTACAACGGGATATTTGGCGACGTGAAGTGTTGAGCGCTAATATTGTCAGCGCTAATATTGCTCAGAATTTTTTATCATTTTTGCGCGGAGATGAGTTTATCGCCCTGTTATCAGGGATTTTTAATGTGTCACTCACTGATAAAAATGTTGCTGAGCCTGAAATAAACACTAATTATTTTCGCTTAGGTGCTGACGACTTCGTTAAGCAACATGCTGATGATTCACCTGGCAGGGAAGTTTGCATGCTATTGTATTTAAATAAAGAGTGGCGCGACAATGTGGGAGGTGAGCTTGTTTTTATAGGTAAGGATGATGAACCTAGCCGTATTGCGCCATTATATAACCGCTGTGTTTTATTTGATCCTTCCTCTAAGGGCTCTGAACATTGGGTGGAAACGTTGAACTCTATACATGCAAATGCACATGCAGATGAATATCGGTATAACGTGACCAGTTGGTATTGGTCTGAATGATGTTCGTTTGATGAAACCTGTGACTCATTCTTCCGATGTAAGGTGGAATTTAAGCCGCCCCAGTGCTCGCCTTGAAAGTCTCACACGCCTGGCAGAGCTGTTGAATGTAGGCCTGCGTCAAAGGTTGATTGAGTTCTGCGCGTTGCATGATCCAACCGATGGTTGCCATGCCGCGTATCATTCGAAACATGGGAATCATCGCTTCCGCCTCTGAACTAAACTCACGGCGGCTGCGATAGCCACTCATCAGTGCCTGTTGTATCGCGTCAAAATGAGGATCTTCCTGCTGGCTCACTAGGGCGACCGCAATGTCGTATTGATGCCAGCCAAATCCCGCGTCATCAAAATCTATCACCGTCAGTTGATCTTCGTTCAGGAGCAGGTTGCCGGGATGCATGTCTGCGTGAATGAGGCTATAGGTTGATGTTGGATGGCCATAGCGTGTGAGTACTTGCCTGACCTGATCTCGCGTTGAGAGCAGTAGCGCCCGTTCTGTCGCAGACAGGGTAGGGTGTTCCCAGAAGGGTCCCCAAAAAGGGACATCACCCAGTAATCCGTCACTGTTTAGCCGGTGACGGGTGAATGATTCGGGAATCTGCCAATTGCAGGCCTGGTTGTGCATGTTGGCCATGATGATGCCCAGTTGTTCAAAATAGTGTAAAAGCGTTGGTGTCTCCGGCGTCTGCTGCAATCGTTCCTGTAAAATCTCACCAGTAGTCCACCTCGCAAGACCTGCATAACGTGGCTTACCGTTATTCTCTAAGGTGACCTCAACATACTCCGCGCCATCACGGGTACGTACAGCTTCAGGCACGGCGATACGCGCCTCATCCAGCGCACTGATCCATAATCGTTCTGATTCCAGCTCTGCAAGTGTGTGGTAGCCAGGTCGGTGAAGACGCAAGACATAGAGGGACTCAAGCGACGGGTCCGTGTCCGAGGGACGGGCTGTGACCTTAAATGTGATGTTTTCGGACTGCCACACCAGTTCCACCTTACGCACGTCGATAGGGAAGGCTTGCAGTGCCTGCTGTGCTGCATTGTAATACTGTTGGTCTGCGGGATTGTCAGGCATTAAGTTTCGCCATGGTTGTATCAAATGCCACTAGGAATTCTGTAGCGTCAGTATCGGTAAATACCAGCGGCGGCCGAATCTTGACGACATTGCCGAGCACGCCAGCATTACTGGTCAGGAACCCGTTGTCTTTGAGCGCATTGCAGATATCGACTGCGCCTGAACTGTCAGGTGCTTTGTCTGTGCCAGGTTTGATGATCTCCAAACCAATAAACAAGCCGTACCCACGGATGTCATCAATGCAGGGGTGGCCTGACTGACGGGCTAGCAGAGCCTGCTTAAGATCATTTCCGATACGGGCGCCGTTGGCCCGTAATTGCCTGCCTTCAATCTCGTCCAAGACTGCCATGCCGACCGCCGCTTGCAGAGGACTTGATGCAAAAGTGTTGAAGTAGCGGACACCAGCACGGAACTTATTCACGAGGTCGCGGCTTGCAGCTGTTGCTGACAGGGGTAGGCCATTGCCCATCGGTTTACCCGTTACTACAATATCTGGGACAAAGTCAGTGACTTCATAACCCCACCAATGTCCGGTTCTGCAATAGCCTGCCTGAACTTCGTCAGAGATCACCACGCCGCCTGCAGCATGAACCATTTCTACCGCTTTTTCCATGTAGCCCCGGGGTACATTTGGAAGCCCTTCGTTGGCGAAAATAGAACAGATAATCAAACCAGCAAAACCGCCGCTACTTGCTTCAAGGCTGGCAATGGTTCGTGCCAGCTCGTTCAGATATGCATCCCTCAGATCTGCATCACTTGCGCCAGGTATCAGTGGCCGGTACGTTTCTGGAAAGGGTACGGCCCGCAGGTCCGGTCCGTCATTACTACTCTGGCCAATACGTGTCATAGCGCCAACAGCTTCGCTATTGCCATGATAGGTACCGTTGGTGCAAATGATGCCACGTTTGCCCGTCGCGATACGTGCCATGCGCAGCGCAACTTCGTTGGCTTCAGTCCCGGAACAACTGAAGACAACACTTTCTATATTAACAGGATGCAAAGAGGCCAAGCGTTCGGCGTATTCAATAATGCCTTCGTGTAAATAGCGGCTGTGGACATTGAGTGTTCGCTGTTGGCGGGCCATCGCCTCAGCGACCACTTTGTTGCCATGTCCGACACAAGGCACATTGTTGTACATATCTGTATAGCGTCTGCCATCTGAGTCATACAAGTGAACGCCCTCACCGCGAACCAGATGTAATGGCTGCTTGTAAAAGAGTTGCGCGCCAGTACCCAGCGCATTATTGCGACGCTCGATTAATGCGTTAATAGACATGGCCCACCAGTAAAAAAATTGAGCGCTGACTACATCAGGTATTGCTTTGCACGTCAATGCCCTGCCCCCAAGATTAATTAGGGTCAGTGTAAAATTATATCTCTCATACAATCGAAGACTGGTTAGATAAGCGAGGCACGTAAGGTTCAATTTAAAGCCACTAAAAAAATCTAAGCAATATTGTCAGTAGGCCGATGTTTTGAAAACCATAGGCCTATGTATTTGAATAGCGACGTTTTCTTGATCTGTGAATTACCATGAACTCCACTGCTGCTGTACAAAGACCCGCACGAGCAAATTTTTTGTTACCGGCTCTGGGTGCAGTGATGCTAGTGTCTACGCCATTGTTTGTTTGGCAGGTTGTGCTGCAAGATCTTAACGAGACAACTGCGCTGCTATATACACGATATACGGCCCACATCTCGTTCTTGTTTTTCTTAACCGTTTTCCTTGCCAAACCTTTTCAGGTGCTTCGACCCTCGACGTTTACGAGTCGTTGGTTAAAAAATCGACGAGATCTTGGGCTGGCATTTGCACTAGCTCACACCATTCACATGGGTGCGATCATTTTAAACTATCGTGTTCAGGATCTATGGTTTTCAATCGATGATGGTGCGGCTTTAGCTATCTACTTTTTTCTCGGGTTGATGGTCGTGACTTCAAACAAGATGTCTGCACGACGCCTAGGTAAAATTTGGAAGTGGATTCACAAGGTAGGATTGTATGCTCTGTTTGCGGGCTTCTTTGTGACTTATCTGGGTCGGACCTTAGATCATGATGCGCTGCTTGAAGGCGATTTAGTTCCAGAGCATTTTGGGATGTATGTTTTGTTGCTAACGACTGTCAGTCTTGCGTGGTTGATACGTATCGTAGCTTTCTGGAATCTTCGCTCCAAATTGTAGGTCTTTTTATATTTCCTTGCACTAAATTATTCAATGACTTACA
>JBLHIH010000127.1:0-11468 GCA_047616645.1 Flavobacterium sp. | reverse complement strand
AGGGCTTTCTCTCCACCGGATAATAAATGGATACTAGAATTTCTCTTGCCTGGGGGTCTCGCCATAAGCCCTACACCCGTGTCCAATAAGTCATCCCCTGTCATTTCAAGGTAGGCATGACCACCACCAAATACTTTGGGGAATAGCTGTTGAAGTTTAGAATTTACAACATCAAAGGTTTCTTTAAACTTCGTTCTGGTTTCAATATCAATTCTACGAATCGCGTTTTCTAAGGTATTTAAAGCCTTTTCTAGATCCTCGTTTTGAGCATCAAGGTATTGTTTTCGTTCAGACTGCACTTTAAATTCATCAATGGCAGCGAGGTTAATCGCGCCTAGTCTTTGTATTCGGTTACCAATGCGAGTGAGATTTTCATCCCAATCTTGTTCATTTGCTTCAGGAGGCAACCCGGTTAAAACAGCTTCCATTTCTAAGCCATCTTCTTCTAGTTGTTCCCTAATAGTGGTTCGTCTTACTTCTAATGCCTGCCAATCCATTCGAACTTGGTTCAAGCTATTACGCACTTGCTCTACTTCTTGTTCTAAGCGAGAACGTTGTTTTTCGAACGCTCTTATTTCATGCTCAACTGCGTCTGTTTTCTGTCGTACTTGCGTTAATTGATTTTCGACTTCAAGTCGTTTTTCTAATTGTGTCTCAAGTTCCTCTTTAAGCTTTATTTGGGGCTCTTCACTTTCGCTTAAATTACTTTCCAGTACCTGCTTACGCTCACCAAGAATATTCTGCTGTTCATGCAAACGAATCATCGCATGATCGGTTGCCGCTATCTGCGAAGACAATGTTTGAATTTTTAAGGCTAATTGATGAGATGCATCCCTATCTTGCCGGGCCTTATCTCGAGCGGACTCTAAGGCCTGCTGACGTTCCTGTCGTTGGGCCTGTAATGCTTCACGGTGAAGCGTATTTTGCTCCATTTGATCCATCGCATCCTGGAGATCATTACGGTGAGACTTCAGCTGTGTTTCGTCTTGATCAAGATGCTCAACACTTTCCCCAATTTCCTTATTGGCTCTCTGTAAGTCTATCTTAACCTGCTCAGCTTGAAGGCGTTTCGCGCCTAACTGGGCACGCGTTTCACTAAAAGCACGTTGTTGCTCTGCCAAGCGAGTCGCTTCTTGCTCACGATCTGCTTCTGCAACTTGTAAATTGGCAACACCCCCTTCAAGACCATCGGTGATCACCTCAACCTGTTCTTCAAGTTCAGCAATTTCGGTTTCTAATGCCTTGAGTTCTGCTTGGCGCTTAATCACTCCCGCAGTGGCATCTTGGTCCTTGCTCACTCTCAACCAGTTTTGTCCAAGCCAAATACCTTCAGGCGTTATGACGGATTCACCCACGTTAAGACTGCCCCGCATACTCAGCGCTAGCGCTAAAGTATCAGCGGTTTTTACACCTGCCATCAAATGGCTCAGATCCAATTCACTGCTCAGCTTTCCCATTAAAAGAGCAGTTGATTGATCAGCATTCTGTTCACTGGAGTGCCCACCGTTATTTTCATTTGTTAGAAAATTAAGGGATCCCTTATCAAAATCTATGAGGCTCTCATTGAGATTATCCAAGGCATCGATGCAAACTGCCTGTAAATAGTCCCCAAGTACTGTTTCAACGGCAATCGCCCAGGTATCATCGACTTTAATTTGTTCTCCTAAGCGAACATTACCTTTGAGATCATGACGCTCGAGCCACAGCATCTCAGCATCGTCTTGTTGTCCTAATGCAGCTTGTTGTAAGGCTTCTAATGAAGCAAATCGACCCTTCAGGCCCTGAAGGTGACTACGTTTCGCATTAAGATCCGTACTTAAAATTTGGTTTTCTTCTCTTTGAGCTTCAATCTTATCAACAAGTTCTCGTAACTCATCTTCAATGCGAGAGATCTGTTCTTCTTGAATATCCATCATCTCTTCAAGGGGCGGAATTTCTTCTGCAACCTGAATTGCCTGCAAGCGCTCGACATCGCGCCGTAAAGAAGCTATTCGGCCATTTAATCGTTCAATTGATTGCTCTAGCGATTCTATCCGTGACTGTTGTACTTGGCCTTTATTTTGAGATTGAGCAGAAAGGTGATTAAACTCTTCCCAGTTTTTCTGCCAATCTTGCATGGACTCCTCCGCGTCTTGAAGGTGAACTACAGATGCAGCTTCAACTTCTTTCACTTGATCTTGTTGAGGCTGAGTTAGGGTCAATTCGTGCTTTAACTCTCCTAATTTTCGCTGATCAGAATCAATGTCAGCGCGGATCTTAAACCAATTACTGGAAGCTTCTTCCAAGTCACGATTAAGTTGCTGATTACGTTCATTTTGAAATTGAATACCATCTTCAATTCGCGCAATCTCAGTACCATAGTCGTAATAACGTTTTTGAACTTCATTGGTTTGATCATTCAACTCAACCAGCATCTCACGTTTTTGCTCAACTTCTGCATCGATACGCCGTTGATCTGCGACCTTGGCTTCCTGCTCAATTTGAAGCTTATTGATGTTATCTTCTTTAGATTTTGCACTGTTACTGATTGACCGCCATTTTAATCCGTGAAGCTGTGACCTGACTTCGCGCTCTTCAGACTTTAGTGAGGTATAACGTTCAGCGGCTTTAGCTTGTCTCTCTAAATGGTGAATTTGTCGCTCTAACTCTTCTCTAATATCCGTAAGACGATCTAAATTGTCTTTGGTGTGGGAAATACGTCGTTCCGTTTCCTTTCGCCGCTCTTTGTACTTTGAAATTCCTGCAGCTTCTTCAATATAAACTCTTAATTCATCAGGCTTAGCTTCGATCAGGTTTGAAATCATGCCCTGCTCAATAATTGCATAGGATCTTGGACCTAATCCTGTCCCTAAAAATACATCGGTAATATCTTTACGCCGGCATTTCTGACCATTAAGGAAGTATCCAGAATGACCGTCTCTTGAGACCTGGCGTTTTATTGAGATCTCGCTATAAGCCGCATATTCGCCCGTTAAGCGACCTTCTGTATTATCAAACAATAGCTCAATGGTCGCCTGTCCCACAGGCTTGCGGCCAGTTGATCCATTAAAAATAACATCTGTCATGGATTCGCCGCGCAGGTTTTTAGCTGAAGACTCGCCCATCACCCAACGCACTGCATCGATAACATTCGATTTACCGCAACCATTTGGACCGACAACGGCACAAAGATTAGTGGGGAAAGGAACGGTTGTTGGATCTACAAATGATTTAAAACCAGCGAGCTTAATTGCCTGCAATCGCATATATCTACATAACTCCGGACTTCTTGACTATCAATACTGCGGAAAGGGGAATTTTTATGCCGTCCGCCAAACGTCATATTCTATTCTAAAATCATTGGCTTCGCTTATAGAAAAGGCACAAATAATGAAAAAAATCTGACTTTAGTGGAGAGTCTCTTTTATTACTCTATGGTGCATCCGGTTAATTGGATAGAGCCAGACTATTTTGCATCTCATTTTCTTGATAGAGGTCTAGAAAATCAAATATGAGATCTCCTAGCTTATTGGGCTCCGAATTAGTCAGAAAAACCAATCCAGTTTGTAATTCTCGATTAAAAACCATCTCGCTGCGCATACCCTTAACATAGCCGCCATGTTGGACAAACCCTGTCTGCCCCGCATAATCGAAGGTACGCCACCCTAATCCATAATGAACGTTTTTTATGCCACGACGCCATCGGTAATGAGCTTGCTGCCTTGTCGTCTTAATAACACCCGTTTGCATCCGATTTAGCATTTGTTCCGAAAGTACTTCCGGTTTATGACCCAGTTGCGCCATTAGCCACGTGCCCATGTCATCTATGCTCGCGTTAACGCCTGCAGCTGGAGGGATTCGGTAATAATGATGCGTGGTTCGAGCAGGCTTCCATCTATTGCCATTCCATACATGTGGTTCCGCATGGTTATTATCTTTCAGAAAGCTTTCACGTCCAAAAGATGCCCTAGTCATTTGGAGGGGTGCGAATAATTTGTCTTCAACGAAGGATTGATAGTCCATTCCTGTATTGGCTTTGACGACATCTCCTATCAGACTAAAGACGACGTTCTGATAGCCATAACATTTTCCGGGAGGACAAACAAAATCCACTTTATGCAGGCGCTTAAGGATTCGCTCATAGGACATATTGTCCTCAACTAGGTTGGTATAAGCATGGGGCATCAACCCACTCGATTGAGACATCAGGTGATTCAGATTGATCTGTCGTCCATAATCCTTACGTTTAAATTTAAGATGATTAACGCTCTCGAGTACAGGTGTCTGCCAGGATAGAGGTGTCTCCTCTACTAAAATCGATGCGGCGGCAGATGCAAAGGTTTTTGATATTGAAGCAATTCTAAACAAGGTGTAGGGCGTTACCGGTTCTGGACGCCCTTCTTTTCTAACACCCCAGGTTTTTTCTAAGACAACCTGCCCATCCACAACCACAACCACCGCAGCCCCAGGCGCTTTTTCAGCAAGGGGTTTGAGATATTGTTTTTCAAGTTTAGCAATAAAATCAGATGCATCATTTAGCCTGTCAGCATTAGACGCTTGGACACACAAAAAGAAGCCTAGGTAGCATACTAGAGAACGCATTAGCGCATACAAAATTGTAACAGGGGGGCAGGGCTTGAATTCATACGTCAAAGGTTACACGACTCACCATTGACATCACAACGAAAACCTCACTGATTGCGAATAAAAATATTTTTTTAAACTTGCTATTTCCTCGAAAAACCTGGATCCCAACTGTAAGCCTGCAGATCAGTGATTGAGCAATAAACCGAACACCGCGCCACACAGACTTAAAATTGAACTAATCACTAGGATTAACTTACTTCACAGCGCTTCAGAAAACGTGGTTTATTCTCCTTTTTCTTCCGAGTTTATGGCTAGCATAGATTGGAAAATTTCTGGTGTCTCAATACTCAAATACACTTGATGGGCGATTTCTTTAGTTTGTCCCATGTTGGAGTAATAGCTGCTCGATGGAGCCAAGCTTAATCTAACATTGCAGTATTTACCGCGACCAAACTTTAAGTCCTCGCTGTGATCTATCTTTGGCCAGTTTCCGATTTCCACATTAGATATCTGTGCTATTGGGATCACAATCAACCCCCACATACTATTATTGATCGCCAATTGGTTATTATGTAAATACAAAGAATAATAACGGCTGACTTTATAATTGGCGCAAAGTATAACCACAGAATACAATACAAATCCTGCCAACAAGGTCGCTCCTATTTGGCTGTAGCCTTCGACCAACCAATAACTTACGCCCGCTAACACAATCAATAGCAAAAACAAGTTGTGCCATCGTTTTGCCGACAACAATTTTAAATGACTAATTGCTTCAGGGTGTTTGCGTGAAAAATATGAAATACAGTAATACCAGCTCGAGGGTTCGTAGGCCAACAACAGAGCAATGTTAAGTTTCTTCTCATCTTCATCTGTAACTACTTACCCCTATGCTCACCAGAGAGTGCCATCTGAATAGCAATTAACGGATTGTGCCCTTTGTTTGCCATTGTTTGAAGGTAACTGGATACTCGACAATACGCGTCTGCATAATCACAACTTCTAAAACAGCCGGATGCTTTTTGTTTTACTTTTGTCATGCGCAGGTCTCTCTCGGCACGATTATTGGTGAAAGCAACGTTGCCATCTTTGGCAAACAATAGTACGGCTTGCTCGTGATTTTTTAGTCGCTCCCAAAGATTATGAGCATCAGATTTGGCCATTTTTCCACGCCGCCCACTTGGCTTGGTCGGTATTTCCGGCTGTTCCTTGTTGCCGCGTGTCAAAATGTTGCGATAGCGCTTTTGTAGTTTTTTATAGTCCTCCTCAGAGAGACATTTTTCTTCTTTGTCTGATACTGCTTTACAGGTCTCTTGTAACATACGTTTCATGTTTTTTGCCCAGGCATAGCCGTTTGAATCAACAATAACCGTTAGCTCGCGCAGTAAATGTGACCCACATAATCCGTGTCCACAGTGATCAAAGGACAAATATGAAGCCCAGCAATCATGGCTTATGACGCCGCCATACCGCGGGATGATGTTAATTTCTTCAATGGCCTCCAGTCCACGTCTTCGATGCCGGCGTTTTAACGTCATTTCACCTGCAGAACACACATGAATCCGGTGTCGTTGTTTATCTACGCGCAGTGAGGTCTCATCTACCTGCATAGCGGGCTTTGGATTAACTGGTTCATCGCATCAACCTCCCAGTCAGCCAACGCTTCGTGCAAACGCATAATAAATTTCAACAAAGTCGCCTCAGAGAGAGTCTGTCCGATCATGGCAGTGACGCTCTTTTGTACCCGGTTTAGTGCAACCATCTGGCAAATCAGCTGGTTAATGACGTAAGCCTTCAGACCGTTACCATATTGTAGTGGGCCATGCAGGTCTGCTGGGAAAGTCCCCTTAACTTCGGTACTGCATGACGGGCAGTTTTTTATCTCTGCATCAACATGCTCAACAACTTTTTCAAATACAATATCAATTTTGGTGCGCCGTTCATTTTGATGGCAACTTGTACTCGTCAAATCCTCGCCACAGATATCGCAGCTGGTAGCCGCTGAGAGGATGGTTGTTTCTACGGTGCGGCTATTATAAGCAGATCGTTTTTGTTCCTTTTTACCTTTGCCCTTGCTGCCCCGCTGATCCAAAGCCGATTCATCCTTGCAGTTTGAGAGGATGGTTTACTAGCGTTTTTGCTGGTTTTGACGGTCTTTTTTTCTAGGAAGATGGCAAAGATTAACGCCAACAATGTGAACATACCGCTCATTAGCAATTGGACTTCGCTGGAGATTGTCGTCTCAGATGACAGCCGAGCGAACGCTTTCTTGAGCCGATCAAGTTCATCACGGACGGAGCTTTGGCTGATAGTGGCGATAACTGTTGATGTCGTTAGCGTGAGTTAGGATAATACCATGACTTTTATGGCCTTCTTAGGGTGCCGCTGAAGACGAGAAATCGGTGCTTGGATTTTAGTTCTTCGCGTTAACAGCGAGACTAGCTAGTATCGTTCGTGAGGGGCTCTGTCGAGGTCTGCAACTGCGACTTAAGCTTGCATAAATTTTGGTGCCAAAAACCTGCCAAGTGTTTTTGTAAATTTAATTACGCAAAGGGGTAAGTAGTTACGAAGAACTTAAAGAAGCATTTTATGCGATATCGGTAGAGCGCAGAATATCAAATCCGGTGGTTTCAATGATAATGGAATCTGCACGCGAGATGCTGTTTGCTGATATAAATCTAACGGAATAGTCATCGTTGCGCTTATCCTCGCCTGACCGCCAAAAAGATGTAACATAGAATACAAGTTAAGATACTGCCATTTATTCACAGGAACTTTGCCATGAACAGAATTTCAGAAAAAATTCCAGAAAAAATCCTCTTCGAGTGGCGTAAAAGACCTTGGTGGATGAATTTGATTTGGTTTTTCTGCCTTTACATGACCTTCATTTATATGCCCTTTGATATTTTCACGAAAGCACCGGAGCACTGGGAAGAAATCTGGTTTGGATTTACCCTGACTGGATGGGCTGCCAAGGCCACTGAGCCTGTGCATTGGCTGATCTATGGTGCTGGCGCTTATGGGTTTTGGAAGATGAAGTCATGGATGTGGCCATGGGCAGCGGTTTACTGTTTTCAAGTTGTTATCGCCATGGCAGTTTTTAACCTTATAGAAGGCCCCGCAGGCCAGGTGCGTGGTGGTATAGTCGCCGCACTCATCTCGGGAGGCATTTTTATGATACCCACGATTGCTTTGTGGAGATGTAAAGAGAAGTTTCAATCCGTGGCTGGGCAAGAAAAGTCAGATGGCTAATTATCTGTCAACATACTAACTACATTACTCAGACTTCGACTCTGCATTAAGTACATCGAGTTGCTCCTTAAGCGCTTGTGCTTCTACTGTCAGAAAGGAATATTCGCGAATTTTGCCATTACGCTGTGCATGCATGGCTTTCTCCAAGGTGGCCTTGTATTGTTTCAAAATTTTCTTAGACGGATCAGATTTAAATAGTCCAAACATCAGATTTCCTCAATAAAATAAAAATTGCGTAGGTAATACGCAATAAGACCCAGAGAAGATCAAGCTGGATATACGAAAGAATTTGGCCCATTGATGTAAATAGGACCGACGCTAGGTATGTTGGTGACGACTGTGATGTGAGAAAATGCTGGTATTATTCACTACCTGATATTTCCCATGTTGATAAGTAAATCCAGCGCTTGGTCGCAAGACAAATTAGTATCTTATCTTGAAAATACAGCCGTCCCCATGCGTCTAGCAGCGTCTGGTGACGAATTCCCGAGTATTTGTTCACTCTGGTTTGCCTTCGATCCGGCACGAGAGGTTCTAATTTGCGCATCCCATGAATCTAGCCAATTGGTAAAACTACTCACCAAAAATGCTAAGTGTGCTTTTGAGATTGCCCCTAATGAGCCGCCCTATAAAGGTGTACGAGGCAGAGGAGAAGTGACATTGACGCGTATTGGTGTCGAAAAAACGCTGCACAAGTTAATTGCACGTTATCTTGGTGACTCTAATCATTCATTGGGGCAGTGGCTCCTCAGCCGAGCTGATCAAGAATACGTTATCGAGATCAAGCCTTCATGGATAACGAGTTGGGACTATGGCTATCGTATGGAGAGAACGTCAACTGAGAAAGTGATATAGAAAATCATTGTCGTGCATAAACCTGTGAGCATAAACACAATGAATGCAGGCCGATAGCCCGTATACGCCGTATAGGCTGTATAAAAAAGAATAGGAACACATTAACAATGTTGATAGGGGAACCTGCGGTAGGTATTGGTGCTTGTCTTGTCGGACAGCCAGTTCGCTATAACGGCGAAAGTAAGCGTAAAAATGCGTATATTGAATCCCTTAAAAATCATCTTAACTTAAGCGCTTTCTGCCCCGAAATGGCTATTGGTATGGGCGTTCCTCGTGAACCAATTCGGCTGGTCGGCGAACTCGGCAATCTGCGACTGCTAGACAGCGATACCCAGACTGAAGACTTTACCGATTTGATGACTTCATATGCCGCGACTGTCTTAAAGAACAATCCTGATATGGCGGGTTATATTCTTGTCAAAGGTTCTCCCAGTTGCGGCTATGAGCGAGTCAAACGATACAACGAGAAGGGAAACCCTTTAAAAAATGATGCAATGGGCATCTTCGCTGCCGAGCTGCGAAAACAAGATCCACTGTTGCCACTGGAAGAGGACGGTCGTCTCAACGATCATTGCCTGAGAGAGAACTTTATCAGCAGGGTCTTTGCCTATCATGACTGGAAGCAGCTCGTTAGCAGCGGCATCACTCACAAAGCGCTTATTCAATTCTGGGTGCGCTATAAGTATCAGGTGATGGCTCACCATATCGACAGTTATAAAAGCATTGGGCGATTGCTGGCCAATCATAACGGCCTCTCTGTTGACCACATGGCTGATAATTTTATTCACCTACTGATGAACGCCCTCAATACAATGGCCACCAGAAAATCCCACAGCAATGTCCTCGAACATATTCGTGGTTACTTGAAAAAACACTTGGGAGGTGAAGACAAGAAAGAGTTGAGTGATCTTATTGAACAATATCGAAACGAAATTGTGCCTCTCATCGTTCCCTTGACCATGTTACGTCATCACTTTAAGGTCCATAAAAATAGTTACATCGATCAACAGAATTTCCTCTCTCCTTACCCTGAAGAGCTGAGTTTACGCAATCATTTGTGAGTAATCTAATATGAACAATAAACTTCTATGGTTCCGACAGGATCTTAGAATTACAGATAATACTGCCCTAGCGGTAGCCGCAGAAGATCCTTCGGCTTGCCTCTATGGATTATTTATTGCTACCCCGGGGCAATGGCATCAGCATGATATGGCTGCGGTTCGAGAGAATTTTATTCGACAACACGTAAGCGCTTTGCGTGACTCGCTCTCTAAGATAAACATCCCCTTGCTTTATATCGAAGTTGACAACTTCTTGGCAATTCCAGATGTTTTCAACAATCTGATTGAAAAATACGGCTTTTGCGATATCTACGCAAACCATGAATATGGCTGGAATGAGAAGCAGCGAGACACCGCCGTTCATAATAGTTTGGCAGCACGCAATTGCCATTTTCATCGTTTTCACGACCAGCCCATGCTGGCGCCAGGTTTGATCACCAAAACCGGAAAACCCTATTCGGTTTTTACTCCTTTCAAAAAAAATTGGATGGAAAAATGGCGCCGTCTCCGGCCGCTTTTACGAAGAACGCCTACATTACGAGTACTACCCCCAACCATACCCTCCGAGGTAATGACAGAGAGTGCATCATGGCCCGAGACAAGTGCTTGGGAAATAGGTGAAGTTGCCGCTATCAGAAAACTGAATGAATTTTGCAGAGAACGTATTGAAGACTATAAGAGCCAACGTGACATCCCAGCGCTTGATAGCACCAGTTATTTATCGCCTTGGCTCGCAGCCGGTGTAATATCACCTAGGCAATGTCTTGAGGCGGCACTTGAAGCTAACAAGGGAAGGCTAAGCGGAGGCCAAGAAGGTATAGATACCTGGATAAGCGAGTTAATCTGGAGAGACTTCTATATTCATATCCTCGACAGCTTCCCCCAGGTAAGTAAAAACAGAGCATTCAAAATAAAAACAGAAAAAATTCGTTGGCGCGATTCTGATGAAGATTTTAACGCCTGGTGTGAAGGCAGGACGGGTATCCCCATCGTTGACGCGGCAATGCGACAACTGCGGCAAAAGGGATGGATGCATAATCGTCTTAGAATGATTGTCGCAATGTTTTTATCCAAACAACTATTGATAGATTGGCGCCGCGGCGAGCGCTATTTCATGCAGCACTTGATTGATGGTCACTTGGCTTCTAATAATGGTGGCTGGCAATGGGCTGCATCAACCGGCACGGATGCAGTGCCCTACTTTCGTATTTTTAATCCGGTAACGCAAAGTCAACGCTTTGATCCAAATGGCGATTTTATCAAGCAATACATTCCAGAACTTGCCGCAATCTCGGGCAAAGATATTCACTTGCCAAAACCTTCTGTCAGAGCCGCATTCGCTCCTGACTACCCGACACCTATTGTCGACTTAAAGCTGGGGCGAGAAAGAGCACTTTCTACCTTTGCTGCTCTTTGATAGATGATCCTCTGAAAATAATCACACTAAAAATTTACGGAAAATATAATGACAAATACTCACAGTATTTTACTTGCACACGGCAGTCGCGATAAGCGCTGGTGCGATAACCTTGAATCGGGGCTCGAATCAATCGAACACCTGCTTGATCATCAGTCCAGTTTGGCCTATATGGAAATGGCAGAACCTAGTCTGGAGCAAGTTATTGAGGGTCAATACGAAAATGGCATGCGTAATTTCGACATTATTCCGTTATTTTTCTCGGCTGGGAGACATTTATTGTTCGATGTACCTAAGCAACTCGAAGTACTTCGACT
>JBLHIH010000126.1:0-11705 GCA_047616645.1 Flavobacterium sp. | reverse complement strand
GATGGGTTAGTTGGACCGGATACCTTTATCGAAGAGGGGATAAGTGATACGTCCTCACGATCTAAAGATGGTGTGCGAGGGCAAGAAATTAAGAATGAAGTTAAGAAGGAAGATATGAATAAGGAGGACGCTAATGAAAATCTCTAGTTCATTGTTACTGGGCCTGTTATTTACGATTTCTCTAAACGTAAGCGCTATTGAGTGGAGGGAATTAAAGCCTGAACAAAAAGAAGTGCTGAAACCCTATCAAAAGCAATGGCAAAGTATCACAAAAATTCGGCAAGATAGATTAGCCCTAGGAGCAAGTCGTTGGGCTAGTATGAATCGTCTTTCTGGAATTGAGATGCGCAAGCGCCACGAGCAATGGCAGGGTCTGCCTGACAATCAAAGGCTTAAGCTCCTTACTCGATTTGCTAAGTACAAAGAACTAAGTGTGAATCAACAAAAAAGGTTACGTGCAAAACATCAAGAATTCAAAAATCTTTCACCAGAAGAACGTAAGAAGCTTCGAGAGCGTTATCGCCGTTTAAATGAAAAAGAAAAAGCGAAGGTATTGGATCTCTATCAGAAGCGAAAAAAACAAAATGTTCGCAAACGAAAGGACGCCCGAAAATCAAAACCCAGAACCTAATTTTTTAGTGTTACTGCACCTTCTTAGTATTACTGCACCTTCTTAGCATTACTGCACCTTCTTAGTATTACTGCACCTTCTTAGTATTACTGTACCAACGGCGAAATTAAGGCGATAAGCTGTTGTAAACCCTTTTTATTGTAATGCGTTTTCTTATGCAGGACCCAGGAATACATCCAAGGTCATATGAAAGAACAAAAAAAGGAGTTCCACCTATGTTCAAACCAACTATTATTATTGCCCCTGTATTGCTAGCACTAACGATGGCTTCTAGTCCATCTTTAGCGGCTGAAAGAAATGCTGTGCGGGGATTCGCTGATTCAAGTTTTGCTCGCTCTGCAGATCATGCGCGTCGAAACCATGATGGTAGAGCTGTAAGGCTATTCAACAAGCTAGACACTGATGACAACGGCATTGTTACTTTAGATGAATTTTTTGCGATATCTGTAGAGAAAGCAGCTCATCAATTCGGAAGGATTGATGCTGAGGATGATGAATTAATTTCCCTAGACGAGTTTCTCGCAATACATGATGATGACGAATCCGACATTGATATCGATGCGCTAATCGCGTGTATAGTAGAAAATTCTGATTTTACCGAAGATGATCTCCCGTCGAATGATAAGCCTAATGGATCGGCGCGTTTCTTAGAGGTTGATGAAAATGGAGATGGCTTTATTGATCTTGCAGAGTTCGAATTCGCCAAAACTTCCCAGGCAACTACTAAGTTTAATCGAATTGATGCCAATGGAGATGGTGGTATCACGCTAGAAGAATTACGAGCGGTGATTGAATCCCATAGTGCACTTCGCTCAGTTAGGCGCGATTGTGTGCAGGCGCAAAATGATGAAAATGATTTTATTACAGGCTAAGGTATTGTTTTGTTTGGAGTATGCGCCTCCGAGTTACGGAGGCGCAGTCGGAGTAATGACATGAACTGAATTTGATACGTGGTGGTAGCCCTTACTTCAGTTTGTGGTTGCGTCAATAACAATTTGGCGCTTATCTAACTCAACTACACATGTGTATAGTCCAAAGTTGTAAGCACTATCGGCATTAATTCTATTTGTAGTAGAGAGGGTTTCTCTCTCGTATCTCAAAAAATTACCTGTATCAAGTTGCTTAATCACACTTTGCTCAGTGATCCCTATTTGAAAATTTGAACATAGAAATACAATTTCTTTTCTGGCTTCATTCCCTATAAAACTTATCACTATCGCAGAGAAAAGCAGTGCTCCTCCTGCACTTGCGACGCGCCATCGCTTTCTCACAAAAACACGCTCCAATAATGATACCAAGCTATTTTTTCGATTTGGTGATCCTCCCCCCATTCCCATTTTAAAAAGACTGATGAAGTCAGTTTATGATGGGAACGCAAACTGTGCACCTTCACGAACACCGGCAGATGGCCAACGCTGGGTAATCGTTTTTCGCTTGGTATAAAACCGAACGGCATCGGGCCCATAAGCATGTAAATCACCAAACAAAGACCGTTTCCAGCCTCCAAAGCTGTGATAGGCAACAGGAACGGGAAGGGGAACATTGATGCCGACCATGCCCACTTTAATATTATCGCTAAAATAACGTGCTGCTTCGCCGTCTCTAGTGAAAATACAAGTGCCGTTTCCGTATTCGTGATCATCAATTAGTTTCATTGCTTGCGCCATATTTTCCACTCTGACAATAACTAATACCGGTCCAAATATTTCTTCCTCATAACACTTCATGCCGGGCTTAGCATGATCGATTAAGGTGCCGCCGACATAAAAACCATTTTCGTGACCTTCAACTTCTGTTCCTCGGCCATCAACTTCTATGGTGGCGCCTTCATCATTTGCACCTGAAATATAGGCACACACTTTTTCTTTATGGGCATCGGTAATCAATGGGCCAAAGTCATTTTCGCTATCTGTATAGGCGCCAACTTTTAAAGTTTTCATGCGACCTTTAAGACCTTCAACAAGTTTGTCTGCTGCATTATCACCAACAGCGACGGCGACAGAGATGGCCATGCATCGCTCTCCAGAGGATCCAAACGCAGCGCCTACTAGTGCTTCGCAGGCATTTTCCATATCCGCATCGGGCATAATGATCGCATGATTTTTTGCGCCGCCCAGTGCTTGGCAGCGTTTTCCGTTAGCGGTCGCGGTTTGATATATGTACTCGGCAATGGGGGTTGATCCTACAAAACTCACTGCCTGTATCCTGGGATCACTAAGCAAAGTATCAACCGCTTCTTTATCACCGTTAACAACATTCATCACACCTGCGGGTAATCCCGATTCTACTAATAGTTGTGCGATAAAAAGTGCCGATGAAGGATCACGTTCAGAAGGTTTAAGAACAAAACAGTTGCCGCAAACGATTGCCATTGGATACATCCATAAGGGCACCATGGCAGGAAAGTTAAATGGTGTGATGCCTGCGACAACGCCTAGCGCTTGCATTTCACTCCAGGAATCAATTGCTGGTCCAACATTTTTACTATGCTCGCCCTTTAAAAGTTCTGGTGCATAGCAGGCGTATTCTAAGTTTTCTATACCGCGTTGAAGCTCGCCCGCTGCATCATGACTAATCTTGCCATGTTCCTCACCAATGAGTTGGACAATTTTGTCTGCATTTTTTTCTAGCAACTCTTTGAAACGAAACATTATTCTGGCGCGTTTTGCAGGCGGGGTATCTCGCCAGGCAGGAAAGGCGGCTTCAGCTGCTGCTATGGCGTCTTCCACCGTTGCTTTACTTGCCAAAGCGACTTGTTTTGATACAGCCCCGGTTGATGGATTGTAAATATCTTGTAGACGTGCGTTATCTTCACGAATTTCGCCGTTAATCAAATGTCCTACAGTAGTCATATAGTCTCCTAATTTTTGTGTGTTAGTAATCTAATCTAGCTCGTTAATGGATTCACCAAGGGCATTGATTAGACTATCGATTTCTTCTCGTTCAATAATAAAGGGTAGGCCAAGTTGAATTGTATCTCCGCCGTATCGTACATAGAATCCTTTCTCCCAACATTTCATTGCGATCTCATACGGACGTCTGGCTGGTTCGCCAGGATAAGGCTCAATTTGTAGTGCACCAGCCAAACCATAATTTCTAATGTCTGAAATATATTTGGATTGTTTTAATCCGTGTATGGCCTCTTCAAATATCGGGCTCATTGTTTTTACGCGCTCAACCAGATTATCGTTGGTCAATATATCCAGTGATGCAAGAGCTGCGGCGCAGGCTACCGGGTGAGCAGAGTAAGTATACCCATGGGGTAATTCCATCATGTATTCCGGACCTCCAGTATCCATAAAGGTTTGATATATTTCAGCAGTAGTAATAGTGGCGCCCATGGGAATCACACCATTCGTGAGTTGTTTAGCGACATTTAAAATATCCGGTGTGACACCAAATTCTTCAGCGCCTGTATTTGATCCCATTCGTCCAAAGCCGGTAATGACTTCATCAAATATGAGAAGAATATTAAACTGATCACAGATTTCTCTGAGACGGTTTAGATAGCCCACAGGAGGTGGGAGCACGCCTGCCGATCCAGCCATTGGCTCGACAATTACTGCTGCAATATTAGAGGCATCATGTAAGCCTATTAACTCCAACATTTCGTTTGCTAACTCAGCTCCGGTTTTCGGCATACCTTTTACAAAGGTATTTTCTTTTAATAATGTATGGGGGAGATGATCTACATCTAAAGTCTGACCAAAAAGCACACGATTTGCACCGATACCCCCAACGCTAATGCCACCAAAATTAACACCGTGATATCCCTTAATACGACCTATTAACTTTGTTTTGGATGGCATGCCTTTCTTGCGCCAATAAGCTTTTGCTATTTTTAGTGAAGTCTCAACTGCTTCAGAACCAGAATTTGTGAAAAAGACATACTCAAGACCCTCCGGCATAAACTCAACGACCTTATTCGCGAGCTGGAAGGCTTTTGTATGCCCATATTGAAATGCCGGAGAATAGTCCAGCTCACCTAACTGTTTTGAAACTGCCTCCGTGATCTCCGGGCGGCAGTGACCGGCGCCAGAAGTCCAAAGACCCGATAGGCCATCAAGAATCTTACGTCCCTCAGCATCGGTGTAATAGGCACCCTTGGCTTCAACCATTATTCGTGGATCGTCTTTAAATTGGCGATTAGCCGAGTACGGCATCCAATAAGCCTCAAGCTCAGCTCTGGAGAGCCCATCGGATTTTGCAGTATTAAATTCTGACATTGATATCTCTCATCGTTAACAAGCAGTAGGGAAGGGAGTTTGCACTTGAATTACATTCAGTAAAATTAAACTTTACTTGTATTTAGTTAAGTATATGGTTAACTAAGTTAGTCATTAACCCTACTGTGCTTAACCCTACTGTGATTGACTCAGTAGTTGAATAACTCAGTAAATGCCTTACCAGATAGAGACCCAGTAGCATTGAATACCCAGAAACAAAATATTAAGCAGGGGAGCCTGTCCGGTAGAATTGCGGACACGGATATTAGGCTGCTAAGAATTTTTAGAACAGTCGTGGAATGTGGCGGTTTTGCTGCGGCAGAGGCTGATCTGAATATTAGCCGTGCGGCCATCAGTATGGCCATATCGGACTTAGAAACACGACTTTCCCTAAAGCTCTGCTTAAGAGGCAGAGCGGGATTTTCCCTCACCGATCAAGGTAGTGAAGTTTTTGTTGCTGTATTGCAACTGCTCTCAGCCCTCGAAGATTTCAAAACCCAGGTAAATGGGATTCACGCCCAATTAAAGGGAGAGTTGAATATAGGCATTACCGATAATCTAATCACAATGCCCAAAACCTTGATCACGAATGCGTTGAGAGACCTGAAAATAGAAGGCCCCGAGGTGAGGCTTAATATTCGAATGAGTCCACCGGGTGAGATTGAGATAGCGATTTTAGATGGACAGCTTCACGTAGGCGTTGTACCCATACTCAAACCACTTTCCGGTTTGGAATATATTCCTTTGTACGAAGAGGAATCTCTCCTTTATTGTAGTGATAAACACCCACTATTTATGCTTCCAGAGAGCGAAATTGAGCAGGTTGATCTTGGCGGGTATGATGCTGTCCTACCGACTTATGCTCAGCGAACGGACATTAGATCGCAAAATTTACAACTTAAGGGAACTGCGAGCGCATCTGATCGGGAAGGCATTGCCTTCTTGATTTTGACTGGGCAGTACATAGGTTACTTACCCATTCATTTTGCGGAAAGATGGTTGATGCAGGGTAGGGTTCGAGCGCTACTCCCTAGGAAACTTAATTATCTAAGTCATTATGGCGTAATTACGCGAAAGTCCGCTCGTCCAAATAGAATTTTGGATAGTTTCCTTGGATACTTACCGCCACCACCATAAAGAAGCATAATAGGAATGAAAGCTTAAATGGAGTTTATTATGAATGAGCATCTCACGATTGTTAATCACCCCTTAGTCCAGCACAAACTGACACTCATGCGGGAACGTAAAACTTCCACTGCCGTATTTAGACAGCTGTTACGTGAAATTAGTATGTTGCTTGCTTATGAAGTCACCCGTGATTTAGCGCTGACAACCAAAAGTATTCAAACACCTCTTCAAGAAATGGAATCTCCGACATTACAGGGAAAGAAGCTCGCCTTGGTGTCGATATTGAGGGCGGGTAATGGTCTCTTGGATGGCGTTCTTGAACTTATTCCATCTGCAAGAGTTGGGTTTGTTGGCCTATATCGAGATGAAAAAACACTTCAACCAGTACAGTATTATTTTAAGGTGCCAACAGAGTTAAAGGACCGCAAAGTCATAGCCGTTGACCCGATGTTAGCGACAGGTAATTCTTCTGTTGCCGCAGTGACGCTATTGAAAGATGCTGGCGCTACAGATATTCGATTTCTTTGTTTGTTGGCAGCGCCTGAGGGTGTTGCACGAATGAAAGAAGTACATCCAGATGTTCCAATCGTGACTGCGTCCCTCGATGACCGATTGAACGATATAGGTTATATACTGCCGGGTCTGGGTGATGCCGGCGACCGTATGTTTGGCACCAAGTAAATTTCTTGACTATAAGGGTGTAAGTGCCTAACCTTGACCAATTGGTTAAGTTGTAGTATAAAAATAAACTTAACCATTCCCAAGGTACAAACCCAATTTACTAAGAGAGAGCGTGTAGCGATGGATACATTAACGATTAATCAGGATAGATTGTGGGATAGTTTGATGGAAATGGCACAATTTGGTGCTACTAAGAAAGGAGGCTGTGCACGTCTTGCTCTGACAGATTTAGATAAACAAGGTCGACTCCTCTTTATTGAATGGTGCGAAGCCGCAGGCTGTACTGTGACCATAGACCAAGTAGGTAATATATTTGCCCTTCGGCCGGGTAAGAATATGAACTTACCGCCAGTTGGGACAGGTAGCCATCTGGATACTCAGCCCACCGGTGGAAAATTTGATGGGGTTTTTGGCGTACTCTCTGGATTAGAAGTCTTAAGAACCTTACAAGAGAACAATATTGTCACAGAGGCGCCAATAGAAGTCTCAGTCTGGACCAACGAGGAGGGGTCTCGATTTGCCCCCGCCATGATGGGCAGCGGCGTAGTCTCGGGTAGATTGGACCTTGATACCGTATTGGCCACTAAGGACATAGATGGTATTACTGTTGGTGAAGAGTTAGAACGTATTGGTTTCGCTGGAGATGTATCGGCGACCCAGAGAGCTTATACCGCCTTTTTTGAAACCCATATCGAGCAAGGCCCTTATTTAGAAAATGAAGGTAAAATTATTGGCGTCGTCACCGGCGGCCAAGGCCAACGTTGGTATGATGTTGTACTGACGGGAAGAGAGTCTCATGCAGGTACAACACCTATGCATCTTAGAAAAGATGCTTTACTTGCTGCCACGAAGTTAGTTCAAAAAGTCGAGATGATCGCGAATGCGCATAAACCGGGTTGTGGCACGGTTGGCTTTCTGCAAGTGATTCCAAATTCTAGAAATACCATTCCCGGTCAGATTAAGATGGGCGTTGATTTACGTCATCCTGTTGATGAAAGTTTGAGTGAAATGGATGCTGAGCTTAAATCCTATTTGGATGAACTTGGGACTGAGACAGGCTGTGAGATTGAGCTTGATCCTTATTGGTACTATGCGCCAGTAGTCTTTAACGATGATTGTATTGCGGCGGTTGCAGAGGGTGCAAATCTGCATGGCTACGATCATATGGATATCATTGCGGGGGCAGGGCATGATGCTTGTTATGTTGCGGATTATGCACCTACTAGCATGATCTTTACGCCATGTCTAAATGGTATTAGTCACAATGAAATTGAAAGTACGACGATAGAAGAATGTAATGCAGGCTGTAACGTTTTACTTCATGCCATGGTTAAAATGGCAAAGAGGTTGGCTTGAGAAATACGAACGCTTGAAAACGAAGATTTTTGAAGGGGCAATTTATGCTTAATAAAAAAGCAGAAATTCGAGAAGTGCATTCTGCGAGTATTATTAGTGCCGCCGAAAAAGTTTTTGCTTTAAAAGGCTTCAAGGGAGCCACGACTCAAGAAATTGCGAGTTTAGCAGGTTTGCCTAAGGCAAACGTTCACTACTATTTCAAAACCAAAGCTGATCTCTATACAGCGGTTCTTGAAGATATCGTGATTGTATGGAAGCGAGACGCGGATGCTTTTGGTATGTCTGATGATCCTATAATTGCGATCAGTGAATATATTCGCAGCAAAATGCGCCACTCATTTGAACGGCCCTATGGTTCGAAAGTATGGGCTAACGAAATAATACATGGTGCGCCTGTATTGGGTGATGAGAAACTAGCTGACTTCCTCAATAGCTGGGAGAAGCAGAAAACCGTTCAAATACAGCAATGGATAGAGGAGGGTAAGATTCGCCCTATCGACCCCCATTATTTACTTTATATGATATGGGCGACAACCCAACATTATGCGGATTTTGAGCATCAAATTAAGGTGTTAAATAATGGCAAATCTCTTGATAAATCTCAGCAGAAAAATGCTACCAACAATGTTATTGAAATCATTCTCCGTGGAATTGGTTTGGATGTGGATTAACGCTATGAATAAATTCTTTCAGCTTATTGTCAGCCTAGTTCTTATACTGTTTTTACAATCTTGTCTTGTTAGCGGTGCTATAGGCGTTGTTGCCGAAACGGTAGAGGCCGGTGTAGAGATTACCGGCGCTGTGATCGGTACTGCAGTTGATATCGTTATCCCTGATGGGGATGATGAGGATAAAGATAAAAACTAACTACTTGACCACGAGTCAACAAACGGATGAGCGTAAGCAAAAAATCTAAGTTCGTTGTTGAGGTCCGACGCCTGTTTCATATTGCACTCCCCTTAATGGGCGCTCAACTTGCGCAAATGGGTATGGGCGTAAGCGATGCAATCATGGCGGGACAATACAACTCTGCCGACCTTGCCGGAGTCGCGCTAGGTGGCAGTCTCTTGTGGCCCGTGATGCTGCTGACCATGGGGCTCATCCAAGCTGTTATGCCAACCGTTGCCCAGCTTAATGGTCGCAAGAACTACGCTGAAATCGGTGAAGTGATCCGTCAAGGTTTATGGATGTCGCTTGTCGGCGGCCTGTTAGGCGTGTTGATATTGAATAATATTGGACCTATTTACACATTGTTAGATGTAGATCCGGTCGCATCCAGTATTTCAATACCTTATCTTGCAATGGCATCATTGGGTTTTCCTGCATTAATGTGTTTTTTCTGTTTACGCTTTCTAGCAGATGGTATGGGTTTTACACGCCCAGCCATGTTTATTGCCATCAGTGCACTGTGTCTAAAAATTCCCCTCAATTATGTATTGATCTATGGAAAATTTGGGCTGCCAGAAATGGGTGGAGTCGGTTGTGGTCTGGCCAACGGTATTATTAACTGGTTCCAATTGTTGATGATTATTTTGGTCGTATCTCGGAAACGTTTTGATATAACGGGTTGGCGACGTCGCATAACAGGGCCAGATTGGAGCCGAATAAAACCTTTGCTCATTATCGGACTGCCCATCGGTGCTTCAATATTTGCAGAAGTTGGACTGTTCTCTTTCACTACTTTATTGCTGGGAAGGTTTGGTGCAGACACTGTAGCTGCGCATAATATCGCCATGAACCTGAACGGTGTTTTGTTTATGCCTGCAATGGCGCTGGGGATGGCAGCGACAATACGTATCGGTTTTAGGGTTGGTGCTGCTGAGATTGCTGATGCAAGAACCACTGCCGCCCTGGCGATCGCAACCACTATCGTAGTCGCGTTATCTGGATCGATGTTCATTTACGCTTTCC
Source organism: Flavobacterium sp. (assembly GCA_047616645.1). Lineage (GTDB taxonomy): Bacteria > Pseudomonadota > Gammaproteobacteria > Pseudomonadales > Azotimanducaceae > JAHRVQ01. The sequence goes on along the minus strand of JBLHIH010000126.1, from coordinate 1,772 downwards.
GGTTCGATCTGGTAACGCTCTACACTCAAGATTCAAGTGTTTCCAGTCAAGCGGCGAAGCTACTGTTATTCGTTACATTCTTTCTTATTTTAGATGCTATTCAATCAACCTCGTCTGGGGCGCTCAGAGGTTACAAAGACACCAGGGTGCCCATGTGGATAGCACTATTTAGTTTTTGGGGGGTGGGTCTTCCATTGGAATGCATATTGGGTTTTGGTTGGATTGGAGAACCAATGGGTGTTTACGGATTCTGGATCGGTCTAGCCATCGGTGTCGGCACAGCTGCATTGCTGCTATCAATGCGCCTTTGGCAAACCAGTAATGATCACGCTAGAATAGAACGACTTGCGAGGTAGGTACCCTTTTACAATCTTGTCGCAAAATCGGTGTGCAAGGTTTTGCAGGATTTTCATTGATGATTCGTAAATACATCTATTTTACTTTTGTTGTATCGGTCGAGCTAACGAGTGAGTATCCATAAGCTAACTTCAGCTGGGCTACTTGACTCTATGTGAAATAGGGATAATCTGAATTAAGTAAACTGTTCCTCTATTTTCCTTCATCTATATTTTGGTCTGCTTCTGTGAAGAGTCAAATACGGATTTGTTATCTGGGTAAGGCCGTTGAATTTCAGCATATTCCAGTGGCAAAGCAAGGCTAATATTATTGAGATAGATAAACACACCGTCGATTCAAAATGGATGGGAGATAAGTGGGATGTTTATTATGCTGTGGAGTTGTTATTTTGGATGGACAGGAAGAGACCCGATTTGTAGTGCTACAGTTTCTCTATTCAACCTCTCCATTCAACTTTCATAACCAACTTCTATTGAATATCACTATTCACTCACGCTCACACCCACAGAAAAATAATAGCCTCATGCTTAACCCAAGCTAACCCGCGAACACCGGAATAATACTCTTGCCATATTCAGCAATAATGTTTTCTTCATCCCCATTATCTAGATAGATATTAAACTGAGTAACACCGTTAGATTCGAGATCTTGAATCTTTTTAATATGATCATCGGTCTCACCTAACACACAAAAGCTTTCAACAATTTCAGGCGAAATAAAATCAAGAAAAGGGTTGTCACTCTGTCCGTGTTTTGAATAATCATAACCTCGGCGATTCTCTATATAGTCGGTTAAGCTTTGGGGAACAAGACCGCTATCAGATCCATACTTTTCTACAATGTCTGCTACATGATTACCTACCATTGCGGGGAACCATTTCGTTTTCTCTATGCATTCATCCTTTGATCCAAAGTAGGCAGGTGCTGCCGCCATCACTTGATAGTTGGACATGTCGCGTCCTGCGGCAAGGCCGGCATTGACTGCTTGATCAGTAAACCATTTGCACAGTGTTGGGTCTGCTATTTGTAAAATGACGCCGTCTCCAATCTCTCCAGCTGTTTTTAAAGCCTTGGGGCCGTAGGCCGCAATCCAAACGGGTAATTCGAAACCATCAGCCCAAGGTAGTTTTACAGGTTCTGGACATCCGTGATAACTCACTTCTTCTCCGCGGATCATCGCTTTCACTTTCTCTGTGAACTCGGTTAGTCGAGCGAGTGTTGCGGGTTTTTTACCCATAACCCGAACTGAACTATCGCCGCGACCCACACCCATATCAATCCTGCCGCCGCTTTGAGCAGCCAAGCTGCCAAATAAACTGGCGGTTAGAGACCAATCTCTCGCAAGCGGGTTAGTAACACATGGACCAAATCTCATCTTTGTTGTATGTTCCATGCACATAGCGATGGCTGGATAAC
>JBLHIH010000125.1:0-11855 GCA_047616645.1 Flavobacterium sp. | reverse complement strand
CGCCTGCTCTACCTGGTTTTGTTCTGCTTAAGATTTCAAATATGTCAGGTGTCAAAATATATCGACCTATAATGGCAAGATTTGATGGAGCGTCTTCAGGTTTTGGCTTTTCTACCATTTCAGTGACCCGATACAAACCAGCTTCGATCTCATCACCCGCTACGATACCGTAACTTTCGGTTTGATCAGCAGGCACCTCCTCAATTGCAACAATACTGCATTGGTGCTGTTCATATAATTCCACCATTTGTTTCAGTACGCCATCATCATCAGCTGAACAATAATCATCAGCGAGTAGAACAGCAAATGCTTCATTACCGATGAGAGTTTCCCCGGTCAATATTGCGTGTCCTAAACCATGCATTTCTACCTGACGTGTATATGAAAAAGTACATTGATTTATCACATCTCTTATTTGATAGAGCAGCGCTTCTTTAGAAGTACCGAGTATTTGATGTTCCAGCTCATAGGAAATATCAAAATGATCTTCGATTGCTCTCTTACCTCGCCCAGAGACAAAACAGATGTTTTCTAGACCCGCACCTATGGCCTCTTCCACGCCATATTGTATGAGTGGCTTGTTGACTAAAGGTAACATCTCCTTAGGCATGGCTTTAGTTGCTGGCAGAAACCGCGTGCCATATCCCGCAGCGGGAAACAAACATTTTCTTATCATCGAGTACCTTCTTTTTTAGCGACTCCCATCTGGGTAAGGTATTATACGAAAACTATTCTCTATCGTCTGCCAAAGATCGGTGTAACTATTGTCATTATTGTTTAATTTACGATTTTATCTGCTTTACGCTGCAGTAATGCTTCTTCCCGTTACTTATTTTCTTGGCAAATCAGGCAAGGTGGCCTTCTTTCCCACTTACCTGATTGGCATATCCTTAATCAGCCTACTTGGATCACAGGAAGTAAAACGTTTTTATTACGCAAATAGATCAAGTCTGTTACTAATCGCGGTTTTTCTGGCCTACCTCGCGCTCTCTAATATCTGGATAGACCAATCCATTCGAACAAGCGCTTTGTATATAGGATACGGTTTATTAATCCTATGCTTTATCTCAAGCCTTGCAGTTCTGGAACAGGTATTCGACAACTTCTTCAACTCATTTTTGGCGATATTAGCGATATCAGCTTGCCTATCAGTTATCTATTCAGTTTATTTTTTTCACGCATTGGATTATCAACCACTCGTAGAATCGCGTCTTTACGCGCTCGGCGGAATCTACAATCCTGTCGTTAGCGCACTCTCCTACGGCGCTGTATTAATACTAGCACTCACCCATTTTGCAACTAGTCAAAGACTTAGCCAACGATTACTCTATGGAGTATCAATACTTATTTTGACAATAGGCATTCTATACACGGGTACAAGAAGTGTTTGGATTGGATTATTTGTTTCAAGCTTTGTCTTACTTTACTTCCTTCCCAATATCACTCGATTAGAAAAAAGACGTATCATTATCGTCTCCCAATTATGTTTAATCATCATACTCGCAGTGATGTATAAATTTGGTCTTCACGAAAGCATTCTTCAACGTTCAACAAGCTTTCGCTTCGAAATTTGGGAAGCCGTGTTATCCACTGTATGGAATAACAACCTCTTTTTTGGCCACGGCCTTAATGCTTTGGAAGTTGTTAGATACGAAAAATTTTTATTTGAACATCCGCACAATATTTATATTGCCACTTTATTTTATGGGGGAATATTTGGGCTCACCATGTTAGTAGCACTTATCGGAAAGCTTCTATTGTCCCTCTACAGAGAAAATATATTGCCATATCGCATCTATGCAATATCTGCTTTGTCATTTGGGCTTACTTGTCTTCTTATAGATGGGGACAAACTGCTGACGAAAATAAATTTCATCTGGCTTTTATTTTGGCTACCGGTTGCGATTGCATTCATTCAATTAAAAGGCGAAAAAAAAGAACCTAATACAAATGAAGCAGTTGATTAAGATGCAATCGATCTAAATAGCAGCAAATAGACGAAGGGTTTCACTCGCCGCTTTTTCCCAGCTAAATTTCCTTGATTGCGCTAGTGCCTTTTTACCAAGCTCTTGACGAAGTGTTTGATTTTTTGACAGTGTCATCATCGCATTGCAAATTTCATCTATAGACAGCGGATTAACAAAAAGCCCCCCTTCTCCAATCACTTCCGGCAAGGAAGAGCAATTTGAGGCAATGACAGGCACAGCATATTGCATTGCTTCAAGTGGAGGCAAACCAAATCCTTCATATAACGAGGGAAATATAAATACATCCGCAAATCGATAATAAGACATTAGATCCTCATCATTCACTCTGCCAACAATGTGTATTACATCTTGATCGTTGTAATTGATACTTTTGGATGCAATATCTTTTAACTTCCAACCTTTTCCGCCAACAATGACTAAATGACGATCTCCTCCTTCAGCTCGATATTGCTGAAAGGCGGCTATCGAATTGACTATATTCTTTCTCGGCTCCAAGGTACCCACACAGAGAAAGTAAGGTTCATTTAATAGTCGTTTTTCTGCTTGCTTGGTCTTTGGTACAGCTTCATGAATGACACTGATCTTAGGCTCAGTAAATGAATAGGCTTCAACTAGGTCATTTTTAGTCGAAGCTGAAACAGAGATAATAGCGTCAGCTTTTTTTAAGGATGGTGGCATTAATAAACGTTCTATGAAGAGATTTTCTCGAAGCATGGTCTCAGGAAACTTTTGCCACACCAGGTCATGGATTGTCACTACCGTTTTTATTGATGAGTCCATCATTAAAGGAAGATGGTGTCGAGGAGACCAGAAGAGATCTAGTTTGTCATCTTTTGCCCATTGTGAAAAAGGCATCTGAGTACGATAAAGGCTGAGCAATCGTTGATGGTTTCGATACTCTCGTCGAATAATATTCTTTCCAGATATATCGTAAATTATTGGGCGATCAGCATAAAGATACCAGTCAATATCAGCTTCCTTCACCATGATATCGAGCAGACATTGTGTATATCGCCCAATCCCGAATGTGGGGACCGTTAAAGGTCTAGCATCCACGCCTATCCTCATGGTTTCCTCCCATCAGCATGAAGCTTCCGATAGAGGTGAGCATAGCTTAAGCCCATTTGCTTACCTGTTAATAATAACTCGTACCGTTGCCGCCCGCGGCGTCCCATATTTTTCGCCATATCAGGGTCATCAATGAGGGTCGTCATGGCTTCATGTAAAGCAGTGCTATCGTTTGCCTTAACGACTAAACCGGTCTCCTTATGTGAATTAACAAAACTTGTACCCGTACCCGTTTCGGCAGTGATTAGCGGCTTACTGCACATTAACCCCTCTACCAAAGTTATGCCAAAAGCTTCGGACCTAACATGAGATGAAAACACGACACCTCGACACAAATGATACATTGCCATTTTTTCTTCGTCGCTAATTCGGCCTGCAAACTTTACATTAGACAAACCTAATTTTCGTACCTGTGCTTTTAATGCTTTCTCAAGGGGTCCGGCCCCTGCAATGACAACTTCGAATCGAGCATTCTTGCAGGCATCAATTAATAAGTGCAAACCTTTGTAATAACGTAGAACACCTATAAAAAAGAAAAAACCTTCTCCATACTTCTCTTGGCATTCATTAAGGATATTTCCATCAAGGTCGGGGTATGAATCCTCATCTATCCCTAAGGGAATAGCGCTTACTTTGTCTTCATACATTGCTAAGACATTACTAGATAGTTGGTAATTTGACGAGGTTGCAACAATGTGGTCCATTGACTCAAGGAAACGACACATTAAAGGTCGGTAGATATTCAATAGGTTTTGTTGCCTTACAATATCCGAATGATAAGTCATCAAACTAGGTTTATTGTGAGACGCATATAAATGCATGATATCGGCGAAGGGCCAAGGGAAGTGATAATGCACTACATCAGCCCAATCAACTTGGCGCTTAAATTCCTTTAATCCTGTCAAACAAAAGCCGCAAGAAGCAATTTCAAAGTTTAGTTTAACTTGAACAACACGTGTTTCGTCTACTAAGACATTTTTTGGATGGCGACTCGGAGTGAATACACGGCTTTCGATATCATGATCTACGCTGTTACGACATATTTGCCTAATAACCTCTTCAGCGCCACCTTGCGTGTCGGGAAAGTAGGTTCTATAGACATGGAGAACGTTTATTGGGGTGTCTGACAATCAGTCCTCTTTTTTTACTAAGGGTGTGATGTTGCTCTTAAGAGAAGCGTTCTTAAGGTTATGCCGATCAAATTCTATCGCAAAGCTTGGATCCGTTTTGGACATGTGCATTTCGTAGCCGCTAACATGCTTTTCTAACAACAATCGTACCGTTTTATAATCTGCTATTTGACAGGCTGCCTGTAAGGATTCACAGATTTTTTCAATGAGATTCAGAGACAGGTATTCTTCATCAGCCATCATGATTTTTGTGTGTTGCGTCCCAGAGATAGCCTGACCAATAATGAGCTCTTCATAGAGTTTTTCTCCTGGTTGAAGACCAACATATTCGATAGCAATACTATCGTCTTCATCGGACACATCATCCTCTAGTGTACCGACTCTCTTTCCATGGAGATGGATCATCTTTACAGCAAGATCATTAATATTTACAGGTTCTCCCATGTCGAGAACAAATAGCTCACCGCCTTCCGCCATTGAACCCGCTTGTATCACAAGCTCTGCAGCTTCGGCTACCGTCATAAAATATCTTGTAGCATCTTTATGCCTAACTGTTACCGGTCCATCACTCAAAATTTGTTTTTCAAAAAGAGGAACAACAGAACCCGAGGATCTTAGTACATTGCCAAATCTGACCATACTAAAGCAGGTATCCGTCGATTCCTCTGCATGTGCTTTGACTATCAACTCTGCGAGTCGCTTCGTCGCGCCCATCACATTAGTTGGGCGAACGGCCTTATCGGACGAGATGAGAACAAAATCTTTAACTTTGTGTTCAGCCGCTGCACTGACGACATTCCAGCTACCAAGGACATTATTTCGAACACCTTCGATGACGTTGCTTTCCACTATCGTGACATGTTTGTAGGCAGCTGCGTGATAGACGGTTTGAACACCAAAATCTTTCATCACTTTAGACAAATGAGATTTATTCAAAATCGAGCCGAGTAAAACCACAAGCTCTGTACCCTCTTCACATAGCTGTTGAAGTTCGGGTTCAAGGTTATAGAGGGATATTTCAGAATTATCGAACAAGACGACACGTGAAGGTTTAAGGGACAAAATCTTTCGACACAGCTCAGAACCAATTGTCCCTCCTGCCCCGGTCACCAATACTGACTTACCTTTTACACAAGACTCTAATAAAGTTTTATTCGGCGGAACGGTTTCTCGGCCCAACAAATCGCCGATATCAATCCCTCTAACCTCATTAGCGACACTTCGATCTGCCATAATATCCGCGAATGTCGGAACGGTTTTTATTAATATTGGCAATGCGGCTAATCTATTTAAAATTTTTCCACGTTGTTCCGCAGTTGCCGAGGGTACGGCTAAGAAGATTTGCTTTATACCAAATTCAGTTACCAGACGATCAACACGAGCCGCATCGTAAACCCTTATACCGTGGATGATGTTCTTACGAAGGGTACGATTATCATCTATAAAAGCAACCGGCATATAACCGTTGCCATTTAAAAGCGTAATGGCCAATTGCGCGCCCGAGTCTCCAGCACCGTATATGGCAACGGGTTCTCTGACTAAATAGTTATTGTTTATTCCATAGAAATAAGCCCTGATGAGCATTCTACTTCCACCAACCATAAGAATAGAAATAAACCAGAACATGATAGGCGCAGATCGGGGAAAGGTTATCGCTTGACTTAGATATGCTGTTAGTGAAACGGCAATGGTTGCCACTGTGATGCCTTGAACTACTGGAATCATAGAACTTGGGCCAATATAACGGACTACCGCCCTGTACAGACCTAGTTTTTGTAAGGCCAAAACGCCGGTGAGCGAGGCAGCAACAAATAGCCACCAAAATGGAATGATATCTTTTTCGAAATCACCGTATCTAAGGGCAACAGATACCCACAACGCCGCTGACAGTAATACACCATCACCAATCATCATGATTGTACGTTTTGACTTGTCTGTTATTCTTGTGTCCACTTATCCCTTTATCCCTTTATCCCTTTATCCCTTTATCCCTTTATCCCTTTATCCATCTTTCTAAGGCTGTAGGCGATGCAATCGAGGTAGATCTTTACCCGCCCCAGAAAACCAATCCTTTAAGGCTATTGGTAGTACTGCCAATGTTAACAGAATTAAGCTGTGATCAGGAGATAGATGAGCAAACCATGCAAGTGGGTATAACCACAGAAGATTGATACTTATCGTCAGGAAGAGAATGCTTTTTGTACCAAATTTACGATTCAGATGCTGATAAGCATGCTGGCTATGAGATTCGTAGATTTTCTCCTTCTTAACAAGCCGCACACATACAGTCAGGCATGCATCCACAATAAATTGGCTCAATAAAATAATCCACACCCAAATCGATACCAGTTCGCCACTAATAATCATTAAACCGAGCAGCAAGCCAAAGAGATTACTTCCTGCATCACCCATAAACAATTTTGCCGGTGGCAAATTGATAGGTAAATATCCCAACGCCAATAAGCAACAAATTAAACACAGAATCGTCCATTCATTATGATTCGGCCAAACAATTACAATCACAGACAGGCAAACAAATATCACTTCACTTGCCGCTATTCCGTCCATTCCATCCATAAAATTGAATAAATTTTGCAACCAAAATAAGGAAATTACTGCGAGGAGCAGACCGGCAAAATGTAAATCAACAATATAGCCCAGAAAATTTAATGTTGGGAATCCGAGAACGATAACGGTCCATATCGCAGCAACAAGATAGAGGAGGATTCTTCTACTTACAGCAATTTCTCCACGATCGTCGAGAAAACCAATAATGCTCACCAACAATGGTCCAAGACAGGCTAGGATAATTTTTTGACCCAGTATTTCCCAATACCAAAGTATCAACAATGAGAAACAAAAGACCATTAGCAGGACAAGACCAGATCCTGTCGGCACGGGAATATCGTGAGCAGAACGTTTATTAACTTCAGCCACTACGCCCTTTTGTAAGGCATAGAAACGGTAAAGTAATGAGCCAAAATAGCTTAATAAAGCTATACCGAATAGCAGAAGAAGTAATTTGGTTTCTAACATCTAATAATTAGTCGCCAGATACAATTAGTTTCTTTTAGACTATTCATACACATCCAAGTCACTCGCACTAACAACCTTACCTTTATAGGTCCCACTGATTTCTTTCAACAGTGTTGCATCGTCAACGCCCCAAAATAATTGATGATAGAGGACAAGCAACTTTGGTTTAGCCTTGTTTGCTAAGGCAGCCAACTCCGTCGCGGAAGTATGAAACTTTGAATGATATTTTTGCCAATCCTTAGGTCGTGTTAAAAACCCTTCATCGGAATAAACCTCGTGCAAGAGAATGTCGCAACCCTTGCAGGCCTCAATGATCGATTCACTGGGAACGGTATCACCAGAGATCACAATGGTTTTATCAGCGGTGACAAACTTAAATCCAAATGCTTGTTTCCAAGAACCATGATCGACGGGAATAGCATCTACTCTAACGCGTTCATCACGGTATATTTCATGACTACTTTTATTTAACGCTATCTCGTGGGCATCCACTCGATACCCATCTGGGTTGGCAGGTTGAGCACCGTTAAGTCGCATATCAATATCTTGGGAATAGGCTGCGATAATATGATCCGCCATCTCTTTTATACCCTTGGGACCAAATACTTTAAGCTGTGTTTCTCGTTCTAACACCCATGGTGTCAAAATAAGATCAGAAAATCCTGCCGTGTGATCTGAATGTAGATGTGTGACAAAAGCCGTGGATAATTTTTTAACCGCGAGACCAGCAACCCCTTTTTTATTAGCAGCCGACGCGCGTCTCACTATCCCTGGGCCAAAATCGATTAAATAAGGGACATCATCAACTACAACCGCAAGCGCTGGACCAGACCTATCAGGGTCGGCATTGGGTGTACCGGTACCGAGAACGACGACCTGTGTTTTAGCTTGGACACCTCCTACAAAAAAGAGTGCCACTAAGAAAATTAAGCGATATGTGCTCGAAATAAACGTCATTCAATTATCCTCCATCATCGGAAAGTGATTTATTAGCGCTATATTAAAGTCATTACAATTGATGGTATTTTTGAGCCAAGAGCCGATCTTCATCAGTCTGAAACTGAGGTTCTGCATTACGAATTGAGCGTTGATCTAGCTGTGTTTTTTCTCGAGAGTTCACAAGTTGCCATCCTTCCTCCCAAGTATGCGGTAATGTTTTTATGCCTGGCGATGTAAAGGAATCAAAACCCTTCAATGCCTCCCTTAGTACTGACAATTGTTGTGACTGATTTTGATAAGGCCCCGTTTCAAAACCCAAAGGAAAATTTAAAAACTGTGCTCTAGGCGGGCGACCCGCCTCAAGAATATCTAGGGCACTACCCAAGATCAAAGTAGGTAATCCTAAGCTTTCAAAATGTCTGGCTAACAAACTCACGGTTTGATGACAAACTGGTCACAATGGCACTAATAAGAGTAAATCAAGCTTTTGCTGATCAACCAACATTTCTAGATTAGGAATGAGTTCTTCCTTCACTCGTCTCTGGGAATATATGCCTCCCATACAAGAAAAATATTCTCCCGCAAGTTCCCCAATCACACCTTCATTTTTAAGCGTCGCCAAGCTTTCTAAGGGAAATACCGTAGCTGGATTTTGACGAGCTTCGACAAGATAGTTTTCCATAATATGGGAAAATCTCAGCTTATCTGATGGTGTCGTATTGGGGATCACTCGTACGCTAGTATCATCTTTGTAGTGATAAGCGACCTGGCCCTGCACATGGGCACCGGACGTGGAAATCAAACCCATACGACTTTCGGATAAGGGTTTGGATGGCCTAACAAATTTTGGATCGTCTTTTGCAAAAGACCAGCGATAGGGCTTATAACCCAACCTGTCATAAGTCTCTTTTGTCCTGCTTATATACTCTACGGGCTCCATAAGGGGCATTGTATAAGTTTTTAGCCCCAAAGGAACATCACTAATTTGCAAGAGATCAGCAGAAATTGAATAATAAGCATTAACGAAATTTAACTTTAGAATCCCACTATGCCAGCAAATCAAGAAAACTCGATTATCGAAAACCCCAATCAACTCAATTTGGTTGAAGTGGCCAAATACAATCGGACGATCAAAGCGTCTCCAGAACGTATTTGGGAAAATGTAAAGGATTGGGAACACTTACCCCACTTACACTCAAACAACTTTGATTATGCAGAGTTGGATGAAGTGGATACATGGGGTTGGAGAATATGGACAGATAAAGCACATTTATCCCATGTCGAGCTTTGTTATGACGAGACTCATAATCAATATGTAGCACGCAGCTATCAGGGCAAAAGACAGGTATCAGAAATCTGGACCAAGGTTGAGGGAGATCCTTCCATCAGAACCGATGCAACTGAAATTGAGGTTCGCTTCTTACTACCCGATATCAAACCCGAAAAAGTTGAAGGGCTTGGTGATCTATTTCTGAATTTGTACAGCACACTTTGGGACGAAGATGAGGACATGATGACAGAGCGTCAAACTCAACTTGATTTACAACAGGAAAGTACGTCACTCGAAATCAGCTTAGGATCTGTAGTCGCGTTAAAGGAATCCCTACCTCGCTGCTACAGGCTGAAGAAAGGTTTATATCGCGTATATGAAGATGACGGAGACCTCAAAGTTCATTCAGCTATTTGTCCACATAACTTAGGACCTCTTACAGCCGACATTTCCGATAATACTGTCACCTGCCCCTGGCACGGATATACATTTAATATTATCAACGGCCAATGTATATCGCCACAAGAAACAAATTGTAAACTCGGTAAAGCGCCAAACATTATTTATTGCTCAGAAGGCGAATCAGATTCAAACATTAATCCAAAACATGATGCCGAAGTGTTTCTGTCTTTTCTTTAGATCGCTTGGGCAACAATTCACTGCCTTTCCGGTCTATAATCTCAAGATACCCCCCGTTTTAAACAGTGAAACCAATCTATGCGAGATACCCGCCCACTTTTACTAGAAACTGACTTCCCGCCCATATTCAGAGCCAAGTTAGACACATTGCAGATGAACCTCGGTTATCTATGCAACTTAAGTTGTACTCACTGTCACGTAAACGCTGGACCTACTAGAACAGAGCTAATGGATGCAGATACCGTTAATTTGGCTTTAGAAGTGATAAAACAGCAAAGCATTACAACGATAGATCTGACAGGGGGCTCGCCGGAAATGAATCCTGAATTTTGCCGCCTAGTGCTTGAAGCAAAAAAACTGGGGGTAGTGGTCATCAACCGCTGCAACCCTACAATACTGGTAGAACCAGGTTATGAACACTTACCGGAATTCTTCGCTGAACAATCGATGGTTATTGTCGCATCCCTACCTTGTTACACAGAACAAAATGTAGATGCTCAACGGGGTCAAGGCGTCTTTCAAGATAGCATTGCCGGTTTATTGGCTTTGAATGCAGTAGGTTACGGTGTAGAGGGTAGCGGCTTAACTTTGAATTTGGTTTACAATCCCGACGATCCAATATTACCGCCAGATCAGACTTTGTTAAAAGCTGATTACAAGGAAGCCCTATCCCGTGACCACGGCGTCATATTTAATGACCTTTTCGCTTTGGCCAATATGCCAATCAGTCGTTATGGCGCTCGGCTTTTGGCGAAAAACCAATACACGGATTATATGCAATTATTACGCAATGCTTTCTCAGAGCCGAATCTAGAAACCGTCATGTGCCGAAATTTATTAAGCGTAGATTATCAAGGTTTCGTTTATGATTGTGACTTTAATCAAATGTTAGCACTACCTACTTTAGCCACAGACAAAGTAAAACCTCACTTGAGTGATTTCTTAAATATAGACGTTGAAGGCAGACCCATCACCATTGGCGAGCATTGTTATGCTTGCACCGCCGGTCAAGGTAGTAGCTGTGGCGGCGCATTAAATTAGTCATTCAACATGATGAAGCCCTCTATCTCCTTTTCTATTATAGTCCCGCTCCTAAATGAGGAGGGTAATATTGAACAATTGATTCAATCACTATCCGCGATAATCGCCCACGAAAATGCAGAATCAAATGAAGACAAATCAACAATCGAAATAATTATGGTAGACGGTGGAAGCCTCGATACCACTGTCGCCTTACTAAACAAATTAGAAAGTTGTCAAATAATTTCTACCGAAGTTGGTCGCGCCAAACAAATGAACGAAGGTGCAAAAAAGGCAAAAAATGATGTTTTGGTCTTCTTACATGCAGACACAATACTGCCTGTAAACGCTCTATCACTATTACGAGATAATTTTTGGCTTAGTGACAAAAAGTGGGGTCGATTTGATGTTTACATTAAAGGCGAACATCTATTGTTTAGAGTTATCGAATATATGATAAACCAACGATCCAAGCTAAGCGGTATTTGCACGGGGGACCAGGCAATTTTTGTCAAAAAACAAACATTCGATGATCTGTCGGGCTACGCATCGATACCGCTTATGGAAGATATAGATCTCAGTAAAAGGCTAAAGAAATTCTCAAGCCCCTATTGTTTTAGAGAAAAAGTCATCACATCAAACCGTCGCTGGGCGCAACGAGGCATTATCAGAACAATACTTTCTATGTGGCAACTTAGGTTTCTCTTTTTTATAGGGGTATCGCCTAATAAATTACATAAAAAATACTATGGTTAACTAGTGCGA
>JBLHIH010000124.1:0-11951 GCA_047616645.1 Flavobacterium sp. | reverse complement strand
TCATGCATTGAAATTCATCCTGTACTGCACGTTATCCTTGCCGCTTTTACGCCGGGATGACGATGCCAAACACGAGATTAGCAATGCGACATATCAAAGAAATTCTCCGCCTTAAACTTGAGGCAAAGCTAAGTCACAGGCAGATAGCGCGCAGCCTAGGCATCGGCGTGGGCACTGTATCAACCTACGGCAAGCGCGCCGCTGTTCTGGGGCTTTGCTGGCCCCTGCCCGCCGAGATGTCAGATAACGATCTTGAGCAACTGTTGTTTCCTTCACCCCAGCTGAGCGCCCGACATGGCCGCGTTATGCCTGATTGCGCAGCCATACATCTGGAGTTAAAACGCAAAGGCGTCACCAAGCAGCTGCTGTGGGAGGAGTACAAACAGGCCTATGGGGATGCGGGCTATCAGTACTCGCAGTATTGTGGGTATTACCGCGAATGGTGCGCCCAGCAAAAACGCTCTATGCGGCAGATACACCGCGCCGGTGAAAAGCTGTTTGTGGATTACAGCGGTGCAACGGTCGCCATTGTTAACCCCGATACCGGGGAGATCCGCAGCGCTGAGATCTTTGTGGCGACGCTCGGTGCCAGCAATTACACCTTTGCCACCGCCAGCTGGGCGCAACGCAAAGCGGATTAGATTAATGCCCACGTCAAGGCCTTCGAGTTCTTTGGCGGCGTGCCGGAGATCATTGTGCCTGATCAGCTCCGCAGCGCAGTGAGCAAACCTTGCCGTTACGAACCAACCATCAATGCCAGTTATCAACACATGGCCTCCCACTATCGAACGGCGGTCATTCCTGCGCGACCACTCAAACCAAAAGACAAGGCTAAGGCCGAGAACGCGGTGCTGATTGTGCAGCGGTGGATCTTGGCCAAGCTACGTCATCACACCTTCTTTACGCTGACAGAGCTGAATCTCACGATTAAAAGTTTACTGGAAGACCTTAACCAACGGCCTTTCAAAAAGCTCCCGGGCTGCCGCTTAAGCCAGTTTGAGATGCTGGACAAACCGGCGCTTAAACCACTGCCAGCGACGCGCTATGAATACCTTGAGTTCAAGCTGGCGCGGGTCAATATTGATTATCATGTCGAGTTCGACAAGCACTATTACTCCGTTCCTCAAACGTTGGCTGACGCCATCTTGGATCGACTTTTACACAACGCTCACAAGATCAATTTGAAGGTGAATCCATGCGAAAACTGATGACAACATTGACTAAAGATGATCACTTAAAGTAAAAAGACTACACATGATTCATGAGGTGAATTAAGTGATCACGTTCAAGCGGTACGACTGATAAGGTTCAGCGGAATACGCACCAGACGACAAAACCGTTTCGCTCCCAATACAGTAGTTTGATTTTATCTCGGCCACGATTACAAAATACAAATAGCACCTCCATCATCGGCGAGAGCGCCAGCTCGTTTTCAACCAGCGCGGCCAAGCCGTTAATGGACTGGCGTATATCCACCGGGGCCATGTACAAATAGACCTCAACATTGGATGTCGGCCGCAGCATCAGTTTGATTCCCGAAGGATATGCAGTACCGCGGGCAATAAGACAGGCAAATCACTGGTAGATAGTTCCAATCGGACGCCCAGTGGTACATTCATCATCACACGGGGTGAAACTGGCATGGCGCCCAGTTTCATCAATTTTGATGCAGGTTCTTTTCTGGGACTTAAACGATTACGCCAATAGGCGAAGTTGTGGAATTTGATTTCGTGCTGTTTGCAATACGCGACTTGAGATAGCCCGCTGCCTTGCCAGGCTGTGATGTGGTCTTGCCAGAATTGTGCTTTATTGATTGTGCTCATGAATAGCTCTCCAGTTAAAGCTGGAGAGTAAGCGAACGACGGAAAAATTATTAGATGTGGTTAATTGAGCACTTACGAATATAAAGCAATGTAATCTGCTCATGACTTATGAATTCAGGACCGTTATCGCATCGTAAAGCCAACGGTTTAACCCGCCATTCAATGATTTGTTGCAGCTACCGTATCACCCTTTGGGCGAGCAATGAGATGCCAAAATCCATCGCGAAGTTTTCGCGGTTACAATCATCAATGACATTAAAAGTACGTATTGAACGAACGTCTTTAAGCGAGTCACTCATAAAATCCATCGACCAAACTTGATTAATCTCTGCAGGCACAGCCAGAGCATCTGGTTTGTCACGCTTGATGCGAGACCTAGGCTTTATAGTTCAAGCTCCCGATAGATACGGTACACGCGCTTATGGTTCAATTGACCTTGAGTTAGACTCGAGATGACTCTAAACTTTTTCCATATATAGCTTTGTATGCGTTTGCTACCAATACTCTATCAAAATCTCTCACGACCTTTTCACGTGCGCTCAAACATAATTCAGTATAGCTTTTTGAAGACAAAACCCACTCTATCCCTTTAGCTAAGTCAGCCGTTTCAAAAGGAGTAGCAAGATAGCCATTGACTCTATGATCGATAATATCTCTAAGTCCTGAAGTATCAAAGGCTACTACGGGAGTACCACAAGCCATTGCCTCTGAAGCCGTCTGTCCAAAGGCTTCCATTAATGACGGCACTACCATTACATCAGCCGCGCTATATAATACGTTTAGTGAAATGGAATCATGCAAACGACCCATATAATGCGTGTTATATTTCGAAATCAGATCCACTTCAGGCCTGCTGCTACCGAAAACTACGATTTCGACATTATCTAATGTCAGCTGACTTAGAGCTTCAGTTAACTCTTTAAAGCCTTTGTTCAAATCACTGGTGGCAGATAAGGCTCCAAATAAGATAAGCCGCTTATCACCCTTTAGGCTTAGAATTGACTTAGCGGCTGCTTTGTCAATGGGTTTAAACTCATCAGAGTTAATGGCATTTGGGATACATAGAATTTCTTTCCCTTTAAATAAGGCACTGTCTCTGGCACAAGCTGCCAACCAATTACTAACCGCTACAAACGTAAAATTTTTGTTTTGAGAATATAGAGCTAATTTTCTGGCGAAAACCTTACTACTTAAATCTTGAGGTGACGACGAAGCCAAAATCGGACATCGCCCACAGCCGGCCCGATAGTTCTTACACTCAAAAGGAATATGGCACCCACCGGTAAACAGCCAACTGTCATGCATGGTAAAAATTATTGGCGCTTTTATCTTTTCAATATCTTTTATCGACAACATGCCTTTGCACGACCAATGAATATGCACGACATTGGGGTCAATACCGTTAATCTGCTTCACAATGTCGCCTGATGAAAACCAAGCTGGCGAAAATAAATAGGACGATCTTTTTTTGTATAAATAAACGGGGAGTTGATCAATATAAAAGCTGACCGCTTCAAGTATCTTTTGCGTGATGGATTTCTGGCCTAAAACAGAATAATCATCTGATGTTTTCTTATGGACTAGGATTTGGCTTTGAATACCAACAGACAGCAATGATTTATGTAACCTATATGCCGCTATAGCTGCACCGCCCTCCCTGTCATACTTACTTACTAATAAGATACGCACTTTATTTGATAAACCATTTATTTTTTACTTTTGAAAAAAGCTTTGCGCTCCAATAAT
Organism: Flavobacterium sp.; assembly: GCA_047616645.1. Classification (GTDB taxonomy): domain Bacteria; phylum Pseudomonadota; class Gammaproteobacteria; order Pseudomonadales; family Azotimanducaceae; genus JAHRVQ01. The sequence continues at coordinate 8,382 of JBLHIH010000124.1, read as the reverse complement.
ATATTTGTTGATGTGGTAGCCACCCCAAAAAATATGACATTTTGATTGACGATTTCTTATGATTCGCACCAAGCTGTTCAGCTGCCCACGCAGTCCTTTCGACCGCTAACATTGGATGACAAAAGAAAAAAGGGAACTTATTCGAAACTGTTTCTTCAGCGCCTTGAAATAGTACGTGATCCAGCAATTCAGGCCGACCTATATAGAGTTCATCGGGCCCAATAGCATCTCGATCCTGGTAATAATAATCACCATAAATTGAAACTTTACATCCTGAAAATGCCGCATAGGCAACATGACTCCCAATACTATTGGTCGTCATATATTCAAAATGAGAAAAAATACGGTGCATTCGAATCAAACTATTTTTATCCGCCATATCAGGACCACATACCCATGGAATACCTAACTTTTCAAACGTACCTACCCATTTACCTCTTTTCACACAAGATGATCCTATACATCCCACTATCTCATCGAAGTCTCCACTTATACTTATTATTTGAGCAAGATATTTCCCCTCGTCCCAGTCCTCATTAGAATAACTCATTGAATGGGGAGGCATAACGAGTAACGATTTTGGTCTCCTGCTTATTAAAGACATGTCAGAGTCAACCGCATAGACATAAGGAACGCCAATTGCCTTAGCATTAAAACCTAAACTTTTAAAAAAAAGTTCTTGATGCTCGGTCGCTACTAAATGAAAAGGACCATGCGGCATACCTAGTTGCTCAACAAATCTTAAATCTTCGTGAATCCAACCATGAAGCCACTGAGAAGTTGAAAACGGCGCGCCAGGTAGACAGAGATTACGAGATATCAGCCTAGAAATTCCGTAGCAATCTCCTCCGCAACGCAATTTAACTATTGTCGTTTCCGGTAGAGACTGCGTTATAACTTGTAAAAATTCGCTCATAGAAATTCCTAAAATATCTTCAAAATACTACTTAATTCCAATTTAAACTTACAATAATAGTACAAAATAAACTGCCAAGTAAGAATCCTCAGCATAGTGCAATCAAGACTCTGACTACGCAAAGTCATTCACCTCCCCTGAACCGATAATATCAAGTCATTGATCGGTATTACCATAAGGGGGCAAAAATCCTTCTGTAGGCTATTAATAACACTGACATAATAAGATTAAAAAGCATGATCACCACCTATACCATCTTTTAGATTAATATCGTAGGCTTTTGGTTCCCCTGAGATTTCTATTTCCTTAAAATTTACGAGCCGGCCTTCGTGTTCACGAAAGCTCAACGTCATGTCAAATTTTTCAAGTTTATTCTTAAACTTCCAATAAGACAGGAAATTAAGGCGATTAGTTACCCCTTCTCGCACGAACAATGGAAATAGCGCCGAGGAACGAAAATCAAAACTTCTTACAACCAATATATAGTCCTCATTAGAGTAGGCTTTATGCGGGCAGACCTTTCCTAAAAGTTGTCGTTACAACTAGCCCTATTTCCTAAATAGCCACCACGTAATATCATCAAATCCAGCTGCGTCGTATATATGCCCCCAAAGGAAACCATAATCAATCAACTCTACATTATGGTTTTGAATGAAAGTTTTACCAAAATCGCTTTTAAATAGCTTGTTTTTTTCACCTTGATATTCAATAGTGACTGGGGTTCTATTGAAGTACTCCCCAATTAGAATATATTTTGAAGATAAGTCATACATTTTCTGCATGTTGGCCAGCACGTCGGCAGGATGGATGTGGATTAAAACTCCCATAATATAAACCAAGTCGAAACTGGAATTATCAAATTCAGCATCTAATATTGAACCATTGAAAGCCCTATCAAGATCATAGCGTTCTGTGACGATTTTGTACGCATCGTCACTAAGCTCGATCAGTGATTTCTTGCTGTGAGGGAGAACCTTATTAAGAAAGCCAATGTTTCGACCAATATTAGATCCGCACTCCAAGGTAGTCAATATGTCATTTTTGTTATCGCAGCTCTCTAACATTTTAACCCAAGCCTCGACGCCACCATCCTCATCAAAATCAGAATTTTTCTCTATGTAAGCATTCGAATAAGTTTCATGCCAAAATTTTTGTTGTTCATTTTTTTCCATTTTTTGTTACTCCTATTATGTATCTCGCTGGGAACTTAAAGCCAATTAGCTTTAACTGTAGCAGATGGACGGGACGGCCAATTAACGCCCTTCCCAATGGTAATGTAACCCCGTGTATCCTCGTCATTTATTTCATCCGAACCTAATGTATAGACCAAATTAGAATGTTGAGGCGCAATTTTGGGGACCACCATCGATTGTTTACGCCTCACCCAGACATCAGGCTCGACTTCATCCCAATGTTTTTTATTACGATGTCTATTTGCCGCAAATTGTAACGATCTTTCATCAACTCCAAGCCACTTACAAAAAAGATTCATATGCATTGGAGGCTGATTTTCATAATGACAGACGATTTGCTTCCCCAAGTCTCTAGTTAAACGACCAAAACGTATCTCACGGCACACCTGATCTGTGACTTTAGAGTAACCGTGTTTATACATTTTTAAAACATCATGTAAATTAGAGTATACATAGCAATCTGCATGATCAAAGGCATCAAAAGTGCGAGTTAGCGCAGAGCCTCTAAAACCAAAATCTGAGACCATCTTTAAATGTTGAGCATAGGGGTCCCACCGTATGTAGTTACCAAGATATATACCTCGAATCCCTACACTTTCGATGTCTGAAAATGCAGGGTACTTATAATTAATCGTATCATCCTCACTCAGATCGTCGAAGTCGCCTACCAAATTATCAGCATCAACACCAAAGAGGTCATGGTCTTTTCGATAACGCCTAGACATCTCAACATTGTGCAAGTGAGAGAACATTCCAACCTGCTCCAAGCCTTGGTGAGCACCCCAAATTATTAAAGGTATTTTCATCATAGCCGCTGTCTGAACCGGAAAAACCGTTTCACCGGCAAGACAGTGCCAATATGGATTTCCATAGGCATAAAGGCTTTTACGTGTTATTTTTTTCACGATCCTTGGGTCAACATTTTTAAGCTGGAAATCGACATCAAATGCTAGTCTTAGCTGCGCTAAATTAGCTATCCCAGCAGGCGTATTAAAATATTTGTTATAGCCAACCACTAACGGTTTTAGATTAAGCTTGTTGACGACCATATCTAATACAAAGAAGCTATCTCTGGCTCCAGAAACGGGGACGATACAATCATATTTAGCCCCTGGCGTGCGGTATTTTGACACTAATATTTCTAACTCCTGCCATCGAGCGCTCCAATCTAGGCTGTCTTTTTCTTCATGTATACGACAGCCCGAACATACATAATCCGCATCAAATGTTATGCCTAGAGGATGATCGGAGGTATACAAACAACGTTGACACTGGACTACCATTCTTTAGCTCCTTTAGTTGTTTCGCCAAAAGACGTAACCCGCGCACGGTCAACCTCGGTTTGGGTTAATAAACTTTTATGCGGCATCTCCCGATAGCTTAATGAGTTCCCGATTGCTACGGCCGATACGTTAGTCTTAGAAAAAAGGCAGCCAATTTTTTGTGCTGAAGTAACACCGCCAAAACAAATTAATTGCAAATTAATTCTCTCAAAATAATCCACCAATTCTGTCGAAAACGAGTCCATACCTCCTTCGTTTTCAACGTCAACAATCATCAACTCACTGAAATTTAATTGATCATCCACCAACTTCTGGGTGTCTATTATTCCAGTAGAGCATCGAGTAAGGTGGTCATAACCCAACACATCGCGGCCTTCTATTAATGCTGGTTGAACTCTTATCACTGCCTGACGACCTATAGCATCGACTATCTCACTCACTGAGTCAGGCTCTTTCCTAAATAAGCTATCTATTGCTACCCGGTCTGCTCCTTTTCTTATTAGCTCCAAAGCATCACTGGAATCACGAATCCCTCCCATATAACAAAGTGGAGTCATAAGCGCTTTAGATGTTATCTTTTTCAGTAATTCAAAGTTAGGACCTAAGTTATATTTACTCCTATCAATATCCACAACAATAATCTCATCTAGCAGCCAGCGGTCATAATTTTCTGCTATCACTTCAGGTCTGCCGAGTGGAAGATATTTTTTATATCCAATTGATTGCACAGCCCAATTGTTTTTAACCGTTATTACACCAATAAGTCGTTTCAACATTTAACTTTCTCTCACCAATGTATTGATCAGCTTTGCTCCAATATTTTGACTTTTCTCAGGGTGAAATTGGACACCATAGAATCTGTTTTTATTCACTATTACCGGAAACTCTTTTTGGTATATTGAGGTCGCGATTGTTAGATCCTTAGAACAATCAACATGATATGAGTGATTAAAATAAAAGCCACTTTTTTGGGAAACCAACGACCCTGAGTCAGCATTTACAATATTCCAACCGACATGGCATTCTTTGTCAGAAAATCGTTTTACTTGGCCTCTTAATAATCCTAGACCTTCGCAATCCCCTTCTTCTGAATAATCAAAAAGGATCTGCATTCCCAAACAAATACCAACTACACTAAGATCTTGAGCATCAAAACGGTCCTTCAAAAACTTATCCATTTTTAGTTTACGTAAATTCTCCATCGCGTATGAGAAACCACCTACCCCAGGTAGAAATAACGTTTCTACTTTACCAAATGCAGATTCATTTCTGCCTATAGTTACTTGGAAACCTAACTTTTTAAGCGCGCCGCTCAATGAGGCTATATTCCCCACACCATAGTCTAGAATACCAACATTTTTACGCAAAAGTTTCATCCCAAAATCTCTCCAGTTCCTACAACAAACTTAGGTTTTATTTCGCGGGATCCAACTATTTCAAAGAGATCTGTATTGGTTACGGAAACCACTTTTTCCCAGAAATAGTCTACCGAAATATCAATATATTCACAGAAACTCTCTATATATTCAGCTGAACAAACGCCATCATATTTTATCAAAATATTTATGCCCTCAGCTCTAGTCACTTCCCCTAATCTAATCATTTCGTTTATATAATCACTGGCTCTACCAAATCCAAATTTGTAGTACTTAATCATCTGATTAAGTGTCACCCAAGGCTCATCAAGTGCAGTGACTCCATACAAATCACCGGTATCATCTACACGATCATGACGTATTTTTAACCCAGAGAGCGCAGAGATTGCACCATTATTTAACAGTGACCAATCACCTAAAAACCACCCTAAATAAATAATTTTAATATCATTCTCTATGAATGCTTCTGCACTTGGGTAATGGAACGGAATAAGATCCTTTTCCTTGAAACCCTCGTTGACCATCCATTCAAGTCCACCACCATCTAGGGTATTCATATGCCTGAGATTATTTCCATCATAGCCAGTTTTCCCAAGGGCCCCGAGATCACCAAGCTGCAATCCAGGGTTTTCTCCCCATAAAATAACTGGTATTTTATAGTCTATTGCGAGCTGCGGAACCGCCGAAAACAAGGCCAACTCGGTTGCTTTACACCAGTTGGCATAGTTTACAAAGGCACTTCTCATCAATTTTTTCCATGTTACAGGTGCAGGGCATACACTAATTACATCAAATCCCGACTCTATTAAGGATGATATATTATCCGCACCAAGCTCACTCAATTGATGTGGAGGGTAGGATAAACAAACTAATAGCGGCCTCAACTTTAAGTAATCACGGACCCAGAGTGCTTGACGACAACTATCTTTTCCGCCACTTACCCCTACAATACAATCATACTGCGCCGAGGGGTTGCGGTGTTCTCTCACCAACTCTAATAAGATTTGACTCCTGTCCTCCCAGTCTACTTTTTTATATTCAGTAAAATAATCACACGCAGGACAAGTCCCCGCTTGAGAGAAGTTTGTATTGGGACGCGTATCTGTTTGCAAGCAGTTAATACAATATTTCATATGGATCCATCCAGCTTTTCTCTTAACTCTTCTATTCCAGGGTATGGGATTAAGGAAGCTGGAGCGTACGGAGGCAAACTACTTACCACACGTTTGCCAGCAGACAGCGCTATTATCAATACGTATGTCTGGCACCCAATAACAATATTACTCCAAGCCACATCTTCGGCTAAAGATCTGCCCTCTGATATTTCTAGAGTAATGTCAGGACTTTGCCGATTGACCCAATCAAAGTACTTGCTAGGACGATCACTTGGATGAAGTCGTAATTTTATGCAAATACTACCAGCGGTAATTTTATGTAGATTAGCCAAAAAGTAATCGAGTGCTTGAAACTCTCCAGATGACGCTTCACCCTCCCGCCAAACAACACGGATTGGCTCGAGAGCATAAAGTATGTTTACCACGTAAGGATTGACCGACGAGTCCTTTTGAAGAGATTTAATTAATCGCACCTGCTCATCTAAATAGCAATTTGGAAGTAACCGGATTCTTACGCTGGGAAAATTTTCACTCGCAAGAGAATACCCAAACTCGTCTACAACCCAAATTTCATTTGGATAGACTGCTCTACCACCTCTAATAAATCTTGACTCGTAGTTTACCCAATGATCGACAACTCCTACAGAAAATATACCCTTAGATGATGCGATATTTCGAGCATCGTACTCTAAATCACTAGCCCAACCGGTCCCACTCAAGAGCATAGCGGCCCCCTGTAGTGCATCGTCTAAACTATGATTGATCGTGTCTGGATAAGCTCTATACCAAAGCTCCTTAGCAGGGCCACTTAAATGGACGCGCACCGTTATCTTTGGCATAACCTTCAACCAATTGATGATAATATTCGTGGCACCCGCATCGTGGCAAACAACAGCAACAGGGTCTTTTAATAGTAAATCTAATGAGCTAGATTTCATGTATTTTCCTTGTAGAGATCAGAGAAGGTGTAATCCCCCCAATTATAATCTGAGCTTTAAGTAGAGGGTTAAGCCGCATTAAGAAGCAGCTGTCTTGGTGATATACCTCCAATGGCCGTATGCGGCCTCTCATTATTGCATTGCCAAAGCCACTAAGTGGCCAATAACTGAGCACGGGAAATACTCTCGGACTGATGCATATCTAACCATTCATTCCTCGCTGTACGATTAAATCGCTCAATATAAGCATTCTGTGTCGGCTTGCCCGGCTGAATATACAACAACGTAATTCAGTGTCTATTAGCCCAACTTACCAACGTCTGGCTAATATATTCTGGGCCATCATCACACCGCAGTATAGCTGGCTTGCCGCGCCATTCAATTATTTGATCTTACGCACCTGTAACGCGACTGCTAGGCAAAGATAAGTCAACTTCAATACCTAGCCCCTCTCGGTTGTAGTCATCTATCACGTTAAAAGCGAGCAAGTGCCGTCCATCAACCAGTTGACCTGACATGAAATCCATAGACCACACTTGGTTATTTGCCTTGGGCACATCTAATTCTCCAGGATGATCACGCTTGACTCGTCGCGGAGGTTTGATGCGTAAGTTCAATTCCAGCGCCTGATAAATACGGTACACTCGCTTGTGATTCCAACCAAAACCTTTGACATTGCGCAGGTATAAAAAGCATAAACCAAATCCCCAGCGCTGATGTGTGGTCGTTAGGCGTAACAACCAGTCGGCGACCTCTACATTCTCATGAGATAACCTATCATCATAACGATATGTAGTGATCAAGTAAAACTCGCCACGGTTTAGTGGCTAATCCAATACTGCCCCTTGGCTGCATTTGGACTTAAACCATGGTTATGTTGATGTGGTTTTGTTTGGCTGTATTAACCAATGTCGCAGCATCAGCTTGATTCCCGAAGGACATGCAGCACCGCCGGTAACACGAAAGGAAAATCACTGGCGGATAACTCTAACCTGACGCCAAGCGGTAAATTCATCATCACACGGGATGAAACTGGCATGGCGCCGAGCTTCATTAATCTGGCTGACGGCGTTTTTGCGGGACTTAAACTATTACGCCAATAGGAAAAGTTGTGAAGTTTGATTTCGAGCTGTTTGCAATACGCGGATTGAGATAGCCCGCTGCCTTGCCAAGCGGTGATGTGGTCTTGCCAGAATTGTGCTTTATTGATTGTATTCATGAATAGCTCTCCAGTTAAAAACTGAAGAGTAAAGCCGCAGCGGAAAGATTATTAGATGTAGTTAATTGAGCGCTTACTGAATGAAAACACCAATGGCCGTAAGCGCTCAATAACCCACACCCTATACGCGCGACACGTTCCAGGGTAGTAGCGCCTGTAATTCTTCATCGCTGGATGTGCTTGACAGTCGTGTAAATACCTCACGCAAGTACGCATAAGGTTCTAAGCCATTTGCCTTTGCCGTTTCGATTAAGCTATAAATCGCAGCGCTGGCGTGTGCGCCTCTGGGCGTCGCGCTAAAAAGCCAGTTCTTACGGCCTATAACGAAGGGTCGGATGGCGT
>JBLHIH010000123.1:0-11996 GCA_047616645.1 Flavobacterium sp. | reverse complement strand
TTCCGAACAAAGCTTGGCTTTTTACCATAAGTTAACATCCGCCATAACCATTCTACTGGTCCAAATTTATATCGCTCCAACCACCAGACACTATAAATCATTTGGAATATCCATATGCCTAGCACAATAAGATAGATTTCAGATCTTTCCAACTGGCCAACTAGGGAAAATCCTAATCCGGTGAATAAAACAGCACACATCAACGATTGCATTAAATAGTTTGTCAGCGCCATTCTACCTACCGCTGCTAGTCGGTTTTGAAAATTTGCAAAAAAATGGTTTTTGACCATGTAAACAATTAGGCCAAGGTATCCAAGCGCCATTGCCAATCGGCCGATATGATAGGTAAATTGCATCTGAGCAAATGTCGCATGTAAACCCCAGTCACTTTCAATCGCTTTCTGAACTTCATAGGAATTGGTAAGAAGACCAATAGTAAAACCCGCTATCATGAGTTTTATGTAGAATGCATTATCACGATCACCCTGCAATACGCCTGCTTTATACAATGCCATACCCAGCAGCATCATCATAAGTGCATCCCAAAAAAGATAGAGCGGAAGGACAAACGTCATCATTCCCAGCGTCTTTTTTTGGTTCCAGATGAAGGCACTTTGATAGCTCGTGCCGCGCGCATTAATTTCTGCCTGTATTCCTTCTTTATCTAGCGTGAAGTCTTGAGCGAAGCTTTGCCATTGCTCAGCACCTTCCTTTATTCCACTATTAAGGCTTTCGCTAGATTGTTGTTGCGAAACTGCTTGGGATGCAGAGTATGCTTTTCCTAGACCAAACTCAGCTACAAAATGTAAAGAGGACGCGAGAAAGATTAATAAACTAGACAACAAGATCAACGTTTTTACACTCGCATTTCGAAACAAATAAAGGACCGCTCCGGCTATCGCATAGGTAATTAAAATATCTCCATTCCATAGGAGTATAAAGGCATCAAAAAGTCCGAATATCAGAAGCCAGAAGGTTCTACTATAGTGTAAAAAAGCACCCTTACCTTTGGCTCCACCGGTAAAGAGTACAATACCTGCACCAAACAATATTGAAAATAAACAGCGCATGGAGCCTTCTGCGAAAATTTCCACCGAGGCCCATGTCACGATATTGCCAAGAGAGCTGTTAACTAAATCGAAACCTGGATTCGAGTAAGACGGAGAGAGCAGGCCGAATCCGATAATGTTAAGTAACAAGATACCTAAGAGCGCAAAGCCCCTGAGTACATCCAAACTTTGTATTCTATTTTCTTCGCGTACCGATTCAGTCACTGTCGCAGTTTCAACAGATGTTTCAATAATAGATTCTTGCATAGAATATCTTGAACTCTCATTTAATTGAAGGCGATTTAAGTATGGTTCCAGTTGTCAGGATCAGCAGACACATTGGGTGACAAGCCTATAATGTCGCCGTCTACATGAACGCCGAGTCCTAAGACTGTCCGATTGGCATAATTAAAGTAGGCAACAACCTGATTTATTTCAAGAACCTCTCCATCATCCCACCCAGAGGCCCGTAATTCATTTATATCCACTTCTGTAATGTCTACCGGCGCGCAAGTTAATTTTTTGGTATAAACCATCGCCGCAGCCTGCCGCTCATCAAATACATCAGAAAATTGTTCTGACTCAAGAGACAGGCGTATATTTTTTGAACGTTCGTTGTCATCAACCAATCTTTCCATGCCGGAAAAATGATGATCAACGCAATAATAACAACCATTCAACATGCTCGTGAGTACACCCATGGCTTCAAGAAACCATTTAGGTATTTTGTTTCCCGTATGGTGAAGCACATTCTTATACAGCACCATGTGACCTTCCATAGTATGGGGCCGCAAGCTATGGGCAAGCATTATATTATCTACATTATTATCCGGCCCCTTCACTCTCTTATAGAGTTTGAGTAGCTTTCCCTCAGCCACCTCGAAAGGGATATGTTTAATCCAGCTCATGTAATCTCCATCCTACTCTCTAATAACGTCATAAGGTCATCGCTGCAATCCAACCAAAAATTAATAAGGGGATATTGTAATGAATGAAGGTGGGCACAACTGTATCCCATATATGATCATGTTGCCCGTCTACATTTAAACCCGCAGTCGGACCCAAGGTAGAATCTGATGCAGGAGACCCTGCATCGCCAAGCGCGCCAGCAGTACCCACTAAGGCCGCCGTTGCCATTGCCGAAAAGCCAAGATCCATACACAAAGGGACAAACAAGGCTGCGATAATCGGGACAGTTGAAAATGAAGACCCAATACCCATGGTAATTAACAAACCAATTACTAACATCATTATCGCAGCCATCGCTTTACTACCGTCAAGGGCACCGGACGTGGACGCGACTAAATCAGCGATACTACCCGTCGTTTTCATCACCTCTGCAAAACCTGCTGCTGTAATCATGATGAAACCAATCATAGCCATCATCGTTATGCCTTTACTAAATAAATCCTGAGTTTGATTCCACTTAACAACACCGCTTACCGTAAAAATCAATATACCTGTCAGCGCACCCATAATCATTGACTCGCTATAGATTTGCATTAATAAGGCAGAGACGATGGCAATTAGGCTAACAATCAGTGATTTTTTATTAAGTGTTACAAACTCTGGCTCAAGGCTCTCAGCCATTGGCATATCGTATTGTCTCGGTTTTCGATAAGTAAAAAAAACGGCAACTAGCAAGCCGACTAACATACCGCAGGCAGAAATTATCATTGATAGAGGCACATCTGCTGCGTCAATACTCAGACCATTGCTCACCAGATTTTTATGGAGTATACCGAACAGGTAAATGCTGCCATATCCCACGGGCAGTATCAAAAATGGCGTTGCCAATCCAAAGGTAATCACGCAGGCAATCAGGCGGCGATCCATTTGAAGCTGGGCAAATACGGCTAACAAGGGAGGAATAACGATTGGGATAAAAGCGATATGGATAGGGATAATATTTTGGGATGAGATAGCAATAAGTAATATTGCAGTAATCAAGATAGATTTTATCCACGTTTCTGAAGCACTACCGCCTCGCCCTGTCCTTTCGATAATTGATCTCGCCAATACATCCGTGATACCCGAACGAGATATGGCAACAGCGAAGGCGCCCAGCAGCCCATAGCTAAGCGCAATGGTTGCACCACCACCTAGCCCATTTTGAAATGCAGCAACAGTCTCAAGGAAAGTCAGGCCTGACCAAACACCACCAGCAAGCGCGCCCAGACACAGCGACAGTATGACATTGACCCTGAAGAGGCTGAGAATAAGTACCAGACTAACTGCGAGCACGACTGCATTCATTTGTATGATCTCATTAATATTGCCGATATTGCCAAAGAGCAAAGGCACTAACGCAGTGTAAATCGATTTTCAGTGAGAATGCAAAAAATAAGACTTTCTCAAAATAGGCATAGCTGAATCAAGCCAAGAAATATTACTCAATAACACTTCTCTATAAAACCTTTTTGAAAAAATGAATATTCCCACCCCTAATGAGAATGGAGTAGGGGATGAAAATCCTAGCGGCACAGCTTCATCTGGTCATTACCGTGATCACGATCGCGTGGTCTATTGGCGAGAAGAATTCAATTAGAACGATGACTTCCGATGGGCAGAATCGCGCCTTGAAAGGTGATTACTTGCGCCGCAAGATCGTGAGCTTTGGCCACTGCTGTCTGCATATTCTCGCCCCTTAATCGGCTAGCCAAATAAGCGGCGTTAAACGAATCTCCTGCACCTGTTGTATCTTTGGGCGCAATTGTTCTTGATGGCGCTATTGAAGATGGCGCTGTCACTGATGGAGCAGGCGTATCGCGATGAGAACCTTCTGAGAAGAAGGCTTCATTACTGCCATTCTTAATCACGATTTCTGCATTCGAGTGGCTTTGCCAGTATTTCAAGGCGGCCATCGGATTGTCTACACCCCACATCTGTTGATCATCATCATAGGTCGTTAATAAATACTGACTGATTGCAGCAGTATTTGCACAAACTTCGCTCGCCTCATCAACATCTCGCCAGAGTTGTGGCCGATAATTGGGATCGAATGCCAGCGGCACATCAAGTTCCCTTAGTAATGAAAGAAGTCGTTGTCGATTTTCTGATGTCAAAATCGCGAGGCTAATACCCGATACATAAATCAAATCAAATCGCGCAAGGTCTCTTAACAAAGTGTCGTATCGCTTGTTATCAAGAAGATAGGTTGCAGCTGAATGCTTGCGCCAATAGGTAAATCTTCTCTCGCCCTTATCTGTATTGCTGATGAGATAGGCGCCGATGGATGCGCCTTTTTCCACAAAACAGAGTTTCGTATCAATGCCTTCTTCGCGAATATGATCAAGCATTTGCACCGAAAGATCATCGTCACCGACGCACGTTACATAACTCACGGCGTGATAATTTCCCAAGAGCCTCTTCAAATAAACCGCTGTATTATAGGTATCACCGGCAAATCCCAATTGGTATCCAGAGGAAGAAAGCGGCGCGAATTCGGCCATACATTCACCCATTGCAGCAATACGAAGCCCACTCATGCTGCTACTCATATCGCTACTCTCGTATTAAATTTGACAAGTGTTGATAGCACGCCATCACTGAGTAAGCTACACAGTGAGTTCGTCAGCGCAATTTTAAACGTCGCCGATTGCGCTAATGAATGTGGAAAAACTTCCCCTCCTTGCAGCAAAGTTGCGATCCATATTTCAGGTTGTCTTTGGTGTTGAACCGCCAAGTTATGAAGTTGTTCAGCAAGCGGGTCCACCACTGTCCGTGATTCGCCAAACTCATCAAGGCCTCTTGTATACAAAATCCATGCAGCAATCACCAAGCATATTCCGTCAATGGGCTGATTTTCTACTAATCTTTCTGATGCAACCCCATACAGACGTTGGGCGAGTTTTTGCGAGCCATCCATCGCCACCTGCTGACATTGATGTGCTAAGTAGTGATTACTAAATCGCTTAAGTAAAGTTGGAATATACGCAGCTGTTGAAGTACCGGATGGCGCTGTCACTTGAGGTGCAATCTCCTCGCGCATTAAGGAGTTAATGAATTTAGCAATCTCTGGCATTGCTATACACTCTGCAATCGTCACTTTGCCTGCAAGCAAGCCAAGGTAGGCCATACTTGAGTGAGCACCATTCAAGAGGCGTAATTTCATCAATTCATGTAGATGTACTTCATCGCTAAAGGTAACGCCCGCATCTTCCCAAGCCGGACGACCAGCAATAAATTTATCTTCCATCACCCACTGACTAAAGGTTTCAGTTCCAAGGCAGGCCTGATCAATAACACCCAGTTTTCCTGATACTTCCATCGACAACGCGCTTGCGGGCGCTGGTACCATTCTATCAACCATTGAATTGGGAAAACTGACATTAATTTCAATCCAACTCACTAAGGACTCATCTTGCGTATTAGCCAGTCGAAGTAAGGAATGCTTAAGTACATCGCCATTGCCAACAAGATTGTCACAACTGACTAGCGTCAGGGCGCCATATCCACGTTTGCGGCGTCGCTGCAGCCCAGCCAATAATAATTCCATCGCCGAGAAAACATCTGTAGACAGTGAATCCACAACTTGGGGTATTATTAAATAGCCCTTTTCCGTAATCGTTAGAGAGATGATTTTGATGTCCTTATTACTCATCGCCTCGATCAGCTTTGCAGGATTATCTGGTGCAAAGAGCACATCTTTAATCGACCCGACAATTCGCAATGTGGATTTATCGCGACTTCTCGCAAGCACGGTGTAAAGCCCATCCTGGGATAGCAAGAGATCCCGCGTAGTTGGATTAAATAGACTTGCACCAATAATCATCCAATTGCCACCTGAACCTGCTAAGACCTCGTCGGTATACACTGCCTGATGTGCACGGTGGAAGTTACCCATGCCAAAGTGAAATATTCCTGCCTTTAAATTTTTCCGATCATACTGTGGACGTACAACATTAGCGTGTAGGTGCGCGATGGCATTCGCATTGAGATTACTTAAGCTTATTGATTGAGTCACAATTGATAGACCTTTTTTGCCAGACCATAGGCCAAAAGATACGCAATGTTTTCAGCTTCATCCTCTTCTAATCGATGGTCACACACCAATTCAGCAAGATGCCTGCAATCTATACGCCTTGAAACGTCATGCCTTGCGGGAATCGACAAAAAGGCGCGAGTATCATCATTGAAGCCCGAGGTATTATAGAAACCCGCTGTTTCAATTACTTGACGCTTATAACGTAACATTCCCTCTGGGCTATCAAAAAACCACCAGGGAGGGCCCAGTTTTAAGCAGGGATAGTGACCCGCAAGTGGCGCAAGATCTCGAGTATAAGTAGATTCATCAAGCGTAAAGAGAATAAGCGTAAACTGGGGCTCATTGCCGAATCGATCTAGCAGAGGTCTTAAGCCTTCTACATAATTGCTTGGGCGAGGGAGGTCAGCACCCTTATCTCTGCCGAATGTCTTAAAGAGTTGAGCATTGTGATTCCGATGTACACCAGGATGAATTTGCATAACCAGTTTGTCATCCAGGCTCATTGCTGCCATTTCGGTCAACATTTGTGCGCGAAACTGCTCAGCAGATTCCGCATCAAGTGTTCCCTTAATTGCCCCAGTGAGTAATTGTTGGCACTTAGTCGGAGAAAGGTCCGCCGTTATGGGGGATGGATGACCATGATCTGTCGCTGTTGCACCTCTTGTTTTGAATACTAGCCTTCTTTTTCTATGGGCGTTCAGGTATCCCTGCCAGTTTGAAGTGTCTTCATTGGTGAGTTCCCCAAGGCGATCGACATTGTTTGCAAAATCTTCATAGTCAGGGTCGATCACAGAATCCGGACGATAAGTCGTAATAACATTGCCCTTCCAATCTGATGCGCTAATCAGGTCATGGTGCTGAAGGTCATCAAGCGCAGATTCCGTTGTGGCAAGGGTTTCAATATTAAATTTATCAAAAAGCGCGCGTGGAAGAAAATCGATAGATTTGAGGCAGTTATCAATAAGCAGATAAAGTTTATCGGCATTGTCCTCACACAGACGTTCTTCAATACCAAATACTTGAGAGAGCGCATGATCAAACCACAATCGCGATGGTGTGCCTTGGAATAGATGATAATGGGCAGCGAACAGCCGCCAAACAGCAAGCCCATCTTTTTGTAAGAGCTGCTCCATGCTAATAGACTGGCTATATAACATACGTAACAAATAGTGATCAGGTTGTATTAACAAGGCACTCGGATTTTCGAATGGCAGATTATTGGCGAACCAAGCTGGATCTGTGTGGCCATGAGGGCTAATAATAGGGAGATCCCTTACGGAAGTATAAAGCCGACGTGCCACCTCTCGTTCTGAGGGGTTTGGTGAAAAAAGGCGATCATCCTTCAACAAATTTTTCATGTCACTCACTCTTCACCCATACATTCTCGCTAATCGCATCATGTTCGGATGCCTTTAACAATGCCTCTCTAACATGTTCAAGGTGGGTCCTCATCGCGTGTCTAGCCGCTTCAGAATCTCTTGCCCTCAATGCATTAAGAATACGCTGATGATCCATTAGTGTTTTTCTATCATTAGTCCAACCAGGCTCGCCTTCCAGATTGGCAATAATTTCATGGAGTCTAGTCCACATGGGCATCCGAGTTCGAAATGACCAGAGCTGCTCTATCGTAGATATAATTGCACTGTTTCTCGTTGCCGAAGCAATGCGTTCATGAAATGTTTGATCTGCCTGCTCTGCACTTTTGTTTTTCTCCACGCAATGCGCCATTTCTTTGCAAGCCTTATCGAGGTCTTGTAACTCACCTTCAGAAATTCTCAGTGCTGCTAGTGCCGCAGCCTCTCCCTCAAAATGAATTCTTGCCTCAATTAATTCGAATGGTCCGGGACCAATGTCTGCAACCAAGCCCAAGTCACCTCTTGTCTCTGGGTCTAGAATAAAGATTCCCGCGCCCGTTCTCACTTCAATTTGTCCGGCAATTTCTAAGGCTATCATCGCCTCCCTTATCGTTGGTCGACTAACCCGCATAGTGCTCGCCAGCTCTCTTTCGGAAGGAAGCCGCCCCCCAACTTGATACTTACCATTCTTAATGAGTAGTGCAATTTTATCTGCAACTTCTCGATATAAACGGTTTCTTTTATTCATTTGGTGATCCAAGGCTCAGTGATTTTACTTTGATGATGCAGGGTTGCTGTTACTACGAACTCTACGCTGCTTGGTATGGCCAGTCAAATTGGCTTGACCAATAGGCGCTAATACAGGTACATTGGCCTTACCAATTTTGAGTGTGTAGACAAGATGCAGCAAGCATGGCGATGGTTCGGCCCCTCGGACCCAATTCCACTCGACTATATCCGCCAAGCAGGCGCGTCTCATGTTGTGACCTCCCTCCATGATATTCCGACGGGAGAAGCTTGGTCAGAAACAGAAATCGCCTTCAGGAAAACGGCAATAGAAGGAGAAAATTCAGCTAAGTCGCCACTATTTTGGACAGTGGTTGAAAGCGTCAATGTTCACGATGATATTAAAAGAGCAGCACCTGGGCACCAGCAATATGTCGATAATTATTGCAAAACCATTGAGGCCCTTGGGGGACAAGGAATCAACACCATTTGCTACAACTTCATGCCGCTTATTGATTGGACACGCACCGATCTTGCTTATCCTTTGGCTTCTGGTGCGACGTGTTTGAGATTTGATGCTGATCAATTTGCGGCTTTTGATTTGTTTCTACTCAGGCGGGAAAACGCCATGGGCGACTATTCACTTGACGAGATTGAGCGAGCTGAACAATGTTACGCTTCACTGTCTCTGACAGAAAAAGAAAAACTCATATCCACTATTCTGTCAGGTTTGCCGGGGGGGACAACTGGCGCTCACAATGTGGCATCTTTTCGATTGGCACTTATGCAATACCAAGATATTAGTTCCGATCAACTCCGGGAGAATTTATTCAATTTTTTAGAACAGATACTCCCTGTCGCTGAAGCTGCTGGAGTTTATCTCGCCATTCATCCAGATGACCCGCCTCGCGAATTACTGGGTCTGCCACGCATCATGTGTAATAAACTAGACATTGAGCTTTTGTTAGCTAAACAGCCAAGTCCCGCTAACGGACTCGCGCTCTGCGCCGGAACCTATGGTGTAAACGCAGACAATGATGTAGCCCTATTGGCAAGTACATTCGCAGAGCGAGTTTACTTTGCTCACCTAAGGGGAACGCGGAGAGAAGAGAATCCGCTTTCCTTTCAAGAAGCTGAACACCTTGATAGTGATGTAGACATGTTGAGCATCATTACAACATTACTAGCTGAGGAGAAACGTCGAAAAAGTTCAGGACACGTGCTTAGAGAAATACCCATTCGGCCAGATCATGGTCATGCCATGTTAGACGATCTTGGAAAATCTGCAACGAATCCAGGTTACACCGCGATTGGAAGACTAAAGGGATTGGCAGAAATTCGAGGCGCCATAAGGGCCATTGAATTTATACACAACAAAACTTAACGTTTATCAGGTTTAGGAGAGAATACAAAAATTAATCGTGTATCAATCAATAAAGGTTGGGGATTCACACAAGCCGGTGAAACAAGCGACGTCAATATCCCCCATAATTGGAACGGCTTAGATGGCCAGAATGGCGGGAATAATTATTACCGAGGCAAGTGCATTTATGAGAAGACCTTATTAATTGAAAACGATCCCAAAAAAATCCTCTACTTTAAGTAGAAGTCGCCAACAGTATTTCACATGTTTATATTAACAATGTTCACGCCGGAGAGCATAAGGGAGATTACTCAACCTTTCGATTCGACATCACGACTCACGTTCAGTTTGGAGAGCAAAACGATATTCGAATTGAAGTAGACAATACACATTGACCTTGGAGACGAGGGGGCTTGTGGTGTTTCTGTCTCTCAAACAAATATCACAGACCAAAAAGCATCCCTAACAATTAGCACAAGGGTAAAAAATGGCGAATCAGAAGATGCCAGTATATTACTTACAGCCAAATTGCTTGACCATGAAAAGCCAAGATTATGGCAGGGTGTTCATGACCCCTATTTATACCAGTTAATAGTTGAAGTCTGACACAATGGCGAATTACTCGACAGCCGAACTATCCCAACAAGTTTACGATATTTCGAATTTTGCCTGAATAAGGAATTTATTCTGAATGGGAAAAAGCTTAGCTTAAAAGGCGTATCACGACATCAGGACAGGCAAGACGTAGGTTGGGCATTGCGCCCTGAACATCAAGAAAAAGATATGGCTATCATTCAAGAAATGGGCGCCAATTCCATTTGACTCGCTCACTATCAACACAATCAATATTTTTATGATCTCTGTGACCGTGCAGGAATGGTGGTTTGGGCAGAGATACCCTACATCACCCGAACTTCTCCCCTAGAGGCTGATGGAGAAAATGCTCTCAAACAAATGAGTGAATTGGTTAAACAAAACTACAAATCGGGAATTGTTTTTTGGGGTGTTCAGAATGAAATTACCATCGCAGGTAAAGCCAACAATGTTGAAGGTATTGTTAGCGCACTACATACTCAGACAAAAACGCTAGACCCCTATCGCCTAACTACACAAGCTCAAGTATCAATGTTACCGCATAAAGATTCTCTTAATCGAGTCTCCGGCATAAACGTTTATAATAAATATTTCGGCTGGTACAACGGTCGGGTTGAAGAGTTTGACACATGGATATCTGACTTTCATCGCGATTGCCCAGATATACCTTTGGGCATTTCAGAATATGGCGCCGAAGGTATTCAAATGTACCATAATGATGCACCCCGCCGCTCAGACTACAGTGAAGAGTATCATGCCCTCTACCATGAGAAGATGCTTGAAATATTAAGCCGTCATGACTATCTCTGGGGTACCTACGTGTGGAACATGTTAGATTTCGCCTGCGACCTAAGAGATGCAGTAAAAAATTGGTTCAATAGCCAGGACCAGCAAGAAAACGCAGAAGCAATTTTAGCTCCTGAAGGGTTATTTCCTGAAGGCTATTTTTCTATTAAGCGTCGCGTAGGTGATGTTTGCGATGATACTGAAGGTGAGAAATTCATGAGAGCGCATCTTGCGCCACTCTTTGATCATCGGATCAAAGATTTTATCAAAAATATGTCTTTTGAAGACCTTGCTGAGATGAACAAAGGATCGCTCACTCCGCCAGTATTAAAGGCACTGAATCGCGGTTTCACAAAAATCAAATCAATACCCATTATCGATTAACAGGATTATCAACCCTGATTATTGCGCTTTTGATCATTCTCTGCGAATCTTTTGTGGCGGCTTCATCATAAAAGGAGCCCGCATCAATATTAGCTTGGTTTGGATTCGAATGATCGAAGGTATGCGTTGAACCATTGTAAATTTTTAATTCAAAGCGACCCGCAGCTTTGGGGTGTTTATAGGCTTCACAATCAGCCGTTTTAACATAACGATCTGCATCTCCTAAAAATAGGGTCACATCTACATCCACCGTCCAATCATCAACACAGGAACCATAAAACAGAAACGCGGCTTTAACGCCATCTATGCCTGTCTTGGGATAATCCTTTAAGCTTAAGGGTGGCAGCGCTACAGAGGCATCAGTCAATGTTTGCCAGATAGTATAAGCACCGTGAGAAAAGCCTGTTAAATAAAGCTCAGATGCATCAACATAATCAATACTTGATGTGTATCTCACCGTTGAGAGAACATCAGCAACCCTTTGCCATGGCGTCATCACTTTGACATCACAAGCATCAACCCAATTAATATCTCGTCCACTATAACTATTAACGGCAATCATCACGATGCCTTCGTCGTTATAGAATTGCGCCCAATCTTCCTCATGACTTATCGTTGGACCACTACAACCATGGAAGAATAGAACCGCAGGAAAAGGTCCATCACCCACGGGCTTATATATTCTGTCATGTGGACGCAGGTCCAGATCAATTTCTTCCAGTGTTGTCATCGAAACAGTAGCTGCAGCTTTT
>JBLHIH010000122.1:0-12033 GCA_047616645.1 Flavobacterium sp. | reverse complement strand
AACGAACTCGCAGAACGTAAGAAGGCTTGGCAAGCCCCTGAACTAAAAGCCAGGCGCGGCACTTTGTACAAGTATATTAAAAACGTTAAAGACGCATCCATGGGCTGCGTGACAGACGAATAATCACCTACTCTAATAATTTATTGCCTGTTAGATAGATGCAAACCGCCTATCAACCACTTGCAGCCCGACTAAGACCAAGGTCTTTGCAGGATGTTCGTGGTCAGAGCCATTTGCTTGGTGACAACAAGCCTTTGAGGCTTGCGATCGAGACAGGTAAATTACACTCAATGGTCTTTTGGGGGCCGCCTGGTACCGGTAAAACCTGAAGTCTCAGTACGTCAAAAAATCTAATTATTTGATTCAGAAATCCGAAGTTGCTAGATTGGTAGCTGCTAAGCCACAACCTTTGTTTAACTCTTGTGCTTACTCCGAGTCGTTAAGTCGTCACTTCATCGAGGTAAATGAGCAGCTCGAGAGCGCCAAGGAGAAGCGCATTAAGAATAATGGCGGCTTAAGACAGAAGAAGAAGGACGAATTGGTTAAAGACCTTCAGTTGCTACAACAGAAGGAGAAAGACCTTTTGGTTGAAACTG
The DNA here is from genome assembly GCA_047616645.1 of Flavobacterium sp. GTDB lineage: Bacteria > Pseudomonadota > Gammaproteobacteria > Pseudomonadales > Azotimanducaceae > JAHRVQ01. Next base: position 11,437 of record JBLHIH010000122.1, on the reverse strand, counting down.
TTGATGCAGTCTATGAAAAGACACTGAACAAACTCTCTTTACCTGTCAGGCGAAAATCAGGTTTAATATAAATGGTTCAGGTATATCAACTAGTGAAGAAAATTTCAAAATTTCCTGAGGGCAATAAAAATGCAAAATGACATCTTTTCTGAAGCTTCCTCCAGAGATCCAAAGTCTGCGCCTTTAGCGTACAAGATGAGGCCAAAGGAGAAGGCTGAGTATATTGGGTTCGAGCAATTGGTTAAACGATATCCATTTTTAAAATCAGACACACCCAGAAGTATGATTATTTGGGGCCCTCCTGGCTCTGGTAAAACAACGCTTGTTGATCTTTTATGCAGTTCTAGTGAAATAAAACTATTTAGAATTTCAGCTGTTTTGTCGGGTGTTCCAGAGCTAAAGAGAAATATCGAATTAGCACTACATGAGACAGCAACCAATAAAAGAACACCAGTTATATTCATTGATGAAATTCACAGATTCAATAAAATTCAGCAAGACGCTCTGCTCCCTCATGTTGAAAGCGGTCATTTCGTGCTTATTGGAGCGACAACAGAAAACCCAAAAAGTAGCCTTAACAAGGCATTGTTATCGAGAATACAGCTAGTAGAATTGAGGACTATAGTGCATGAATCTATTGTCGATATTTTAAAATGCGCCATGGGAAGAGTTGAAGAACACTTCGAAGATGGCGATTTAGACTTGATGGCAAAATACTCTAATGGGGATGCTAGGAAAGCAATTGGAAACTTAGAAACATCAATTAATTTAAGGCTTAGTGGTGACTACTCAACCGACAAGTTAATCGAGCTAATCAAAGATAACTCACGTTCATACGACCGTAATCAGGATAGGCACTATGACGTAATTTCTGCTTTCATCAAAAGTTTAAGAGGATCAGATCCAGACGCCGCGGTTTTATGGTTAAGCGTAATGCTAGATGGCGGTGAAGACCCTGTATTTATTGCTCGGCGGTTAGCCATTTTTGCATCTGAAGATGTCGGTAACGCCGATATTAACGCGCTTTCAATTGCCAACAATGCTCTAAATATTGTGAGTAAAATAGGGATGCCTGAAGCCCGGATAACTCTAGCTCAGGCTACGATCTATTTGGCCAGCACGGTAAAAAGTAATGCTTGCTATACGGCAATAAACGAAGCGTTAGAGTATGTTAAATCTCGACCGACAATAGAAGTGCCACAGCACCTTAGAAGCCACAACAAGGCTTATAAATACCCACATGACTATGACGAAGGTTGGGTTTCACAGCTTTATACCCCTGAAGAAATTCCACAGTTCTATAGGCCGAAGAAAATTGGGTCAGAAATAAAAATTGCGGGACGGTTAAATTCTTTATGGGGAAAGGGTTGAAATTCTTTTGGTGGTTAAAGTATTTACGAATCTTTAAGCAATCGGTATTTATAGAAAATTATAATTCGGGGCAGAATAGAACGGCCGACATGGACACTATTAGACACAATCGATGGCATAGTTGTTTGGAGTCGCAGCATATGTTGTAATATTCGGCAATCGACCGCCACTGTTCCAGAGGCGGCAAATACGAGAGTGATGAGGCAATGTGGCAAATCTTGTTCCCAGCGTAGTATTGGAAGGAGTCGCCGAGCTGATTGAACAAAGTGGGCAAGATCCCGTTGAATTGTTTCGGCGTGTCGGGATCCCTGAAGCGGCTCTCCTTGAGCAGAATGTTTTGATCCGCCCTGAGCACTATGCCGACCTGCTGGACCTGGCTGCTGTCGAGTGTAGCGATCGTTTTTTTGCTCTAAAGGTTGGCTGCTTACAACGCTTCGATATCATGGGCAACCTGTGGTTAATGGCCCGTCAAGCTCAAACAATTGGGGAAGAGATGCAGTTGATCTCTGAAAACCTTGCTTTACACACTGACTCGATGAAGTGTTATATTTCAAGCGATAGTACATCGGGCAAACTAATCTCCTTTGAACTTAAAACCCCAGTCAATCCTCAATCTCGTAAGGCACCTTTAGCCGGGTCGCGTGTTCAGGCGGCAGAGCTGGTCCTGACACTAACCTGCAATGAGTTCAAGCGCTCACTAGGTCATGATTGGATACCTGACTATGTTCAATTCAGGCATGCTGCCCCCGCCAATGATAAGACACCTCTGTATAAAGTTTTTGGTCATCGCGTATTCTTTAATCAGGATGTGAACGCAATACACCTTACTAATGAGGATTTTTCTCGGCCTAATACACACAGCCCTCAGAGCGAAGCTTCCACAGAGATTCACAAAAAGAATACTCGGGCATTTCAATCCACTTTTGGATTGGGAGAGTCTTTCATCGGTCGTGTTGACCGGGTTATTCGGCTGTTAATTAACGATGAGGGATGTACCGCCAGCGATGTGTCCCGTCTGGTAGATTTGCCAGAGCGCACATTGCGTTATCGCTTAAAAAAACATAACACAAGCTACCAGGCTCTTTACGATAAGGCTCGCCTTGAGATCGCACAAAACTATCTGATTAATTCAGAGTTGGCTGTCACTGCTATAGCAGAGCGTTTACATTTTACCGACACGCCATCTTTCTCAAGTTTCTTTAAGCGACAGACCGGTCAATCTCCCAGAAATTTTGTCAAAATACTTGGTGGCAATCAGCAATAACCATACGACTGCAATCTTTTCTAAGCATCAGCGCTACTTGACTGCTTTGCCAGGTCGAGCCTGATAAAAATCCAGAAGGGGACCGATTGAACCAGCCTGCCGTGTTTGTATTCGAAAGTGAAGGTGCTGCCGAATATACCAATTTAGTAGCCTAATATAACAATGTATTTTCTGTGAAGCCCCTAAAATTGGCAGTCAATAAATGGATACTCACAGTCAGCGTTGGCGCTTATATTCTGACATCAGCGACGCGCTTACCAACTTGTCCCGAAGGCTATCTCGCATGACCGATATATATTCCGTCTAAAAATCCGATATCTCTTACTTCTTGGGAAAACTCGAGGCCTATCTGCGCTATAAAGAAATCCCACATAAACGGGTAGATTGCGACCCCTCCTGGGCATCAGTAATCAACTTGCAAAAGGGGATGGTTGATTACTTTAGTACTTTTTGCCAATACTGTAGAGAGAGACCAAAAGGGCTGTTGCAATGACCCGCATTCTGACAATCATCGGGCTGCCGTTTCCAATTCGAGCTTGGGTGCTCGATGATTTTTGTATAGAGAGAATGACCTTAAAAACGAGCTGTTTACAATGAGTGATTCCAAAAAAGAGATAATGGAGAGCCTGCTTGCAGCCTTTCCTGCGTGGACGGTTGAACCTTATGTGCACTGGGCTGTACACGTCTCGCTATACAGTGCCAAAACACGTTCCTATATGATTAAGAAGGGTATCCACTTCACCGAAGCGTCTCCTGCGGCAGGGGTAGTTGGCGCAAAAGACCGCTGGGCAGAGGTTATTATGCCGGCGTTGGGTTATTCGACATTTCCGGTATTGGATTTACCCGATGGCACATTTATTTCAGATACAACGGCAATCATCCGATATTTGGAAGAACAGCACCCCGAACCACCCATGCTGCCTTCAGACCCCATTATGAGGGCGCTTGCTTGGCTCATATTCAATTACGGAACAGAAGGGCTGCTCCTCAATGCGCAGCACTATCGCTGGAGTTTTAGCGAAAGCGCCGATTTCGCAGCGGCCGATATTGGACGCGCCATAGCGGGGCCGACGAATTTTGAGGTCATCAAATTGATGGGTGAGAGCTTTCAGGCCATGAAGCTGGAGAGGTTTCCTACTGAAGTTGGCATTACAGCGGAGACAATTCCGGCAATCGAAAAATCGAATCAGCTACTATTCGACAAGCTTGACGTGCATTTCCGGCATTTTCCTTACATTCTTGGTGGTCGACCTTCTATCGCCGATGCTGCGATGATGGAGACGCTGCACGCGCATCTAGGGCGCGACATCTACCCTGCAAACATCATGAAGAAAACCGCTCCGGCTCTTTACCGATGGACCGAAACCATGAACCGACCCGGTATCGTGGACGCGGAATTAAGTCAGGTTCCGCTGGAATATCTGGACCCCGACAATCTCCCCGACACATTGTTGGATTTCCTCAAACTGGTGAGCGATGATTTTGGGCCTCAGCTTGAAGCATCGGTAAATGCTTATGAAAACTGGCTGGCGACGGACCCGGAGCGCCCCGAAGGTGCGATTATTACGGTTGATGGCGCGGCTATGAACCGCCAGAAAATTGGGGGTATGGCATACAGCCAACAGGGCATAACAATTAAAAGAGACGCCTGGCCGGATATTCCCAATATGCATCAGTATGTTTTGGAAGTTGTTGACATGATGGATGCCAAGGCGAAATCCGATTGGTCTGAACTGATGCAATCTGTCGGCGGTGAAATTTTTGTGACCACGCGACTGTCGCGCTCGATTAATATCCACAAGCATCAGCCACCCTATGCCTATGTTCTCGGCGAAAAGTCTATTTAATCCACTCCCCTAGCACCTATATTCTTGCTATATACGGTGCTATACCACTCTAAGCAACTATGACTCAGCCAATATTGGTGATTGATAGACCACCTTCTCACCGCTATGCGTGTTGTTCACATAGGCTTGGTAAAGATCGAACAGATCTTTACTCTTGGTTATCTTCCGAACACCGGTATACCACTGCTTTTCCAAGTCGTATTTGTTAATCATGCTGCGGCTCTGCTCTAACATTTCGTCATCGGTAATACCGCTTCGAATTTGGTAAACATAGGAGTCTGCCAGATTGCTATAAAGCGTCCCTTTACGATTCTTCTTAAGATATTTGAAAAATGTGCGATCGCCGCCCTCGCCGTAGATCCACCATCGGGAAACTTTAAAGTGTTCGAAAACATCCTTTGTTACCGACTCCCAACCCAGGGCATCAAAATAGAGACTTTTGTTGGCGTTCGGGCTAGATTTGATGTCGTCATAGGTGTAGACCTCATCGAAATAAGAAAACTGTTTAACAAACTCAAAGTTACGTTCGGACGTTAATCCAATCACCGTAAAAGACGGGTTTAGCTCTTTCAAGCACATCGCAATAATTTGCCCAGAAGCACTGGAAGCAGAACTGATCACCAGACGTTCGGCGTCGAAATAATTCATATCTTCTAATTCGCGCGCGTAGGTAATGCCGATCTTCATGTACTCGTAGTTACCTATCGCGTTTGAGTCGTCTTCCATGTTAATTAACTTCAACCATTCTTTTGGTCCACTGAAGGTTGGCGAATCTAAGTAGCCAATAAATGCTTGATCGTCCACATCGCAAACACTGCGCACACAATAGGCCGCCAACGGCCAAAAGCCATAGTAGGTGCTACCTTCTTTAATATCAGGGTGGTTTGAACGATACACTTTGTAGGTGCCCCAGCAAGGTGCTGACTTAAACGATCGAGTATTTTGCACACCCTTTGGGTCTACAAAATTTTCGATATCCTGAAGAAGGTACCCGCTGTTGTAAAACGTGATGTATCTATTCGCCATTAACGATTCCGGCACAAAGAGCACTTCATTCTCTGCCGGCGTTATATTATCAACATCTTTATTGAGTGGCAGAAACTGCACGTTCTTTGTCATACCAAGCGGAAATTGCAGCGCAGAAATATCAGGCTGATTTTCCGCATCGGTTGCCACCTGCAGATTTAGCTCTCTGGCTATTAAACGGTTTTTACGGGTTTGGGAAAGTGCAGCAAAGAATCCTTTTGCAAAAAACCGCGCTTGCCGGGCCTTCATAATCCAGCTTAGTAACGGAAACTGGCGTTCAATGAAATTCATAATTCAACCTTTCTATTTCGAATTTTTACTGATAGTTATCAATAGGAGCATTGCATTATTGGCCCGACGCGGATGGGCGCGCTCTAACGATGCTGTCAAGTAGTGCGGTCAGAGCAATCAGGAGCAACGCCAGTAGGAATCTGGGATCGCTCAAGTACAAGCTCGTTTCGATGGGATAGGCGATGGTCTTCTCTAATGCTGCAAGCTTGTAATCATGAGGGCCCGCAATATCTCTATTGCTGGCAATCTCCATAAGCGCACGGCGGCTACGGTAGCGTAAAACTGCCGCTGCAGACCACTGCTCTGCCCCCTCTATGCCAACGACATCTACGGCTGCGTGTACCGCGTCCCCCATCAATACTGGGTGGCAGGCGCGCTTAAGCAACTCCGGTATCATATGCTCCATATATACGGCCATTAGCGTATCCGCGTCGGCGCCTTCTGGTGCGCCCTCAACCGCTGGCGGGTTTTTGCTCATGTCCAGAGCATTAACCATGAGAAACTGGCGACCGCTGTCTTCACGAAAAAACTTCACAAAGAAATTGATCCGCTCAGGAGCAACACCATCGTCAGTCATCACCTGAATAAACTCATCAATCTCTTCGTCATTCAAAGGGCCGCCAAAGTCGGTGTACCAGAAAACGAATATGGCGTAAAAAAGTGTGGGTAATAACCAGAGTTTTATTCGAGTACTCATTGGTGTGTCCTTGTGTGGGCAATCAAGTGCGTGCTGCTAAAAAATTCGTGGTGAAGGTATAGTTTTCACGCATATCCGCTGTGGCAGAAACATCTTGGATAAGATGTGACAATACTTCCGCAGTGCTGTCAGGCGTTCTGGCTAAGAAACTCCAGCAGTAACGCGGTGACCTCCTCGGGTTTTTCCTCCACAACACAATGGCCTGCTCCGGGAATCAAATGCTTGCCCTGTAGATTCGCGAAGTTATCCTCCATATTTTCAAGCCCGGCTTCACCCATCATCAGCAGTACATCGTCTTTTTCGCCAGTGATAAATAATGCGGGCTGTTGGATCTTGGCTTCGCTCAGATGCGGGGTCAGTTCCCAATTGCGATTGTAGTTACGGTACCAGTTCAGTGCCGGACCGTAGCCAGTACGCTCAAAGGCCTGCGTGTAAACATCGATATCCGCCTCGGTGAGGTATTGCGGTACTTTTTCCGGCACGTGTTGTGTATTGAGAAAGCTCTCGTCCCTGGAAAAGATAAATCGCCACTGATGCTCAGGCGCTACTTCAGCTGACACGGTGTAAAAGTAGCCGAGCACCGACTCGCGCACATTCGCTTGTAGGTCTCGCTCGGCTTTCCCCGGCTCCTGAAAATAAGAGATATACATGACCATGTCTTTGCCGGTAAGAGCATCAAAAAGTTCGATAGGCTTCATTGCGCCCCATTGCCGAGCCCGATAAGGGAAACTCATTAACACCACCGCATGAAACAGATCAGGCCTCATCAATGCACATTGTGAGGCCACGTCCCCACCATAATCATGGCCAACTAGCACTGCACTCTCTTCACCCAGCGCATGCACCAGTCCTACGATGTCGGCTACCAAGTTGAACATATCGTAGTCTTCGATATTGGGCGGCGCATCACTCAAGCCGTAACCACGCTGGTCAGGCACGACAACACGATACCCCGCTTCAGCCAAAGCTGGTACCTGATGACGCCAGGTATAACCAATCTCCGGGAAGCCGTGTAGCAAAATAACCAGCGGTCGTTTATCGCCTCCCGCACTCTCTACTCCAACTGCCTCCTGCACATGCAGCTTAATGCCGTTTGTTTCAACATATCGCGTTGTAACGGCCGTTGTCACAGTAGAGGTCATTGTGCAGATTCCTCGCCGGACTGACGAACAATGACGAGACGCGCATCCATTACAGCATCAGCGCGCAGATGGGCAATCTGCTGATACTCCTCGCTCTGTACCATGTCTCTCCAGGTACTAATGCATGGATAGTGAACAATCGCTGCCTCATCCCATTGCTCCTCTCCAACCAATGTCATAACGGCATCACCCTGAAACAGGCTTTTCACACCCTTTGGCGCCATCAATTCCATAAATTTTTCGGCATACTGCCGGAATGATTCCGCGCCACCATTCGGACTGAACTTAAGCGTATTAATGAATGCCAACGGACCGTCGTCTGGCATAGAAAGTATTTGTTCGAGTTGTTCCTTGGTAGGATTCAGAAGGCTCATCAGATTTCATTCCTGTGGTCGTTCATTGTCATTATGGGGTGCTTGTTCTTCTTATACTCCAGGCTTTCTGCAATATTCATTGCCAAACTTCAAGATTTTCATGGCGCCCAATAGCGCGTGTTAAAGTGGTAGCTAACACCTCTTGCATATTGCATTGTGTAAACAGTTCTAATACTGCTAACTGATCCGCCGAATCAAGTTGTGCGTAGTAATCCTGTACGCGTTTAAGTAAATAGAACCGAAAGGGTTGTGCTAAAGCACTAATACTGACACCGCGTACCGTGAACTGTGCAATACCCACTCCTCGCAACACCTCTTTACCGGCGACACCATCTCCCTGCTGTTCTAACCACTGGTTAATGCAATTGGCTGCCGCTGTTGTTTCGGGAACAAAGTCGATAGCTATTTGTTTAACAACTTCCACCAAACTATCGGGAATTTCATCTTCGCCAAGATACTCACCGTCTTGCACTTCAAATTCACCCACATCGGGCTCGGGTCGATTCATTCGCTCAACCCACCGAAACAACCTAACGGTTTCTCTTTGCATCATCGACAAGGGCATGGGGTCGCGACCTAGGTGCCCAAAAAAGGGCGCAATCATGCCAAAATCACCAATTGACGGTTTGCCCCCAAAAAAATACGGCACTCTTGAAAAATGGGTGTTGAGTCTTTCCATTAGCTCAACGTATAAATCTTCTACCAGGGCAAAGGTCTCGGGCACAGCACCAAAGCCGGCACAGGCCGCGCGCATTGCATTGGCAACTTGTTCCGCGTGTTCTGCTCGCTTTGGGCCGCGAGGTGTCATCGACTCAAAGTGGAATTGCAAAAAGGACGCGTTCTGTTCAGGAAAGTTCCATCGATAATGCATAGCAGGCCTAAGAATTCCCTCCGCCCCAATAACATCAAACAATAGACTTAAAGCCAGTTGTTTGGGCGTTGATGGTGAAAAATCGTTAGAACCCTTTTTCTCGTAGTGATCAATAATGGCAACGCCATCTCTTATCACTTCTCCCTCTTCGGTTTCAATGGTTGGCACACCTCGTCGCCCACCTGCCAAAGGGACAATAGTGTCACTGAAACGCTGGGTAACCGGTGTGACCTCTCGGTAATCTAAACCTGCTTTAATAAAGTAACTGCGCGGCCTGCCTGTATAGAGTGATAGCGAACTGCCATAAAGTATTATTGGCTTCATTGTTGCTCCTGTTAGTAACTTAATTCGGTGTGTAGATATACTCATCGCCTGGAATATATTTTTCAGCCAGTGTTTTATCGATCATCACAGGTAATTGCGCAGACGATTGCCACAAAGGCCCTACGGATGCAGACTGATGCTCGGACAGCAGTTGTTCTAGCTCTGCCACTTTCTCAGGGTGACTTTTGACCAGGTTGTTCTGCTCCGTCGGGTCAATATTCAAATTGAATAGCCACTTGTGCATACCGTCGGTGGGGCGATCATTAACCTGCAGCTTCCAATCGCCGTGGCGCACCACTTGATAATGGCCGCTCTGCCAGAACAGGGTTTCTCGATTCAAGTCTTTAGCGTTGCCAGTTAGCAAGGGCAGCAAGTTAAAACCATCAATATCTACATTATTCGGTAGCGATGCACCGGCACCTGCAGCAAGAGTGGGCGCCATATCTATGTGTGCAACAGGCGTATCTACCCGAGTGCCGGGTGCAATTTTTTGCGGCCATTTGATAAACAGGGGCACCCTGATACCACCTTCGAACATAGTGATTTTCCAACCGCGGTAAGGTGCATTAATATCGGGCAAGCCAACGTAGCCGGGGCCACCGTTGTCGCTGGTAAACACCACGATGGTGTTTTCTTCTAGCCCCTGTTCTTTGAGGGTATCGAGAATTCGCCCAACACTGCGATCAAGCGCGCGCACCATGGCGGCGTACACCCGTTTGCGATGCGGTTCAATATCACCTACGGCGTCGTAGTCTTCACGCGTGGCCTGCAGGGGTGTATGAATACCCCAGTGTGCTAAATAGAGAAAAAACGGCCTGTTTTTATTGGCCTTGATGACCTTAATCGATTCATCCGTCCAGTAGTCTGACAAATAGCCGCCGGGAGCAAAGCTATTGGCGTGATCTGAATTGAATGAGTTGGCGAAGCCGCCATTGGCCCAGAGAAATCTATCGATAGGGTCGAAGGCTAATTTCGCATTAACAACGTTGGGATCATCTTCCGGCAAATGAAGAACGCTGCGCATAAGCAGGCTATCATCAAACCCTTGGGTATCAGGCCGCATACCTACCTCGTTACCCAGGTGCCACTTGCCGATATGTGCTGTGTAATAACCACGCTCTTTCAGTATTTCAGCAATGGTCACCTCTGATGCCGGTAAGCCCTTACGTTCATACCCAGGGCTACCTTCTTCAATGGCAGCATCGTATACAGGTGGCGGCAAGCCATTATCCATTGCGTTATAAATGGTGGTTACTATATTACCCATACCAGAAGGCGTGGGAGTGAACTCAAAACCAGTGCGGGTCGGATAGCGTCCGGTCATCATCATGGCCCGTGATGGTGCACAGGTACTGGCTCCTGAATAGGATTGCTGAAACATGGCACCCTCAGCCGCCAGGCTGTCGATATTCGGCGTTTTCAAACGGCCGTTATCCAAGCCTGTATCCAAGCCTGTATCCAAGCCACCGCCAAAGGCAGATATGTCATTAATGCCCAGATCGTCTGCGACAATCAGAACAATATTCGGGGGGCGCTCACTCGCTGCATCCCATGACATTTGTGGCCCTTGCTGCCAAGGCACTTCGCGATTTGGAGCCACGTGGGCAAACCGTTTTTCACTTTGGAATTTGACAACAGTGAGCAGAATATCAATGCGGTTAAACCATGTGATGCCAGCAATCATGCCAATTGCCAGAAGTATCGGGACAGAGATTCTTTTCACAGTGCTTACCTCTTTGATTTTTTCTACATAAAACCAGAACCAGTTTTTTTCTAATTAACTCGCTGGTCCAGAATGGCCATGATGTTTTGGGCGGTCTCATGGCTGGAGTTCTGGTTCTGTCCAGAGACAAAACGCTTCTCGTCGTCTACCACCGTGCTGGTAGCGAAGAAATCCATGAATCTTTCCTGCGAGGAATAGATACCACCGGCCTTGCGTAACTCGGTTTCCGGGTGCAAGGGAGTTACCTCTATGCCCAATTCTTTTATCTGCTTGTCGCTGACACCGGTAACCTTGCGCCCGGCGATCAGCAGTTTGCCATCGCGATCCCGCGCCCGAATCAAGCCCAGCGCACCATGGCAAACAGAGCCGAACACTGTTTTTTTCTCTGAGTAATAGGCCTCGCTGACCTTCTGCCCCAAGACATCGGAATACCCGAGATCGTAGGCGGCACCCCAGCCGCCGGCAATCCAAACCACGTCGTAGCGGGTAAAGTCCAGGTCATCGATT
>JBLHIH010000121.1:0-12096 GCA_047616645.1 Flavobacterium sp. | reverse complement strand
CTGCGATGACTGAGTTTAGTAAGGTCGAAAGGGAAGGCCCCTTAACAATTGTAACCATCAACCGTCCAGAAGTGATGAATTCTCTTCATCCAGCGGCCAATTTTGAATTGGATGAAATATTTGATGAATTCTCTAATGACCCTGATCAGTGGGTTGCGATCATAACTGGGGCAGGGGACAAAGCTTTCTCTGCAGGCAATGACCTCAAGTATCAAGCGTCTGGTGGAAAAATGAGCAGTCCCAAATCGGGGTTTGCTGGTTTAACTGCCAGATTTGATAATGTAAAACCCGTGATAGCTGCAGTAAATGGTATATCCATGGGAGGTGGGTTCGAAATAGCCCTAGCCTGTGATCTTATTATTGCAGCGGAAAATGCGATTTTTGCACTGCCAGAACCAAGAGTAGGGCTCGCTGCACTAGCAGGTGGAATTCATCGATTGCCACGAGAAATTGGTATGAAACAAGCGATGGGAATGTTGCTCACTGGTCGTCGTGTTGGTGCAGAAGAAGGCAAGAGCTTAGGGTTTGTCAATGAAGTTGTTGCTACTGGTGAAGCTTTGAATTCTGCCAAACGTTGGGCTGGCCTTATCCTTGAATGTGCGCCGCTTTCAGTACGTTGTAGTAAACAAGCTGCGATGGATGGAATGGGTGAAACTAGTCTTGAAAGCGCTATTAAAGCTAAGTATTCTGCAATCACAACAATGGTGAAGTCTGAGGATTTTGTAGAGGGACCATTGGCATTTTCCGAAAAAAGAATGCCAAACTGGAAGGGGAGATAAGCCTTTAGCTGCGCTTATAAAAAGCCTTTAGCTGCGCTTATAAAAAGCCTTTAGCTGCGCTTATAAAAAGCCTTTAGCTGCACTTATAAAAAGCCTTTAGCTGCGCTTATAAAAAGCCCTGAGCTGTCGGTGTAGCGGGCTTTACCACTTTGCTCAAAATTCGTGTCTATACTACTATCTGATAAAGGATTTGAAGGTAAATATGGTGATTGTCCTGCTGAAGTACGGATTTAAGAAAATATCTCTTTTGCACATGATTGCTTTGATTTGTGCATCGCTACCAGGGGTGGTGCTCGCGAGTGGTGGTGATGCAAGTCAATCTGGTTCGATTGGGTAAACCACATCGAATTTGGGCTTCTTGGCCTTGGGTGTATTTGTTCTAGCGTATGTTTTTGTCATGGCCGGAGAATTTATACCCCTGCGTAAATCAAAACTCGTCATGTTGGCAGCAGGTATTATATGGGTGATTGTAGCGTATTTATCTGAATCAACCGGTCATGACCCTGATGCTTTGCGGGCCACTTTAGATCACAACATTATTGAATATGCAGAGCTGTTTCTCTTTCTTTTAGTTGCTATGACCTACGTAAATGCGATGACCGAGCGGAATGTTTTTGAAGCATTGCGCGTATGGTTGATTGGCAAAGGATACAGTTATAAAAAGTTATTCTGGATTACCGGTATTATTTCATTCTTCTTATCTCCTATCGTTGACAACTTAACCACAGCACTTTTAATGGGAGCGGTGGTCATGTCTGTCGGTGCTAATAGTCCCAAATTTGTGGCAATTGCCTGCGTGAACATCGTCGTAGCGGCGAACGCAGGGGGTGCCTTCAGTCCATTTGGTGATATCACGACTCTGATGGTTTGGCAAAGCGGGCATGCCGATTTTTTTGCCCTCTTTCTTCCATCAGTTGCTAATTATACTGTACCAACCATCATTATGAGCTTCGCGATACCTGACGAAATTCCAGAGGCTAAGAATGAAACAGTAGAACTTAAAACTGGTGCGTTCTTTATTTGCTTTCTGTTCGCACTAACAATAGCGACAGCTGTGAGCTTCAAGCAATTTTTACACCTGCCTCCATTTATGGGCATGATGACGGGTATGTCCTTCCTCTTCTTTTTTGCATATTACATTAAGAGAGCAGCCCCTGATGATCATGCAGATTTTGGATCCTTCAACATGTTTAACAAGGTTGCCCTTGCTGAATGGGATACTTTATTTTTCTTCTTTGGTGTAATTTTTTGTGTCGGTGGTCTTGGCTATATCGGATATTTGGAAATCATGTCGGTGTGTTTTTACGACGGCTGGGGACCCACTAATGCAAACATTGCGATGGGTGTGTTATCAGCGATTATTGATAATATCCCGGTCATGTTTGCCATTTTGACCATGAACCCGGAGATGGATACCTGCCAGTGGTTGTTAATTACTTTGACGACTGGTGTCGGCGGTAGTCTTTTGTCTATTGGGGTCTGCGGCAGGTGTTGCTTTGATGGGGCAAGCCCGAGGCGTTTATACCTTCTTTAGTCATCTTAAGTGGTCTTGGGCCATTGCTTTGGGTTATATAGCCAGTATTTAAGTGCATTATCTTGTGAACGGCTAAGCAAAAACTTTCCGTCTTGTGCCCACAGGCGTTATCATTCGTTTTTAAAGGTTAGCATGATGAGAAATGAATTATGACGGAAAGTCTTCGCATCGCAGTATTGACTGTATCTGATACTCGTACTCTAGAAAATGATACATCGGGTCAATTTTTGTGTGACGCTCTAATTGAGAGTAATCACATACTTGCAGATCGCCAGATAGAAATAGATGATATGTATCATCTTAGAGCGCGAGTTTCATCATGGATTGCCAGTGCTGATGTGGATGTAATACTCCTCACCGGTGGGACTGGATTTACCACTAGAGATTCCACTCCAGAGGCGATTAATCCCTTGTTAGATGCAGAAATCCCAGGCTTCGGCGAATTGTTCAGACACCTATCCTATTTAGAAATTGGTACCTCCACAGTCCAGTCTAGGGCGATAGCGGGTATGGCTAATAATACCCTTGTGTTTTGTATGCCTGGGTCTACAGGAGCTTGTAGAACAGCTTGGAATGGCATATTGAAAGAACAACTTAATGTTGAATTTAGACCCTGTAATTTTGCGGAATTAATACAAAATGGCGGATCCCATTAGATGGTGAAATTAACGCCAGTCGATGAGGTTTTAAGCTACATTCAGGAAAAAGTCATAAAGGTTGATGAAGAATGTATTGATCTTAGCGCAGGATTAGGTCGAGTACTGTCAAGGGATATTAGATCAAATATTGATGTTCCCTCTTTCAATAATAGTGCAATGGATGGTTACGCTATTAGTGCGGATGGCATTGCAGCGGGTGCAAAATTAAATATTAGTGATCGTATTCCAGCCGGATCAGTAGGTCAGAGTTTGCTGCCTGGAACGGCGGCAAGAATTTTTACCGGTGCGCCGATGCCAACGGGTGCAGATACCGTTGTCATGCAGGAGAATACGACGCTGGTGCAAAACGCAGTCGTTAATAATGAAGTCATTATTAATGAAGATCCGAAAATGGGACAAAATGTTAGGCTAGCTGGGCAAGACACTAAAGCAGGTTCGACTTTGCTGAGTGCCGGGCGCCGCTTAAGAGCGCAGGATCTTGGTTTAATTGCGTCAGTTGGCTGTGCCGAAATCTCCGTTTACCGCAAATTAAGAGTCGCCGTATTATCAACCGGAGATGAACTCATTTCGCCAAGCGAAAAATGTCTACCTGGCCAAATCTACAATTCAAACCAATACACGCTTCTTGCGCTAATTGAACAACTAGGCATGTTGGCAATTGATATGGGATGTATTGGAGATTCTTTCTCTGAAACTGAAAAGGCGCTTATAGAGGCAGAGTTAAGTGCGGATTGTATTATAAGTTCTGGGGGTGTCTCTGTTGGTGAAGAAGATTATGTAAAAGCAGTTGTCGAAAAACTAGGGAAGCTTGATCTTTGGAAACTCGCCATTAAGCCGGGCAAACCCTTAGCTTTTGGACAGGTGGGTAATACACCCTTTTTTGGATTGCCAGGAAATCCTGTTTCTAGTTTTGTGACCTTTAGCATCGTGGCCAGACCTTACTTAATGTTGTGCCAAGGATGTGTAGAGGGCCATTTGATGAAAATGGCAGCACAGAGCGATTTTGATTTTAAAGGGGGTAGTAGAAAGGAGTATTTGCGGGTTAGGCTTAACATTAATGAAGAGGGTCGCTCTATCGCCAGTCTTTTTCAAAATCAGGGTTCTGGCGTGATGTCATCTCTTAGTTGGGCTGATGGGCTTGCGGAAGTGGAAATTGATCAGGAAATTTCATCAGGCGATTTAGTTAGCGTAAATCTACTGAATTAATTAAATTGTGACCGGGGTCAAGATTTTTAGATTATTTACACCTCTGAGCTAAGGGCTGTCCATCGAGCTAGTGCTATTCATTACGCTAAGGGCTTTTCATTAAGCTAAGGGCTTTTTCTTTCACTAAATTGATTTGGACATGTGGGCGGGTTGTTACAAAATAGCCCTCTTCGACTTCAATCGAAAACTGGTTGTGTTGGCGAATTTTCGCCGGAAGGTGTTTAACCAGTCTCTCCTTTACGGCCTGGCTATCTGCTGCTAGTGTATATCTACAAGTATTGTTGAAGTTACCGTAATTATCATACATACATACGTAAAAGTAATCTGCTTGCCTTACTAATTTCTCCGGCTCGAGAGTATAGCGCTTCTTTAAGATTAAATTCGGAGCGACATAACCAGAGACAAAGCTCACTTTCGATAATCTTTATTTGGTGTTTTTCCTGCATAAGAAAACGCCATAGATCATAATTGCTTTTCTCGATTATTCGGTGACTAGACACTTGATCTTTATTTTTGACCAAATATTTTATTAATTGAACGGATTCTAGATTCATAGACTTGTCTCAGGAAAATCATTTTTAATTGATCACATACATATAGTCTATGGGGTGATATGGTTATGTCCAATCTTTAGTCAAACTTTTTCAGTTAGGGGCGTATTGTGGGTATATTAATACTGAGTTCGCTCGCCTCGGTCGTATTGGCTTGCATAGCTTGGCTAGTGATTGGTGATCAATTTCCTCTGAAAGAGGAGGTGAAATTTCCCACTTTTAATAATATTTTTATCTACACAGTTTTTTTGATTGTACCTGTGTACCTGCTTGTTTTTATTACCTTTTAAGGTCCATACATGAAGTTGCCGCTCAATATTGATTCCGTCAAGGGGTTCCTCGATCCTATTGAAGGCGAAGCCTTATATGATCATTGCCTAGATGCATGCGAGGTAGGCCCTTGTTTAGAAATTGGCAGCTATTGTGGCAAATCGACGGTTTATCTAGGCGCAGCTTGTCAATTTAAAGACAAGACCTTATTTGCAGTAGATCATCACCGAGGATCAGAGGAACATCAGCTAGGTGAGGAATATCACGATCCTGCGCTCTATGATAGTTCGGAAGGTGTAATGGATAGCTTTAAAATTTTTCGTCGTGTAATGCGAGAAGCAAATTTAGAGAATCATGTGGTACCGATTGTCGCACCATCAAAGGTAGCTTCTCGAAACTGGCAGACACCTCTAGGGATGGTTTTTATTGATGGCGGACATAGCATGGACGCAGCAATGACAGACTATGAAAGTTGGGCGGGGCACATTTGTTCACAGGGTATTCTGGCCATACATGATATTTTTCCTGATCCTTCTCTGGGTGGTCAGGCGCCGTATACGATCTGGAAAAAAGCAATTGAGTCAGGTTTATTCAAGGATCTTGGCGTAGTGCGAACTCTCGGTCTTTTGCAAAGAATCTGAAGGACTAATAAACAAATGCGATGCACCTGTGTGCCTAGAAAGTGCATCGGCAGCGAGTAAAATAGCACCAGCAGTCCAGGTCGGTTTCTCAAGTGGCCATAGCGCTTTGTCTCTATAGACATATCCAGTCCAATAAGCACCATCACTGTCTCTAAATTGATGTAACCAGCTAAACAATTCCGCAGCCTTGTGGTCTTCTCCAACTGATAATAGCGCCATCACGAGTTCGCAGGATTCAGCGACAGTAACCCATGGCTCGTCATTAACGCAGCGACATCCCAGTTGATCGACAACAAATTCATCCCATCTAGCTTGGAGGTGTCGTTTTCCTTCAGAACCGCTAATCACTCCCGTTAGAACAGGGTAAAACCAATCCATGGCAAATCTACTTTTGCTATCCCATGTTCTATCAAAACAGTCAGGGTGGTTTCGTAAAGCATTTAATAAATTTGCTTTTGCATTTTCCCACTCTGGTTTTTTGGCGTTAAGTGTTGCTGCTACATTGAGAGCGCACTCGAAACTTTTATAAATGCTGCTACAACCCGTTACGAGGGAATCTTCTTTTATGCCTTCTGTGGTATCTTCCGCCCAATAGATTTGCCCTTTATCTCCGGTCAAAGTGATGACAAAGGTTATGGCCCTTTCGAGCATCAACCAGTTTTGCTTTAGGAAATCTAAGTCTTTGCTTATCAAGTAATAATGCCAAACACCTGTGGCAACATAGGCGACAAAATTTGATTCTGCTCTGGTGCCATCCACTATTTCATCGCCTTTGTAGGCAGCGAGCCAACTTCCGTTCGGAAGTTGCTTTTCTCTTAACCACGTATACGCCATCTTTGCTTCATCAAATCGACCGCCAATAGCCAAGCCCATAGCTGATTCAATGTGATCCCAAGGGTCTAGACTCCCATCTTCAAACCAAGGGATATCCCCCTTTGTTGATTGGGTTCGCGCAATATAATTGACGGTATCTTTTAGATACTCAGCGGGAAATATACCCTTTGTTACGTATAAGCGAGTCACTGAACTGCGGTCCTTTCCATAGGTTTATCGGTTGTTTGCTTGCCGTTATCTTGGGCGAGTGTTTTAACAAAGTACATGACAACACTTTTTCCAAGAATTGGGTTAAATACCTTGTCTAAGGTTGTGGTTACCTTGGGTTTCTTCATTAGATCCCAAACTAGGAAGCGATGGTACAAATCGACTATGCCTGCTTGTTCTTCACCTTCTTTCCTCCAGAAAAGACACTTAAGCCACCAATAGGGTACATGTAGAGAGTGAGCAAAATGCCTTTTAAAAAAAATCATGCCAAGATCTTCGATATCTCCTCGTAGATGACCCGCATTGAATATTCTTACATGACCTCCTTCAACTTCGTGGTAGGGATCACTTAGTTGCCAACAAACCCATTCTGGAAAAAACCGTGGAACGCTGGCAGCAAATATACCGCCGGTTTTAAGTACGCGATTAATTTCTCCAAGGACTGATCGATAATCTGGAATATGTTCGAGCACCTCAGAACAGATGACCTTGTCAAAGGTATTGTCAGCAAAAGGCAACTTTTGTCCCTTAGCAACTGATATATTTAGGCTTTTGCATGTGTTGTCGGGGTCTTGAAATTCGTTAAATCGATCTCGTGTCGTTTTGAGATCCTTAAGACTCAAATCGACCCCAACAGATTCAATATTCTCGCGGAGGTAGGCTGTAATCGCGTGGCGACCCTCACCGCAACCTAAATCAAGAACGCGATCATTGGCTTGTAACTGCAAATGATCAAAATTTATTGTTTCCATTGACATCTATCTACTCGCTTTTTTTTCAATAATATCCGTGTATAAGGCAACCATATCCTTGGCTGCAATTTCCCAACTAAATAGTTTCAGAATCCTTTCTCTACCTAATCGTGATAACTCCTCTCGCATGCTCAGGTCTTCAAATAATTTTGTGATGGCATCAGCGATGGCATTCTGGCTCTTTATAGGGACGATGATACCGCAATCACCGACCACTTCAGGCAGAGCGCCACCGTCAGTTGAAATAACAGGTACACCACAAGCCATCGCCTCGCCAGCAGGCAGACCAAAACCTTCATAGATTGATGGCACAACAACAACACTTGCTTTTGCATAGAGTTCGACAACTTCAGAGGTCTCAATACCTGACACGAAATTAAGGTGATCATTAATATCCAATTTCTCTAATAATTTATCAATATCACCACCGGGCTTGATTTTACCGAGAATGGTTAGATGAATATTCGGGTAGACGGGTACTAATTGAGCGACCGCAATGAGTAAATATCGCAAACCCTTTAAAGGTTGGTCGGCGCTTGCCGTTGCCATTAAGCTGTGTTCGATACGTGTGATCTGTGGTTGAGGCTTAAAAACGGTTGTATCAATGCCATTGTGTATCACGGTAAGGGCTGAGCTTGGTACAGAAAAGGCTTCAGCTATGTCAATTCGAGATACTTCGGACACGGTTACAATATTATCTAGCTTGGTTACGACGCGCTTTTGCATCTTTAAAAATGAATGCCATCGTTTGATTAAGAGTCGCATTCCCCAGGTTTCTGCATTAGCAAGTGCAATTTTAAGGTCACTAGTAACAGGATGATGAATTGTTGTCAGTAAGGCTTGCCCTTCTTGTTGAAGTTTTAGCGTCCCGTAGCAGAGGGATTGATTATCGTGAAGAATGTCATAGTCAGGTTTATGTTTTTTAAAGTAATGATGCAGTCGTCTACCAAAAGTATAAGGTTCTGCAAATCCGCCAGTCAGCATGGCGAACCACTCGAAAAAGTCGGTAAATGAGAGCAGGTGTTGCCATTTGAGCGCTTTAATGTGACTTTCTTCAGCAAAAAGATCGAGGCTTGGTAGCTTTATTAATTTTACACCTTGATCAAGTATGGGATAGGGGGGACCAGATATGACGTCGACCTGATGGCCTGCATTGACCAATGCTTGGCTTAAGTAACGGATGTAAATTCCCTGACCTCCACTAAATGGGTGGCTTCGATAACCCAGTAGTGCAATTTTTAAAGGATGTGGAGTATTTATTTCCTGGCCGGATTGCGCTTCAGTCAGCTCTTCTGAAGGTCTTGCGGATGGAGACTGTAGCATTAAATTTGATTTAGCTAAAAATAGTCGGTCATTGTAAAGATAAATTAGGCGAATACCAAATCACAGTATGATCTATGTGGACTTCAGCGTTTACTGCTTAGAGTTCAGCATCTGACTGCCGCCTTTGATCTCTTCTTAGGTTCTCATCAGAAACGACTT
Organism: Flavobacterium sp.; assembly: GCA_047616645.1. Lineage (GTDB taxonomy): Bacteria > Pseudomonadota > Gammaproteobacteria > Pseudomonadales > Azotimanducaceae > JAHRVQ01. Next base: position 3,181 of record JBLHIH010000121.1, on the reverse strand, counting down.
CGACCTTACAAGGCGTTTCTTCTTCACCTCGGCGATCGTCTTCATTGCGTCTTTCTGGGCCATAAGCGGGGAGATCGTGTTCCTCCAAAATACATTAGAATACAGATTTGCAGCCCACTGTTGTCCTTCTTGCGTACGACACAGATATCTCAAACCTTCTTGAATAAAAGGAGAGACGATTTCCCAGAAAAATTTGGGGTAACCTTCGCGAACATCGGCGGCATTGGTATAGCCCATTTTAGCCGCGGCACCGGTTTCTTTGAATTCGTAAAAAAGAGAAGATGTCTTTCGAAGATATTGAGGGTCAGCTAGTTGCCCTATTAAGTCAGCAGCTCGCAATAAGCCTGGAATATCATCGCAGGCCTGATGATCTTCTTCTGTTGGTACTGGGAAACGCGTCCGTTCAATATTTTGGCAAATAGTTTCAACGTCTATAAGTCCATCTTTACCAAAATGTTCTCTAGTAAATAATTTTGCCCTATCGACATGGTAGGGAGTTAAAAATGCATCTGTCGCTCCCGATGGAATCGTGACGGTATCGCCATCACTGTTAATAGCATAACGACCACTTCTATCTGCTTTACAAATACCACGAATATATCCCATGTCGTGATGCATTAAAGAAATGACAAAAGTTACCCAATCTATTGAGGGGATACTGCCCTCCATTAGAAATTTACCGCGCATTATCTGCAGGCCTACCAATGTAACCATAATTGTGTGGTTTGAATCGTGGTGGGCGCATCACTGTTGGAGATAATTTCGAGTGCATTTCGAGCACAAGAAACTAGATAGTCAATTTCCCTTTCGTTGGTGCCATTGACAACAATATACTGAGCTGCCAATTCGTCTAAAAAGGATTCAGTAACAATTGATGAGGGGTTGAACATTAGTCTCTCCACAGGAACTTGTCTGGTTAATTATTTTAGTTTTTCCAACTATTTTATTGTGTCGTTTCATCAAGATGAGTCAAGGACTTACCGGCTTAAAAGGTAGTATATTTGGAATAAGTGAGGGATTAAGAGTCTAAAAGCGAATAATTTGTTAACATGTGACTCCTGTGTTTGAAATTTTCAGGCATCTATATTGATTGAGCGAAAACATTGATTGAGTTACGACACTTAAAAACACTGGTTGCGCTCCGAGACACCGGAAGTTTGGTGGAGGCAGCCGATAGATTATTCCTTACACAATCGGCCCTTTCTCATCAGCTTAAGGATTTGGAAGATAGGCTCAATTGTACTTTGTTCATTCGAAAAACTAAGCCAGCGAGATTTACCAGTACAGGCAGACGTTTGTTAATCCTTGCTGACGAAGTCTTGCCGATGTTTAAGTTGGCAGAGCGGGATGTTGCTCGATTAACGGGGGGTGAAGTTGGCCGCCTACACATTTGTATTGAATGTCATAGTTGTTTTCAGTGGTTGGTACCATGTATTGATCAATATCGTGGAAATTGGCCTGAAGTCGAGCTTGATTTGACGGGTGGATTTAATTTTGCACCGCTACCAGCACTCGCTCGTGGCGATTTGGATTTAGTGATAACCTCAGATCCAATAGCGTTGCCGGGTGTTCGCTATGTCCCGCTTTTTCGTTATGAAGCTATGCTTGCTGTTTCGCCTGTTCACCATCTGGCGAACAAGTTATATATAGAACCAGCGGACTTGAAGGATGAGGTACTTATTATCTACCCCGTCGATCGTGATCGTTTAGATGTCTTTACACATTTTCTTGACCCAGCGGATGTTGAACCTGCCAGCACCAGAACTGCTGAACTGACGCCAATGATGGTGCAGTTGGTTGCTAGTGGCCGAGGGGTGGCGAGTTTGCCAAACTGGACATTAGCGGAATATACCCAAAATGAAACAATTCTCGCGAAACCGCTGGGTAAAGATGGTCATTGGGCGACCTTGTTTGCGGCTATTCGAGAAGATCAGTACGACTCTCCGTATATGCACGACTTCCTAAGCACCGCGAATGAAACCTGTTTTAGCTATTTAAAAGGCATTAAAGCAGTGAATGAAAATGAGAAGATGTAGAGGCATCGTAAAACGAAAAAGCCTCGACAGATCAAGATCCGCCGAGGCCCTGTCAAACTTTAAAGATCAACCTAAAAGGGCTAATTTTAAAGATCAAACGTAGAGGGAGCATTCCCGAATTAAGATAAAGTGCTAGCTTAACTCGGAGGCTCCCCAAATAGACTGTCTATTGATGGGATCACCTCCTTTTTATGGTCAGGGTATCCGTCGGCGTGTTTGTCCCCCCCCCTGGATAGAGTGACAACACGATAATTCTCTTCGTAATGTAGCCCAGACACGTAGACAAGTCAAAGCACATTCGGCCTTCCGGCTAAGCACCAAACCATCCACTCTGCCAGAGACCAACCATGCCTCGTGCTAATGCTCGAACAACCAAGGTGCAACAACTTTCGCTAAAAAAAAGTAAGTCAGCCAAACTGACAGCCGTCATATTTTTAATTTACTACCTGAACATCGTGGACGAGTATTTCCACCAACAGTAAGCTCGTCGATGTTTATTGCTCAAGTTTTAAATCCGGACGGCTCTTGTCAAAATACCGTCAACTAAACTTCGATCAAATTGATATCTAAGGATCAAAAACACTAACAGTGTTAATACGAATGCTTATTCATTTATTTCCCAGAGAGATCCAACCACTCTGCTATCAAGCGCGTTGCCCTTTTTTGGGAGTTGTCCTGATTGTCATCGATTCCTGCAATTTTTGTAAAGTATTCCCAGTTAACTAACATTGCTGTAAACGCGGCATTGATAATCGCGGCGCGCATCTTTGCATCGCGAGAAGCTTCACCGTTCAGCTCGGATTGATTGGTTGAGAGCCACTCGAAAAATGGGAATTTATCTTGATATGCTAATGGATCGTACCCTTGCTGAATCAATTGAAAGATTAATTTAGCTTAGGTCGAGTTACTGCTAACAGCTGCGAAGAATTGACTCAAAGTTGGCGCTTCTCCTTGATTCAACAATCGATATTCTAGGTCGATTCTAGTTTTGTTGATAGCAGCCCGAATCAAGCCATCTCGCCCACCGAAATAGCGATGTACTAGGCCGTGATTCACGCCGGCAACGCGTGCTATTTCACGAACGCTTACACTTAGTCCATTTTCAGTCCAAAGTCTCAACGCCGTCGTTAATAATACTTCGCATA
>JBLHIH010000120.1:0-12130 GCA_047616645.1 Flavobacterium sp. | reverse complement strand
CCTGTGAGGAAAGCCATCTCTGCATCAACCAATTCGAAGTTGACCCGAGACAAAGCTTCCCGCCCGCCATCGTATCTTTTGCTTACTTGATCAAATTTGATCAAAGGGGGCGTTCTCCGCTATTAATGTTAAAAAGTTCATATTAAACAGGATCTCATGTTATTCAAAAAGTGCGGATACAAAATCCTTCGCTACAAAAGGACGAAGGTCAGCTATCCCCTCTCCTACACCAATAAAACGAATGGGTATATTCAATTGTTTCGCAATGGCAAATATGACGCCACCCTTCGCTGTTCCATCCAACTTAGAAATCGTAAGGCCCGTCACCTGCACAGCCTCTTGAAAGTTTGTCGCCTGGGAAATGGCATTTTGTCCGGTAGTGGCATCCAGCACCAGCATGACTTCATGGGGGGCCTTATGGTCAAACTTCGCAAGTACCCGACGAATCTTTGTGAGCTCATCCATCAAGTTTTTCTTACTTTGTAGGCGGCCTGCTGTATCTGCAATCAATACATCTACATTTCTCGCATTAGCGGCCTCTAAAGCATCATAAATTACCGATGCACTATCTGCGCCGGAGCCCTGAGCAATTACAGGTACATCATTTCGATCACCCCAAACTTTTAATTGTTCTACTGCTGCTGCCCTATAGGTATCACCAGCAGCTAAAAGCACAGATTTCCCTTCGACCTTCAACTGTTTTGCGAGCTTACCGATGGTGGTAGTTTTACCTGCACCATTAACACCGACCATTAGGATAACAAACGGTTTATCGCTCTTCGGAATGACCAAGGGTTTTTCTGTCCCTTCCAACAAACCTGCTAACGCTTCCTTTAGATGGGCAAATAGCGCCTCTGGATCATTAAGCTCTTTCCGCGCTACCTTCTGCGTTAACAGATCAATTATTTCAGTCGTCGCTGTCACACCGACATCTGTACTCAATAATAAGGTTTCAATTTCCTCAAATAAATCATTATCAATATTCTTACGACCCAGAAATACGCGTCCAAGACCATTTGAAAACGAATCTCGTGTTTTCGATAGCCCGGATGATAGTCCAGATTTAACGCGAGAGAAAAAACCACTTTGCTTTTCAGACATATATTTACAAACTTAACCACGGTTGCTGAGAGCGAATTATCCTGCGAATGCGCCTACTACGTAAAGTCTCTTGCTAAAAATTAAGCTAACATAGCCAGACACCCGACCCTATCTAAGGAAGGCACTTGGCAAGGAAGCAATCTAGAAAAGACAAAAAAAAATCCTTACGTGTTATCGGCGGCACATGGCGGGGTCGAAAAATTAGTTTTGCAGACGATGAAGCCATTAGGCCAAGTCCTGATCGAATTCGCGAAACACTTTTTAATTGGCTTCAAAATAGCATTTTTGATGCGAAGTGTCTCGAACTCTATGCTGGTAGCGGTATCCTTTCAGTTGAGGCGCTTTCACGGGGGGCGAGTCATGCCACGATTATCGATCAGACGAGAGCGACCGTCGATGTAATAAGACAAAACCTAGACTCACTTGATCTAGAGAAGTCTCGATTCTCCTGCATACAAAGCGACGCTAATGTATGGCTAGCAGCACAGACTGAACCTTTTAACCTAATTTTTCTCGATCCCCCCTTTAACAGTGATGAATTAGCACGCATTCTGCCCATTATCCAGTTCAATAACTTGCTTACAGAAGAGGGGTTTATTTACGTCGAATCGGCTGAAGTCCTTAATCCCTCAATGCTTCCAAGAGAATGGACTATATATCGGAGCAAAAAGGCAGCCAGTGTTCATTACTGCCTCATCAACAATAAGGGCTTAGATTAGAATTTCTCTTCACCCTATTTTAGATCTACAAGACCTGAGGTATGATTGTCTGCATCTTAACTTCAGAAAGCACCGTACATGAGCACAGTATTATATCCAGGTACCTTCAACCCGATACATAACGGCCATGCAGATTTGGTAGAACGGGCGACTACTTTATTTGGAAAGGTCATCCTTGGTATCGCCACTAGCCCCCAAAAAAGCCCGAGCGAACTTGAGCTACGAATTAATCTTGCCAAACAAGCACTATCCCATATAGAGAATGTGGAGGTTGTGGGTTTTAATACGCTGACTGTAGAGTTTGCAAGAGAAGTGGGTGCTGACGTTATCTTAAAGGGGATTCGGACGGTAACTGATTTTGAATACGAATTTCAAATGCTCAACATGAATCGAGCGCTACAGCCTGGTATGGAAACAATTTTTCTTGCGCCATCAGAAGAGTTTTCATATATCTCATCAACCTTGGTACGTCAGATTGCTGCCTATGGTGGAGATGTCAGCCAATTCGTTCACCCATCAGTAGCACAGGCCTTAAAAAATGGCGAGATAAGTTAGTTACCGTTAATAAATGGGTGAATTGGTTTCTGGATGTCCGCTAGGGCCCTGCTAACAGCAGGTCTGCGACCATTGTGAATGCACCAGAATTTTCTTCAACTTTCTCTGCTTTTGCCATCGAAGGGGAAATAACGAGCACGAGTATTAAGACTACCTTTCTAATAAGCGCACTCACCGCTGACAAGCCGTACAAAAAACCGTAGTCCTTTGCCCAAGCCTAATTTCTTTTAGCAGGCGCTGACAATGTAAACAAGCCTGACCTCCACGCCCGTATACTTTAAGCTCCTGTTCAAAATAACCAGGACTCCCATCCTCCCGTACAAAATCCTGCAATGTCGTTCCCCCTGCTTCAATCGCTTTCTCAAGGATAATTTTGACGGCACTTGCCAGCACCAACATCTTCTTTTTTGATACCTTGCCAGCAGCCTTCGTAGGGTGGATTCCCGCTGAGAAAAGCGCTTCATTAGCATAAATATTACCGACGCCTACGACGACCTGACTTGTCATCAAGAAAGACTTGATCGCGACCTTACGCCCTCGGCTTAATGCAAACAAATACTCACCATCAAAAGCTGAAGTCAGAGGTTCCGGGCCAAGTGTATCAATCAACACATGTCCCTCAGAGCCCGGTAGCCAAAAAACTGACCCGAAACGACGAGGATCTCTGTATCTGAGCATGAGCTTATTACTGAATATCACATCAATGTGGTCATGTTTCTCAGCTTCCACTGTATCCTCCAATATGCGCAGAGAACCGGACATTCCCAAATGAATCATTACTCGACCCGAGGTCGTAACAAGGAATAAGTACTTACCTCGACGGTCGACACTTTGTATTTTTTGTCCGGTTAATACCTGCCCCAACTCAGGGGAAACAGGCCAGCGTAACTGCGCCTGTCGAACAAGAACACTTTTGACTTTCATGTTTCTCAAATGAGGTTCGATACCTCGGCGAGTGGTCTCGACCTCTGGAAGCTCGGGCATTAGCAAATATCTTTAGTGAAGGCGCCTCAAGATACTATTGCACTTTCAATCAAGCAAGCCAATCAAGCAAGCCACCATCGAGGATAGATAATAGTAATTATGTGTGGACTGATATACCGTGGGCTTTTAACATCATTGTAGATAAGTTTTAGCGATGCGTTTTACCTTACTCGGCATAGATACTGGCGGTACTTTTACAGACTTCGTGGCACAAAGCGAAAATGGCATAAAAGTGCACAAGGTATTGTCTACCCCCTCCGCACCTGAACAGGCCGTAATTCAAGGTATCTCTGAGATGGGGCTAAGTTCAGATCTTCTCTCCGGGCACTTGTTCGTCATTCATGGCACGACCGTTGCCACCAATGCAGTACTTCAATCTAAGGGCGTTAAAACTGCCTACATTACAAACAAAGGGCTTAAGGATGTATTGTCCCTTGGCAGGCAAACGCGCGCCGAGCTATACACGTTAAACCCACCTTCAGAGAAGTCTATTTTTGATGAAAAGCTGATGTTTGAAGTCAATGCTAGGGTATCGGCCAATGGTGAAACCTTGACAGATTTTACTCAAGGTGAGCTAACCAAGCTAAAAAAGGCGGTTGATGCGCTTCAACCAAAATCCATCGCAATTAACTTGCTCTTTTCATACATCTCACCTGACCACGAAAAAACACTAGAAGCACTATTTTGTGAAGATTACTTCGTTTCGCGCTCATCATTGATATTGCCAGAGATCCAAGAGTTTGAAAGGGGAATGACGACTTGGATTAACGCCTGGGTTGGGCCATTGATTAAGGAATATATCAGCAACTTGGAAGCCAAACTGGCGCCTTCAAAGTTAGCCATAATGCAATCATCTGGCCTAACAATAGCGGCACCCTTGGCCGCTAATCGTGCAGTTAATCTCCTGCTTTCTGGTCCAGCGGGTGGGCTTGCGGCAGCCCGCCACATAGGAAAAGGTCTACCGTTAAAACGGCTCATCACCTTTGACATGGGGGGTACATCAACAGACGTCGCCTTAATGGATGGCCATTTTAGAATAACAAATCAAGGTCAAATAGGTGAGCTTCCAGTCGGCGTGCCGATGGCTGATATACATACTATCGGTGCAGGTGGTGGCTCTATTGCTTATATCGATGAAGGTGGTTTACTGAGAGTTGGACCCGCGTCTGCTGGTGCTTTTCCCGGTCCTGCTTGCTACAAGCAGGGAGGTACCCAGGCGACTGTAACTGACGCAAATCTGGTACTAGGGCGCCTCACTAATCTATCTCTTGCAGGAGGCCTCAAACCCTCACTATCCATGGCAAAATCAGCCGTGAAAGTGATAGCAGATCAACTTGATCTACATCCCATTGAAACTGCACTCGGTATCATACAACTCGCTAACGAACATATGACTCAGGCGCTTCGCGTTATTTCGGTTGAAAGAGGTTTTGACCCCAGAGAATTTACGCTGATGAGCTTCGGTGGCGCCGGAGGGCTTCACTTATGTGACCTAGCAGAGTCATTAGAAATTCGAAATGCAATGATCCCAATTCATGCAGGCGTCTTATCCGCTCTCGGTCTTATTGTAAGTAAAGCTGGAAGAGAGCTGGTCAAAACAAAACAAAGCCTTATCGATCACACAAGTGATATAGAACTTAAAGGTCTTTTTAAACAACAAGAAGACGCTGCTAGGGAAGAATTGCGCTATGAGAACGTTACCGAGACGATACAAGACTACAGCTTGGATTTACGTTACTTAGGTCAAAGCTATACAATCAATGTGCCCTACACAAGCAGCTTACTCGAAAGCAAAGAAGCTTTTCATAAAGCCCATAGAGAACAATACGGTCACCAAATGAACCGACCCGTAGAGTTACTTAACTATCGCCTACATATTGAGTCCGTTCAAGATGCGCTACAATTACCTGTCTATGAGGCTTGCCAAAGTACAGATATCGAAACAACAAAATTAGCTGGATTTAGTGAGGATATAAAAATCATTGAACGCAAAAGTATCGATCTAGACTCAGAGCTTTGCGGACCGCTACTTATTACAGAACCCCATTCAACAATCTACCTGAAGCCTTGCTGGACATTGAGGGTGGATTACATGGGTAACTTGTTACTTTCTTTTAAAAAGCGGTAAAAGCCATCATTGGAAAGACCATTCAGCCTTTCCTCAAATTAACGCATTGAGCTGCTTTTGGAGCGGGTAATTACTTTATTTTGGCTTCTTTATACATCACGTGCTGACGAACAACAGGATCAAACTTTTTGATCTCCATTTTGTCAGGCATTGTCCGCTTATTCTTAGTTGTTGTGTAATAGTGTCCTGTACCTGCAGAGGATACTAATTTTATCTTGTCTCTCATTACTTTCTACCTTCAGTTTTTACTAATCTAGCATTCTGCTGATTTAGACTTTCTCGCCTCGGCCACGAATATCCGTGACGATTTGCTGAATACCTTTTTTGTCGATAATCCGCATACCTTTTGCGGAAACACGTAATTTCACAAAACGATTTTCGCTTTCTAACCAAAATTTATGATCATGAATATTGGGTAAGAATCGACGCTTTGTTTTGTTATTAGCGTGAGAAACATTATTTCCAGTAACCGGACCTTTTCCTGTTACTTGACATACCTTGGACATGTCGATTGCCTTTTAATTTTGCTAACTAATTTTGTCTAAAGCATTAAGCCGTCATTACTGACACACCCACGCTAAAAACCCTAAATATGGATCTCGCCAACCCAAGCGCTAAACAATAGCTGTAATAGGTCGTGTTCGAGAGCCGTGCTTTATACCAGAAGAAGGATGTAAGTTCAAACTATACTGCTTAAAACCCTTACTTTCGTAGATCTCAATTGAAACACTATAGCTTCTGAAGGTATCGTCCCGAGCGGGGAATATAATAATTGTCATAATTGAAGGACATAACAACGGTCGAGGATCTGCCTACAATTTCTCCTCTTGGGATAAAGCCAATCACCCTAGAATCCGCACTATTGTCGCGATTGTCTCCCATCGCGAGGTAATGGCCGTCTGGCACTCGAACAGAATCAAAGTTTGAGAGGGTGGAACCTGTATTATTTGAACGAACGATAAACAATACGCCTTCTAGATCTTCAATTCGGTCTTGCGTATTGCCATTATTAGATACTTCCTCGTATGGCACGTCTTTACCATTTATTGTCAGCACATTATTTTCTAAGGCGACCACGTCACCTGGCATTCCTATGACGCGCTTTACTAGCCTCTTATCTGATACCTCTGAATCAAAAACAATGATATCTCCTCTTTCCGGATCGCCTATATGAATCAAGGAAAAATGACTGAAGGGGAAGCGTATATCATAGGCCATTTTATTAACTAGGATTCTGTCCCCTATAAGAATTGTGGGTTTCATGGAGCCCGTGGGGACGGTATTCCAGTCCGCGAAGGTACTTCTAAAAACGAACATCGACATCAAGAAAAAGATAAAAGCTTTATTTTCCTTCCAACTCTTCGATAACCACTGCATCATTTTTTGACTACTGCTCAAGCAAAAGTGAAAAGCTACAATAAACCTCTTTCAGCAAAAGACAAGACATCAATATCACCGACAATCATATGATCAAGAACACGAACATCAACCAAGGAAAGTGCCGACTTTAAGCGATCCGTAATTCGCTGATCAGCTTGGCTGGGCTCTGCCAGTCCAGAAGGATGGTTATGCGCGAAAATCACCGCCGCGGCATTGTGCTCAAGTACCCGCTTGACAACTTCTCGAGGATGAACACTTGCACCATCAATCGTACCAAAAAACAGTTCTTCGTATTGTATGAGCCGATGCTGGTTATCAAGATACATGCACGCGAAAACCTCTCGGTGATAAGCCCTTAACTTGCTCTTCAAATACCGTTTAGTTGCCCCTGGATCAGAGATAGCATCTCCCCTCTCAAAACCTTTCTCCAAATAACGCGTTGTTAGCTCAAGGGCAGCTTTTAATTGCACAAATTTCGCCAAGCCAATGCCATTGATCTTACCTAGCACCTCAAAATCCGCGTCTAGCAACCCCCTGATGCCATTAAACTCTCGTAATAATTCGTCCGCCAGGTTTAGGACAGACTTACCTTTTACGCCCGTCCTAAGAAAGATGGCCAATAGTTCAATGTCACTCAAACTGGCCGCACCCTTTTCTAGAAGTTTTTCGCGGGGTTTTTCTGATAAGGCCCAGCCTGAATGAGAAAATGTAGATTTAGTCGATTGCATATTCATTGATTAGTGAATAATCACTAACTTCCTTAAGGCTTGAGTGGTATCTTTGACTCCTCACTATGAAGGTCACAATAGATGCTGTCTGTCATAGATTGACGTCAATCTATGTAAGATATAACTGACCTTTGTTAAGTGTTTAGAATAATTGCCTAGGACGCAGGATGGATCAGACGCTTCAACTCACAAATAAACGCATACTGTTAGGTGTCACAGGAGGTATTGCCGCCTACAAAGCCGCAGAGCTACTGAGACGATTACAGGATATTGGCGCAGAAGTCCGAGTCGTGATGACGAAGGCCGCGACAGAGTTTATTACCCCCCTCACAATGCAAGCCCTCTCAGGCTTTCCTGTCCACCTGGACCTATTAGATACTGAAGCAGAAAATGCCATGGGTCATATTGAGCTGGCGCGTTGGGCTGACCTCATATTAATCGCGCCTGCCAGCGCCAACTTTATTGCACGTTTCTGTCAAGGACAAGCTGATGATTTGTTGGCGACACTGTGTCTTGCTGCAAATTGTCCCATAGCCCTAGCCCCTGCCATGAATCAAGCAATGTGGGAAGACGATAAGACGCAAGCCAACATCCGGTCTCTTAAGAAAAGGGGCCTTGAGAAAAGCAGCCTTGAGAATAAGAGCATACACCTATTTGGCCCAGAGTCAGGTAGTCAAGCTTGCGGCGAGACGGGTTTTGGTCGATTGTTGGCAACGCCCGAAATTATTAAATTGACCCTGAGCTTATTCTCAAGTGGCGCTCTCGCTGGCAAAAAAGTAGTCATCACAGCAGGACCGACCCGGGAGGCCATCGACCCTGTACGTTATATCAGTAATCACAGCTCAGGCAGACAAGGTTATGCCCTTGCTACCTCCGCCATGGAAGCAGGTGCAGAAGTCATTTTAATTTCCGGCCCTACTCAACTTCCCGAACCACAGCGGGTTAAACGTATCGATGTTGTCAGCGCGACAGACATGCACGCTGCCGTCATGTTGCATGCAAAAGATTGTGATTTATTTATAGGTGTTGCAGCTGTCGCAGACTTTAGGCCAAAGAACTACAATAAACAGAAAATGAAAAAGGATGGCACTGGACAGGTAGCGGCAATAGAGCTGACCCTCAACCCAGACATTATTGCCTGTGTTGCAAACTTAAATCCAAAACCGTTTACCGTCGGTTTCGCAGCTGAAACCGAAAATTTAGTCACTTACGCTAAGAAAAAATTAACAAATAAAAATTTAGACATGATAATTGCTAACGACGTAGCAAACCTTAGGATAGGGTTTAATAGTGAGGACAATGCCACGACAATTTTATGGCAAGACACACATGTAAAACTACCGATGATGTCTAAACAACAAATTTCTAACAGGATCATTGAACTTATCGCAACGAAACTAAAAGAAAATAGAAAAACCGCTTTATGAACGAATTACAATTGAAGATATTGAGCCCACTAATTGGAGACTCGATTCCCATGCCGACTTATTCAACCAAGGGCAGTGCCGGTCTAGATCTTAGAGCTTGTATGGACATGTCTATGACCCTTTGTCCTGGAGAAACCGAGTTAATCAATACCGGCTTATCAATTTATATTGAGAACCCTGAGTATGCAGCATTAATTTTACCTCGCTCTGGGTTGGGACATAAGCACGGAATAGTGCTCGGGAATCTTGTGGGCTTAATAGATTCTGACTACCAAGGTGAACTGATGATTTCTTGTTGGAACAGGGGTGATTCAGAATTTACTATTTCCCCTGGTGACAGAATAGCCCAACTTATCATCGTGCCAGTTATCCAGACAGATTTTAGAATCGTAAAGGAATTCACAGAAACCGATCGCGGCACTGATGGTTTCGGATCCACTGGAAAACAATAGGGAGTTAACAATAAATGTTTAAGCATAAAAAGTTCCCGATATTAAAGATTAGCATTATCCCATTGAGTGCTATCGTTCTAGGGTTCTTCGTTGCAGCCATACTTAACTTGTCCATGCTTCGCTCTAGCGTTAATAACGACTACCAAGTACAACGTACCAACTATAGTGCAGACAACTTAAAATTACGACTTGATCAAAGCCAACAGAACTTGATACGCCAAGCTCAAAGCATGGCAGCAAGTATTCAACTTAGTGAACTCGTTACTAGCGGAGATTCTGCCGCCAGATCCCTAGAGGAATCTCGACTTCGGGAAATGATTCCCTATGCGCGCTCAGTACGCCTTTTTAAAGTCGGAGAGGCTACACCAAACCCCGAAATCTTTCCTCCTTTCACATTTCAGTCTATGGATATGGTGAATAGAGCAGAACAAGGTATAACCGTATACCCTGAGGCCATTAACGCAGACGGCCTCTGGATTGTGGCCTTGGCAGCACCTATTCGAACCCCATCAAACAAGACTATATTTGGTACCCTATTTATTTATTACGACATTAACATTTTCGGTGAATCCTTGACCGAATCTATCGCGGGTAAACTTCGCCTTATTCAAACATTTCCGAATACTCCAGAAACCGAGATTTTGAAAGCTGGGCAATCAAATGACACAAGTAGCACAAAGCGTGAACTTGCTAATCCCAATTGGCACATAAATTTTTCACCCTCAGATGCACTCATTAATTCCGAAATTGGCGGTGGGGGCGTTTACCTAATACCTAGTTTTGTATCCTTCATTATTACCATTGTAGGTGTTTTGTTCGGTTTACAAAAAATACTCATCGACTTGAAATCAGATACACGACATATCATCAATCAAATCGCTGATATTCCTAATGACCAGTTCACAGACTCCAGTGATTACACCCATAGTGAATTTTTGGAAGTCGACGCTACTTTGTCTAAAATGAGGTACCAAATAGTTTCTCAAACGAGCGTGAAAGAAGCAGCAATTTCTCTACCCCAACCCTCAAAATCTGATGAACTGGAAGCATTACAAAGTGAACATGAATCAGAAGAATTTACTATTGAGACTGCAAATAATGACCCTCACGAGGCGGCAGAGGAAGAAATAGATGTCTCTAGCATTTTCCGTGCTTACGACATCCGTGGCGTTGTTGGAGAAACCCTTACCGTTGACATTGTAAAACGTATTGGTTTAGCAATCGGCACCCAGGCGGGGGAAATCGGAGAACAAACCTTAGCCATTGGTGCCGATGGTCGACTATCAAGCCCAGATCTAACGGATGCACTAATCGAAGGCCTCTGCCAATCCGGTCGCGACGTGATCAATTTAGGTAGCGTGCCCACACCAATTTTGTACTTTGCAACTTACTTATCAGAAGCCCAGAGTGGTGTCATGATCACAGGAAGTCACAGCGCAGCAGATTATAACGGACTAAAAATCGTCTTTAATGGGCAAGCGCTTGTCGATGAAGAGATCCAAGCCCTCTACCGATGTTACCTAAGTCAGCAATTTAGTGAAGGGAGCGGGAAAGTCACTACATTGGATATGAGAGAAGAATATATCGATACCATCGCCGGTGACGTAGTGGTTGCTCAACCGCTAAAAGTCATTGTAGATTGTGGTAATGGTATAGCAGGCGATATCATCCCCGAGTTAATTCAAAATCTAGGATGCGAAGTAATACCCTTATATTGTGATGTTGATGGCAGTTTTCCCAATCATCACCCTGACCCAATCAACCCAGAGAATCTGCAAGACTTAATTTTAATGGTTAAATCTCAACAAGCAGATATTGGCCTAGCCCTTGACGGAGATGGTGATCGATTAGTTGCCATAACAAAAGAAGGAGACATTGTCTGGCCAGATAGATTATTAATGTTGTTTGCAAAAGATGTTGTTTCTAGGAACCCAGGTTCTGATGTTGTCTATGATGTTAAATGCACTCGCCACCTTAATACTGTGATCAGCGGCTTTGGAGGGCGACCTTTAATCTGTAGAAGTGGTCACTCATTTATCAAAGCTAAAATGCTAGAAACAAAAGCCATTCTTGGCGGCGAGATGTCTGGCCACATTTGTTTCAAAGAACGCTGGTATGGGTTTGACGATGGCATTTATGCGGCAGCACGATTGCTTGAAATCGTCGGTTCTCAGCCAGAAGGCTTAGCCGAACTTCTGAGTGAGTTTCCTGCTGGCGTCAGCACCCCCGAAATAACGATTGATGTTGAAGAGTCCCACAAATTCGATATCGTTCAACAGATCATTCACAATGCAGACTTTGAAGGCGCAATCATCACAACAATTGATGGCATACGAGCAGACTTTGCAGACAGCTGGGGATTGGTTAGGGCCTCCAATACGAGCCCATGCCTCACTTTACGGTTTGAAGCTGACAATAATGAAAGCTTATTGTACATCCAATCTTTGTTTCGAGACGAGTTGGCAGCGGTTAATGAAGGCCTCACATTTTAATCAATCGTATTATCTATAGCAATTAAGCATCTAAGTAAACTAACTATGACTTTAAGCCGCGACTCAGCAATTAATATCGCCAACGTTCTTACCGAGGCTTTACCTTACATTCAAAGATTTACGGGAAAAACCATCGTAATCAAATATGGCGGAAACGCTATGAT
>JBLHIH010000119.1:0-12175 GCA_047616645.1 Flavobacterium sp. | reverse complement strand
CCATTCGTTACGAGATAGGCGAGACCTCTACCAGTCCAGAACGATTGACTTGGACATCATTGCTTATGGAAATGAGATTATTGATCTTACATCTCTCGTCATCCCGCATCCACGTGCTATGAACCGTCTATTTGTATTGTTACCCTTAGCTCAAATCTACCCAGAATTTTGTTTTCCAGGGCAAGGCTTATCCCTTAATAGCCTAATAGACAAAGCGCCAAAGATAGAAATCAGTGACTTAGGGCTGTAGCCTCTCTTGCTTTTACAGGAGGGTTTATCGCTTTATCAACAAGCTTTTGAACCGCATCACATAGTTTTTCTACATCTTTGGGTTTGGTTTTTTTGTTTATGAATTTATTGATCACCACTAGACCATTTTCCAACTCATCTACACGTTGGTTTGATAAATCCAGCTGTATTTTCAAAGATGACGTCTCTTTCGTGATGTCCGTCATTTCTTGAGAGCTTAATGTTATTCTACGCTTAACCATTTCTTGTCCTTAAGAGAGGAGGTGATCCTTCGATATTAAGCTAAGCGTAGTACAGAATGGGGAAGCTGCAAGTTTTGAGGCGTTTAATCTTTTGTTTTAGGCGTAAATGCAGGTGTTGGAAAGGATGCGATATTGTTACCCTTAGGCTCCGAGATTTTAACGACACCTTCCTTGGCAACTTCATCTATCCGGACAATTGAATGCATTGGTATATAACTTCTGTTCACATCTTCAAATTCTGATTTAAGCTTTTCTTCTGCGGGATCAACGAGCATTCGAGATCGCTCGCCAAAAACAAGCTCCTCAATTTCAATAAAGCCATAAAGATCGCTTTGATATATTTGTCGAGCGTAGATCTCAAAGATTTGACCTTGATTGTAGAAGATTATCTTGTAAATCGGTGTGTTCGACATATCTTTCGTATTATCTGTCATAAGAGGGCTGCAATTTTGGATCGCTACAATATTCGATGAAAGTGGGGAAAAGTCAATAGGTGACGTGTTTTTAAGACAAAGTTACTTATTAAGACTCAATATGGTAGTTATCAGAGATAAATCAAGCCCTTCTATTGATAAAGACGTAATAAAGGCGCCGATATTCCTACCGTTAATCCCTTGCGCTGACTATAATAGCGCCCCGATTTTATGACAGACCGATTAAGTGCCTAAAGTTTACATCAAAACCTACGGTTGTCAGATGAATGAGTATGACTCTGACAGAATGGTGGACCTGCTAAAGGTCGCTTCAGGCTATGAGGTGACAAAAAATGAAGCCGAAGCTGATTTGTTACTACTTAACACCTGTTCTATTCGAGAACGTGCACAGGAAAAAGTATTTCATCAGTTAGGTAGATGGCGCGGTCTAAAAGAAAAAAATGCCAATATCAAGATTGGCGTTGGTGGATGTGTGGCTAGCCAAGAAGGGTCAGCCATTAGCAAGCGTGCCCCTTATGTTGATGTGATATTTGGACCCCAAACCCTCCATAGGCTGCCAGAATTAATCGAGAATTCAAATAAATCCAAATCTGCGGTTGTCGATATCAGTTTTCCCGAGATAGAAAAGTTTGATCGGCTACCAGAACCTTCCGTAGATGGGCCAAGTGCTTTTGTGTCGATTATGGAAGGGTGTAGTAAATATTGTACTTTTTGTGTTGTTCCCTATACGCGAGGAGAGGAAGTCAGTCGTCCCCTAAATGATGTTTTGAGAGAAGTGCTAAGTTTGGCTGAAAACGGGGTCCGTGAAGTTAATTTGTTAGGCCAAAATGTGAATGCCTATCGCGGTGCAGCTGGAGATGGTGCTAGCGTCGACTTGGCATATTTGATTAGCATAGTCGCGGACATCGACGGAATAGATCGAATTCGCTATACAACTTCTCACCCTGTAGAGTTTAGTGATAGTTTAATTGATATATATGCCGAAGTGCCCGAATTAGTAAGTCATCTGCATTTGCCTGTTCAAAGTGGTTCAGATCGAATACTTGCCAAAATGAAACGCGGTCATACCGTGCTTGAGTATAAGTCTAAGATTCGGCGATTAAAGAAAATTAGGCCAGATTTGAGTCTCTCATCTGATTTCATCATTGGTTTTCCTGGGGAAACGGAGGCGGACTTTAAGGCGACGATGAAATTGATCGAAGAAATGGAGTTTGACCATTCGTTTAGCTTTATTTATAGCCCTAGGCCTGGGACTCCAGCGGCAGATATCCCTGATGATACCCCTGTTTCCGTTCATAAAGAGCGATTGAAGACGCTTCAAAGTCACATCGTAAATAATACAATGCGATTTAGCCGCGCGATGGTGGGAACACAACAGCGTGCATTAGTGACTGGCGTATCACGAAAAGATCCGGGGCAGTTGCAAGCAAGGACAGAAAACAATCGCGTTGTTAACTTTAGTGCGACTGATGCTAAGTTGATCGGCGAATTTGTTGACTTAGATATATATGAAGCACTTCCTAATTCTCTGCGTGGTACGCTGACCTTTAAATAGGACCTTTAAATAGGACCTTTAAATAGGACCTTTAAATAGGGGTTAAGACTGGCGATTTTTCACGCGTCTTGATTTCGCCCTAAAGGTAGAGAATACTGACCAACAAATACCCTGAAACTAGAGATTACTTTTAAGCTAATAATTTGAATACTCAAACACTGTCTCACCAAATCACCCTCGAACCCAATGATACGAGCCAACTGGCAAATTTGTGCGGTCCTTTAGATGCTCACTTGCGGCAAATCGAATCTCGTCTCGGTGTCTCTATTAAAAACCGAGGCAATGACTTCCATTTTTCTGGCGATGCTGCTGTGGTTCATAAAGCCGGAGAAGTCATCAACCGTTTATATCTTGAGGTAGGTAGCGGTGATGTGCTTACGTCGGAGACGGTTCATTTGTTCCTCCAAGAATCGGAAATTGATGCTTTGTTATTGGGCCAGGAGGATCTTGCTGATCTTATTCTGATCAAAAAGAAAAGTGTAAAGCCGCGAGGTATCAATCAAATTGCTTATACAAGAGCGATCAGGGCGAACGATATTAATTTTGGCATTGGTCCGGCGGGTACCGGAAAAACTTATTTGGCGGTTGCTTGCGCGGTTGAAGCTTTAGAGAACGAGAAAGTGAGAAGGATTTTACTTGTCAGACCTGCCGTAGAAGCGGGGGAGAAACTAGGATTTTTACCTGGAGATCTAGCACAAAAAATCGACCCTTATTTACGTCCTCTTTATGACGCCTTATACGAAATGTTAGGATTTGAAAAAGTAAGTAAATTGATTGAAAGAAATGTAATTGAGGTGGCGCCCCTGGCTTACATGCGTGGTAGAACGCTAAATGACTCTTTTATCATTTTGGATGAGAGTCAAAATACAACGACCGAGCAGATGAAAATGTTTCTCACTCGGGTTGGTTTTGGATCAACGGTGGTCGTCACTGGAGATGCGAGCCAAGTGGATCTTCCGATGAAATCGAGATCAGGATTAAAACATGCGCTAAGAGTCTTAGATGGTGTAAAAGGCATATCTGTTACAACATTCAGCCCGCGTGATGTCGTTCGGCATCCTCTGGTGCAGAGAATTGTTGAAGCCTACGATCGACATGAGGCTAACGAAGAATCCAATGGCGCCTAATAAGCACAAGCTTGAAATATTATGGGCTTGTGGAGATGGAGAGCCCTTGGAGGTAGACATGATTCGATGGGCCAATGCTGCTATGGACGAAGTAGCTGAAGTGCCGTCTGAAGTATCGTTGAAAGTGGTATCCATCGAGGAAATGACGGCTTTAAATAGTGCATATCGTGGCAAGAAGGACGCGACAAATGTTTTGTCCTTCCCGCTTAACGTGGCAGGAGATGATGACTTCTTGATTTTAGGAGATCTTGCGATTTGCTTGGATGTGGTTAAAGCTGAAGCGCGAGATCAGAATAAAACGATGTCGGCTCACTTTGCACACTTATTGGTACATGGTGTTCTTCACCTTGCAGGGTATGATCATCAAAATGATGCGGATGCACAAGAAATGGAAGCGATTGAAACACACATTTTAGCGGCGCTAGATATCAGCGCGCCCTATGAAATTGGCATTAAATAAAGGACCGAAATGAACGAGGAAGACCCGAGTAGTGACCAGAGAGGTTGGCTGGAACGTTTGTCACAAGCTTTTACTGGAGAGCCAAGCTCCAGAGCGGAACTTGTCGAACTGTTAAGATCTGCTGAACAAAGAGCGTTGTTAGACTCAGAAGCATTAAGTATTATTGAAGGCGCTATGACAGTGTCCGATATGCAGGTACGGGAAATAATGATTCCTCGATCGCAAATGACGGTTGTTAAACTCGGTCAGCTACCGGAAGAATTTTTACCTGCCATTATAGAATCGGGACATTCTCGATTTCCTGTGATTGGCGAGTCCCCTGATGATGTTCTCGGCATTCTACTGGCTAAGGATTTGTTACCCTTGGCGCTTTTAGAGAAGTTGAATCGCTTTAATTTAAAAGATTTGTTGCGTCCCTGCACGGCTATTCCTGAAAGTAAAAGGCTCAATGTTTTGCTTCAAGAGTTTAAGGCAACTCGGAATCATTTAGCGCTTGTTTATGATGAATATGGCGGTGTATCTGGCTTGGTCACCATTGAAGATGTGCTTGAGCAAATTGTCGGAGAGATAGAGGACGAATATGATTTTGGTGAAGATGATTTTATCAAAAAACATTCGGATGATAATTTTGTTGTGAAAGCATTGACGACCATTGATGATTTTAATGAGGTTTTTAAAAGCGATTTTTCTGATGATGAATTCGAAACAATTGGCGGCTTAGTGATTCACCACTTTGGTCACTTGCCATTGCGTGAAGAGACAGTCGTCATTGAAGGTTATCAATTTACCGTTTTGAATGCAGATAATAGGCGTATACACTTACTTCAACTTACACCTCCTCATAGCGGGTAAATTTGTCTAGAATTTCTTATCGCATCTATGGATGTTAGCGCAAACATTAAGCTAATTGTCGACAGACCTTGGGTTGCAAATAGCTTGTCTATCCTGGCGGGTAGCCTTTTCCCCTTAGCTTTAGCACCTACCAATATCTGGGCCTTTGGATTACTTTCAGTACTTATCCTATTTGCGCTGATAAATCCAAGCAGGACAAAATCTAGTGCACTATCTAGTGCGCTTCGATGTTACCTGTTTGGTCTTGGTATGTATGGATGGGGTCTGTATTGGATATATGTTTCAATTCATGTATATGGTCAGGCGCCACCGATACTAGCCTCCGGCTTAGTAGCCTTGTTGGTCGCCTTTATATCTCTTCCAATGCTGGTGCAGGGGTATTTACATTATCGATTTTTCCGCTTTCATTTATTTGCGTCAATATTCGGTTTTGCCCTTCTTTGGGCGATAAGAGAGTGGCTGTTTACTTGGGTATTGACTGGATTTCCATGGCTATTCATGGGCTACGGACATCTCAGTTCACCGCTTGCTGCTTATGCCCCTTACATCGGCGTCCTCGGAGTGGGTTTTTTGGCGATACTCAGTGCAGGTTTACTTTACTTGCTACTGAATAAAACCAATGCAAAGGAAAAAGGATTGTCTGCTGTCTTATTGGTCAGTATCTGGTTACTAGGTTTATTGTTGCCCAGCTTTTTGCTAGTTACGCCGGAAGGCGAATCGATTAGTGTCAGTCTTGTGCAAGGAAACATTGATCAAAATAAGAAATGGCGCAGAGACATGGTCGAGCCCATTATTCAGCGATATGTAAATCTAAGTGATTCTGAGTGGGGCCGTGATCTTATTATTTGGCCAGAAGCATCAATTACCGTTTTCAGAGACCAGGCCCAAGGTTTGTTGGGTAGTTTGGATGTTAAAGCTAAAGAAGAGAATAGTGCATTATTGCTGGGTTTACCTGATCGCAATGCGCGAGATGAGGTTTTTAATGCTGCCATGATAGTGGGCCAGGGATCAGGGCTCTATCACAAGCGTTTACTAGTCCCATTCGGTGAATACATCCCTTTTGATAAATTTTTGAGAGGTTTGATTAAGGCTTTTGATTTACCCATGTCACGAAATATACCCGGCCCCAAAGAGCAAGCCTTTCTTCAGGCTGGGGATTTAAGACTAGCCTTAAGTATTTGCTACGAAATTATTTATCCAGATTTGCTCAGGCGAAATAAGGAAGCTATGGATGTACTTATAACCATTAGCAATGATACATGGTTTGGGACGTCCATTGGTCCGCTGCAGCATATGCAGATTGCGCAAATGAGAGCTCTCGAAAATGGCCGCTATTTATTGCGAGGCACCAATAGTGGGGTTACTGCGATAGTTGACCCTAGGGGAAATATTGTCGGCCAATTACCTCAATTTCAAGCACAGGTGCTGAGAGGAGAAATTTGGCGTATGAAAGGTAGAACGCCTTATAATCAATTCGGAGATATGTTGATTTTGAGCTTTATCGGTATGACGCTCTTATGCTTGATGATGTGGCGATTTCGATATACTCACTGAGATATCTCTGTCTTTCCAAGATCATATTTCTCAAGTGTTTGATTGCCCCTTTTTGTTCAAGATTGCTTTCTATTTTTTCTTCCAACAAGGCAATTTGCTCCATCAACTCTTCCGTATGATATCGAGCCAGTTGGAAATTTAATTTTACCCTAGGATAATGGTGATTATTCATGCTGATTGATTTCTTATTGTTTCTTTAAACGTAGTCCATATTTGGATTATAGATAGTATTTTTATCTGGGTAAGCGATGATCGGATATGGATATCGCATGGGCTGTTGATCAGGTAGAATCCCCCTTCGTAAAATTTCTTCTAGTAAAATACATGAGCGATTCAACTTCACCTTACAATCCACGCAGTGCTGAGAAACAAACTCAACAATACTGGGAGGATAATGGGAGCTTCGAGGTAAGCGAGAACGACCCAAGACCAAAATTTTATTGTCTTGCAATGTTTCCCTACCCTAGCGGTCAGCTTCATATGGGTCATGTCAGAACCTATACACTGGGTGATGTTATTGCTCGTTTTCAACGTTTGCAGGGGAAAAATGTGTTACACCCTATGGGTTGGGATGCCTTTGGTCTGCCAGCAGAAAATGCAGCCATAAAACATAAGGTCCCACCTGCAAAGTGGACTATGTCGAATATCGACCACATGAAAACGCAGTTAAAAAGCTTAGGCTTTTCCTATGATTGGAGCCGAGAGTTATATACTTGTGATCCCGAATATTATCGCTGGGAACAGTGGTTTTTTACTCGGATGTTTGCAAAGGGTCTAGTCTACAAGAAAGCGGCTTTTGTAAATTGGGATCCAGTTGATCAAACCGTATTAGCCAATGAGCAAGTGATTGATGGTCGTGGATGGCGATCTAATGCCTTAGTCGAGAGAAAAGAACTAGCCCAATGGTTTCTGAAAATAACGGATTATGCTGAAGAGTTACTAGACAAGTTAAATGACCTTGATGGTTGGCCCGAGAAAATTAAGACCATGCAGCGCAATTGGATAGGCAAGTCCGAAGGACTCGAGTTCACCTTCCCGTTTGAGGAAGCAGGTCTTGATAGTGGCATTTCTGTTTATACCACCCGTCCCGACACATTGATGGGGGCAACCTATATCGCGGTCGCATCCCAGCATCCAATTGCAAAAGCGGCGGCCAAAAATAATGTGCGGCTTGCGGAGTTCCTTGATCAATGTAGCAAAGTAAAAGTTGCAGAAGCAGATATGGCTAAGATGGAGAAGCTGGGGATGAATACCGGCTACTCCGCCAAGCACCCTATTACGGGAGAGCAGATCCCTGTCTGGGTAGCTAATTTTGTCTTAATGGAATATGGATCAGGTGCCGTGATGGCAGTACCCGCTCATGATCAAAGAGATTATGAATTTGCTCAAAAATACGGGTTGAGTATAAAACAAGTCGTTACGCCAAAAGCCGGAAGTGATGAAGAATGTAATGTTGAAGTAGGCGCTTACGTTTCAAAACAGGGCACGCTCATTAATTCGGAACAGTTTGACGGACTAAGCTTTAAAGAAGCATTCAAGGCGGTCTCTCACCTACTAGCAGAGCAGGGCTTAGGCGAAAGACAAACTAAATATCGCTTGAGAGACTGGGGTGTTTCTCGTCAACGTTACTGGGGTTGTCCAATTCCAATAATCAATTGTGATGGATGCGGTCCTGTTGCGGTTCCCGATGCAGATTTACCCGTCGAGTTACCCACCGATATTGAGTTTGAGGGTATTGGTTCACCCATTAAAAATATGCCGCAATGGTATGAGACGACTTGTCCTAATTGTGGTGGGGATGCCACGCGTGAAACAGATACCTTTGATACTTTTATGGAGTCATCATGGTATTACGCGCGATTTGCATCAAGTAAGCAAGATGAGGCTATGCTCGATGACCGCGCTAAATATTGGACCTCTGTTGATCACTATGTGGGAGGAGAGGAGCATGCAATTTTACACTTACTGTATGCGCGCTTTTTTCATAAGGTCATGCGTGATGAAGGCTTAGTCGAATCTGACGAACCCTTTACTAAGCTCCTTTCCCTCGGGATGGTGCTTAAAGACGGCGTCAAAATGTCGAAATCTGCCGGGGCAGCAGGAGATCCTCAACATCTAATTGATCTCCATGGCGCTGATGCGGTCCGAATGGCAATGATGTTCGCGGCGCCCCCTGAGCAATCATTCGAGTGGTCAGAAAACGGCGTTGAGTCTTCCGCTAGATGGCTAAGAACACGGCTCTGGGATTCGGTCATGCGCTGTCTTGAGTATAGTGATGAAAGGCCAGTGGATACTTCAAAATTAGATGATAAGCAAAAAGAATTACGCCGCCTTGTGCATGAAATTATTAAAAAGGCAGAAGATGACTATGGTCGCCGTCTTCGGTTTAATACGGTGATTTCTTCCGTTATGACCTTGATGAATCATATTGATAAATTTGATGCAAAGTCGCCTATTGATTGGCAAATCGTGCGTGAGGGATTGACTACGATCGTATTAGTGATGTCACCTATTACGCCACATATTTGTCGTGACCTATGGCATAAATTAAGTGGGATGAATATCGAAGACGCGCGTTGGCTTGAGGTTGATGAGGCTGCTTTGGCGCTTACATCGGTAGAGATGATTGTGCAGGTAAATGGAAAATTGAGAGGCAAGTTTCAAATCAGTCCAGAAACTGCTCGAGATGAAATAGAAAATATTGCGAAAAACGTTGATAATGTGGGTAAATTTATGGATGGTAAAACACTGCGTAAAGTGATTGTTGTACCGAATAAACTTGTAAATTTTGTGGTGTCCTAATGCGCTCACTCGCCTATAGCATTTTAATTCTTGGCCTCTGTAGCCTTGCGGCCTGTGGGTATCAACTTCGTGGGATGCAAGGGTATGAGATAGATATCGAGAAAGTATACCTATCTGGTAGTAATACGAGGAGTGAGCTTCTCGAAGAAATTACTGAGAATTTGCGTAATCGTGGGATTGAGATTTCCCTGAGTAAAGAATCGATACCCTCACTGCATATTATGTCTGAAAACATTCACCGAAGTCCCGTTGCGACTAGCGCAGATATTAGTGTTTCGGAGTATGAATTGAGAATGGAAATTGTATTCCAAATAATGTCTGACGAAGGAAAAAGTTTGATTCTACCGAGTACTTTATTTGTCGAAAGAATATATAGTTTTGATAGGTCGAGTCTTGTTGGTAGCAGTGAGGAAGAAAATATTGTAGTCGAGGAGATGCGCCGCGACATTGCCAATCAACTGCTTTTGCGTTTTTACTCTGCCATGCAACAAAATCCATGAAGGTTTATCCCGATAAATTAGCTGCCCATTTTTCTGAAGGAAATAGTGCGCTTTACATTGTTAGTGGAGATGAACCTCTTTTGGTGCAAGAGAGCTGCGATTTAATACGAAAAAACCTTAAGAAAAAAGGTTTCGTGGAGAGGGACTTGTACCACGTTGATACACACTTTGATTGGGAGGAAGTTCTATTTTCAGTCAATAGTATGAGCCTCTTCGCGGAAAGAAAACTCATCGAGTTACGCATGCCGAAGGCAAAGCCTTCGGATGCTGGCATTAGTGCCCTAGTAGAATTTGCGGAAGACGCTCAAGATGGTAAGTCACAAGATACCTGCATGCTTCTCGTACTACCGAAACTCGACAAAAAGGCTCAAAATGCGAAGTGGTTTAAAACCCTAGAAGCCGCAGCAGCCTTTGTCCAAATATGGCCCATAGAGCTTGTTGATTTACCGAAATGGGTGAATGAGAGATTTAAGCAACATGGCTTGCGAGCTGATCATGATGCCGTTACAGCCTTGATTGACCGTGTAGAAGGAAATCTACTAGCAGCTGCTCAGGAAATCGACCGTCTGAGGCTGATTGCCGTTGATGATCAAATAAGTGTGGATGTAGTGATCGATGGTGTTTCGGATAGCGCTCGATATGATGTTTTTGGGCTCATTGATGCCGCCGTAGGTCAGGATGTTGACCGTACTCTGAAAGTAATACAAGGTTTGCGCGCAGAGAATACAGAGCTAATGTTTGTGACGGCAATTCTCTCAAAAGAATTGCGAACCCTTATATCAATGTCACAAGCGGTACGTGAGGGCCAGGCTGTTGAAAGCGTCCTTCAAAGTTATCGAGTGTGGGCGAAGCGTAAAAATGTCGTTGGACGATGTTTGCAGAAACGCTCAGTTGACGTACTGCAAAGATGCCTGCAGTGGGTAGGCAAAATCGATCAGCAACTCAAAGGGATGCAAGATGGCAGCCCTTGGGATGAATTGGAAAGGCTCGTACTCTTTTTAGCCGGTAGACGCGTGCTTTAATTTACCTTTGTATCGGCTTCACTTCCTCTCTGAATTAATCGCAAGGACACCCCGTCTGTCTCAATTTCTGTAATTGAACAATTGTTTGGTCTAAACATTAATACCTGATCCGAATTTTCTGCTAGGCTGACAGCCGCATTGATGGCGACAAAATGTGAAAAAATGACTGTGTCTGATTTTATCGAAAGTAGACATTCTGCGAGCTCACGTTTCCACGCTTGTAAACTTATCGACTGTTCAGACCAGCGACCTTCCATGACAGTGCCAAGCCAGGCGCCACGTTCTTGTAGAGATAAATCCGGAGATGGGATTTCCGACATTCGATTTTCAATAACGACACTCAGGCTTGTTTTATTAACAAAGGGGGCTGCTGTTTCTTTTGCCCGAAGTAAGGGGCTGGATAAAACCGCTAAAGGCATTTTTTTCAATAAGGATTCGCATACCTCTTCGGCTTGACGGTTGCCAAGATTATCCAGTCCAGGATCAACATCGTCTGTAAAGGATGCTGCCGCCTTTCCATGCCTTACTAGATAAATTATTGCCATGGTTAACCTCACTGTGAATTTTAGTTACAGAATGCTATCTGAATCGAATCATGCTACATAGCAATTTCTTTCTAATAAAGATATTCTTTGAAACTTTCATTCTTTGAGAAAGGTTAAGAAGAAGGAAATTTCTTCATAGAGTATTTAAAAAGTAATTTACAAAAGTAGGCAATAGTAGAAATGAATGCAGAAAATAGTGGTTTAGAAAGTATAGGAATCCCAGATACAGAATATGATGTTCGAGAGACCTTTGGGCTTGATGTAGACATTAAGATCCCTGGTTTTTCTGAAGCGTCGGAACACGTGCCACCAGTGGATGAGACTTATCTATTTAATCATGAAACCACACTTGCGATTCTTGCAGGTTTTTCTCACAACCGTAGAGTCATGGTCCAGGGTTATCACGGTACGGGTAAATCAACGCATATAGAGCAAGTTGCGGCGCGATTAAATTGGCCCTGTATTCGCATAAATCTAGATAGTCATGTCAGTCGTATGGATCTAATCGGTAAAGATGCCATTGTCTTGCAAGATGGCAAGCAGATAACGGAATTCAGAGAAGGTCTACTACCTTGGGCTTTGCAGCGATCATGTGCACTGGTGTTTGATGAGTATGATGCAGGAAGACCTGATGTCATGTTTGTCATTCAAAGAGTACTAGAAGTAGAGGGTAAATTAACCTTGCTTGATCAGAGTAAAGTCATTAGTCCCCATCCATCATTTCGCCTATTTGCAACGACCAATACCATTGGTCTTGGTGATCCGAGTGGTTTATATCACGGTACGCAACAAATCAATCAAGGTCAGATGGATAGGTGGAATATCGTTTCGAC
>JBLHIH010000118.1:0-12364 GCA_047616645.1 Flavobacterium sp. | reverse complement strand
CCACACCAGCAGATGAATGGAAAAGAACCATTGATATACATCTGAATGGAGTTTTCTATGGTTGTAAGCATGCTGCGCGGGTCATGATTCCCCGTAAAGCGGGTTCCATCGTCAGTATGTCTAGCACTGCTGGCATTATGGGTGGACTCGGCCCTCACGCTTATACTGCAGCAAAACATGCCATTGGCGGTATCACTAAAAGTGTTGCTGCTGAATTAGCAGCTCATGGCATTCGGTGCAACTGCATATCGCCTGCCGGTATGGCAACCCCGATGGTGGCTGCATTGTCTGGTGATCCAGATGCGATTGAAGCTACCCTGAAAAACCTCGCCAAAGCATCACCTCTTAAAGGTCGTGCTGGTACAGTGGAAGATGTGGTGAACGCGGCCTTATGGCTCGCTAGCGACGAGTCAGGTTATACCACAGGACATACCTTAACTACGGACGCGGGTATCACTATTGGCTCCAACAACCCTACGCCCTTTGCAGAATATCAACCCTTAATTCGGGAAGCAGGTAAACGTGGTTTAGAAGATTAAAAAGGACGCGTTTGACACCCTACTCTGAATCCGAGTTTTCGAAGCGATACAAGGTAGTTGCCGGCATAAGCGAGTAAAGCGAAAAAGTATTTAGTCCTGGCAATTAGCAAGCTTTGCTGTATTTTTTATTTACGGGTGTCCTTTAGGCTATCACTTTTTGAACTCGCAATTCATTAACTTCATCAGCGGAGAGACTGAGCACATTGGTTAACACTTCCTCAGTGTGCTCCCCAAGCATGGGGGACTTATCGGATGTAGCAATATTGGCTTTGGCGAATGTAAACGGTGCATTCTGAATCTTGAACATGCCGTATTCATCTTCTTGCTCTGTAAATGTTCTTCTTGCCAGTATTTGGGGATGATCAAACAAGTCTTCTGCCGCATTGTAAACGCTACAAGGGACGCCATATTCGTTGAGTATTTTTTCACATTCGATGGCGCTTAAAATTTTTGACCAAGACTCAATTTCAACAACAAATTCTCCCATGTTTTTAAACATTCGACCACCGGTGAATCTTTCATCATTAAGAAGCTCAGGTCGTTTCATAGCATCGCATATTTGACGCATGTTTTTAGGAGAAACGATACAAATCATCACGTATCCATCTTTCACGGCAACCGGCCGAAAGCCACCACCACGAGGTGCATCTTCAATTTGTGCCATCTGTATTTGGCCAGGGATCAACGAAACCATAGCATCCAGCATCGCTACATCAATATAATCACCCTCACCCGTGTGCGCACGGCCCAGAAGCGCGGTCTGTATGGCGCCAAAGGCATAGGAACCACTAAGAATATCGGCAATCATGATGCCCCACACTGTGGGTTTGGTATTTTCTGCGCCCTGTGATTGCATATGCGCTATATCAAAACCGCTAGCAACATGAGCAATAGGTGCATATGCCGCCCGTTGCGCAAAGGGTCCTGATTGGCCGAATCCTGAAATTGAGCAATAGACAAGATCAGGCTTCGTCTTTTTCAGGGATTCATAATCAAGTCCGAATTGATGCATCACACCGGGTCTGAAATTTTCAATGACCACATCAGCATCTTTGACTAATTCGTGAGCCAGTGATTGACCTGCTTCAGTTTTAAGATTAATGGCAATACTGCGTTTACCCGCATTAAAGTGAGAAAAAACGCGACTTGTTCCTTTCGGACCTCGAATGACATCTCCCATTCCTGGTGTTTCCACCTTTATGACATCGGCTCCGCAGTCTGATAATAAACGTGCACAAATCGGACCGGCATAGACTGCAGAGAAATCAAGAATTTTAATATGCGCTAAAGGTTTTCTGGTATTCATCAAATACGCTCACTCATTATTGGATACATGGCTATAACCACAATAAAGCGCATTTTTTTGAATGTCTACATTTAGTGCTATTTCAAAGTTCGAGCGCAGCTAATATGTATATCAACAAAACATGAGAAACAATGGTATTGTTAGTGCAAGTTCCATGGCACCCTAGGCATATGCAGATCTCATTTTAAGCATATTCTAGTTACCCGTTTATGCGTTATTGCACCAATATATTACTATATCAGCGCTCAAGTTGATTAAGAGTACTAATCTACGCTTAATCTGATTATTCTATAAGTATATTTAGTTGACTGAGCCAAATCGAACCGAAAAGGAGAAATGGAGTGTCAGAAGAAATGAGTCTGTTTGATGTTATTTACAACAATCGCGCAATGCGGCGATTGGATACACGTGATATTCCAGAGGACATAATAGTCAAACTTATTGATGCAGCCAACCAGGCTCCATCAGGATCAAATATGCAAAATGGGCGCTGGCTTGTCGTAAGAGATCCGCTCGTAAAACAAAAGCTTGCTGATCTAAATCGGGTTGGCGTAGAGGCATATATAGGTCCAATGGTAGATCAACCGGGCAGTCTGCCACATCAATCTGAGGACAAGCGAACCCGAATGCTGAATGCAGTTTTGTGGCAAATGGAACACATGCATGAATTCCCAGCTCTCGTCGTTGCCTGCATGGAATTTGGCCAGAAAGTTGACTTTAACACCATGGCCGCGGGCAGTGGTTCAATATGGCCAGGCATTCAAAATTTACTACTAGCGGCGCGAGCATTAGGTCTTGGGGCTGCACCGACTACCCTTGCGCTAACAAACCCAAAGGCAGTGGCAGAAGCACTCAAGCTACCGGAAACAATGGGTGCATTTTGCTTGATACCCATCGGTTACCCCTTGGGCAAATTTGGGCCTGTAACGCGTAAACCGACTAATGAAATCATGCGCTTTGATACCTGGGAGTAAAGCAAAATTATTCTTAAAATTATACATGGCTCTGATGTTGACCTGAGTTGAATTACCAATCATATTTGCAAGATACAAAAGGGAGCAACAGATGAGATTGTCGGAGACAGACGCGTCGTTTATTTATAATGAGTCGGTGAGTGGACCGATGCACATATCATCTGTTTATGTCCTTGAAGGCGAATTGCCTTTTGAGAAGTTTCTTACCCGATTTGAAAAACGAATTCATCTGGTGCCTACCTATCGTAAAAAATTACTCCAGGTGCCTTTCAGTTTAGGCCACCCCGTTTGGGCTGATGATGCGAATTTCGATTTGCAGAATCATGTAATTCACCACCAAGTGCCCCAAGGTTCAAGCCTTGAAGAGGCGATGGATATCGCGGTTGAACTTAACGAACCCATAATGGATCGTGACAAACCACTCTGGAAAATGCTACTGATTGAAGGTGTACCTGGCAAAACACTTCTACTTCAAATGACCCACCATGCAATGATTGACGGCGCATCGGGCATCGCACTCACTATGGTCTTGTATGACTTAGCACAGAATGCGGGTGAACCTGTACCACCAAACGAACCGTGGCAGCCTGAGCCTGCTCCGGGGCCCGCGCAGCTGATGAGTGATGCGATCCAGGATAATATAAGAGATGCCACAGAAAATAACCCGATCAGTTTAATGTCCCGTGCCGTTGCTAATAGAGAAAAATTAACGAAAGCGACATCGATATTGAGCCGTTTTGCACAACAACCTGCGATTACCGCACCCTTTAATGCAGGGGTGGTGGGGCCAAAAAGAAAAGTGCGTTGGATGAAGAAATCTTTCGCTGAGATTCGAGACATTCGAAAACAACTCGGCGGTACGATTAACGATGTTGTACTCACCGTCGTATCTGAAGCTGTCGCGCGATATTTGAAAGCACATGATGAGCGAGTTGATGGGCAGTTTATGCGCATCATGTGTCCAGTTAACGTGCGCACCGAAAGTCAGCAAGGTGCCTTAGGCAATCAGGTATCCGCGATTTTCCCTCTACTGCCGACAGAGCCCATGGACTGCCTGCAACGATTGAATGTTGTTATTGCCGAAACTGAAAGAATAAAGCGAGACGAAGAAGCACAAGCAATGACAGTGCTTCAGGAGAGCATGCCGACACTGCCACCACTTGGCATGATTGCTTCCCAGTTAGTGGGTACTAACTTCGATCCTACGGCTGTTGCAGCAAGTATGCCGCTGCCCCCAGTTCCAAGTATCGGCGGATACCGTCCACCAAATTTGGGTTACAATTTCACCTGTACAAATGTACCCGGTGTTCAGGTGCCGCAATATATGTGTGGCCATGAGGTAACTGATACCGTTGGCCTGCTGGTCTTAAATGGGAATGTTGGATTTAGTATTACGATCCTGAGTTATAACAAAAAATTATTCTTCAATTTTATCTGTGAGCCGAGATTACTACCCGATCTAGAACTAATCGTTCAAGGAGCGGATGACGTTTTCCAAGAATTAATGTCTGCGGCACAACAGAAAAATAAAATAAGACAAGCATAAAAAGTGACCTAACCGGAGAGACAATGTCTGATTCACAAAACAGCTACCCAAAATCAATTACCTTGAGTGATGGGGCAGCAATCGAAATTCGCAATATGACAATCGAGGATAGGGAGGCCGTCCTCTCTTTTGCTCAGGAGCTTGCAGAAGATGATTTACTTTTTCTGCGTTCTGATATAACCCAACCTGATGTCGTCGACGACTGGATGCAAAACATTGAGGCTGGACGTTCAACCTCACTTGCCGCCTACGATTCAGAAGGCTTAATCGGTTATGCCAGCGTGCATAGAAATCCTGCACCTTGGACGAGACGTGTTGGTGAACTACGCGTGAATGTGAACCAGGCCTACCGCGCTCGCGGCCTCGGAAAAAACCTGATCTCTGAGATATTTAGTGTCGCCAGAGGACTTGGCCTACAGAAACTGATGGCTAACATGACCGCCGATCAGCATGGCGCACAAGCCGCCTTCCGTCGTCTCGGATTTGTCCCAGAAGCGATGTTGGCTGATTACGTCGAAGATCGAAACGGCATGGCTCGCGATCTAGTGATCATGTCTTTCGATATAAATGGTCACACAGATACCCTAGCAGATACCGTCAAAATCTAAGCTAATCCTGAAGGCGACTTCTTGGCCCTTATGTATCAAGTTTAGGTATCAGGCTGACTGGCCGCCTCGCAAGGTCTCTTTAATTAGGTCCAGATGTGAATTCACGAGAAAGTCAGAGACAACTCGATTTTGGATGACGCGCTTACTATCGATTAGATAGGTAGCCCTGCGTACGCCAAATCCCAAGGGCCCATCAACACCATAGGCGCGAATTACCCGTTTGCGCTGATCTGATAGAAGCGGGAACGGTATCGAGAATGTATTCGAAAAGCGCCGATGGCTGCTCACACTCTGTGGGCTAATGCCGATAATTTGTGTACCAATATCTGCGATGCCCTCATAACTATCTCTGAATGCACAGGCTTCTGCCGTACATACAGGTGAGAAATCTGCCGGATAGAAATACAAGATCAGATCGCCTACATCTGTCAATTGGCTTAAGTTAATCATGTTACCCGATTGATCTTCGAGTTCGAATTCTGGGGCGATATCGCCGATACGAAGCATGGCATAATTCCTATTAAGTGAAAAAATTTATGTGTCTTGACGCAACATCAATTTGAGAATTTTTGATGCATTTTCAAAATCAGGTTCCGTGCCGGTAATAAGGTCAGAATAGAGGAAAGACTCGACAATACGCGTTAAGGCATATGCCATTACTTTGGAATCAACGGATAAACTCATGTGCCCTGCCTCTACTTCTTCATCTAACAAATTTTGGAGATTCGCAATCGTATGTGCCTGGACAGGGCTTTGATTCGATGCAACAATTTTCAATCCTTGTTGCGCGTCCTTAGCAAGAAATCGACGTAATGGTGTAAATCTATAAGCGTTATGCATACCACGTTCCAGAACTTCAAGAATACGTTCGCTGCCTGTACTGCTTGTTCTTTTGACAATAAGTGTAAAAGTTTCATCAACAAGAGAGGCTAAAACAACGCCAACCAACTGTTCCGCACTGCCAGCCCAGCGATAGGCTGTTGCGCGGGATATCCCCAATTCTCGTGCGAGCTTTTGAAGTTCTATACGCTTGTCACTGACAAACCATTGCCGTGCAAGACTGTGCAGATCCATAGGTTGGCAACTATGCCAAATTCTGTGTCTCATTCGACAGTAGCGCTATTTGATTGAAGTGCCGTCTTTGTATTCAAGAGAGCAGGACCATAAACAAATCGCTTCCAGCCTGCTCGCGCGAAGGGTTTCCACTGATTCGCAGGGGTTGCGAGGCGATCAGCGATGGCATACAAAACTGAAGCATTAACGCCAAGCCCAATATGACTGGCATAGACCTCAATGTTTTCTGCAATGGCTGATGGGGACTGCGTAGCGATTTGCCAAGGTACGATGCCATCGGTTTTGCTGAATATAGCGGTGCTGGGTATCGTGGCTAAAGCCTCACTTGCCAGCAGACGTAAGTGATTTGAAGGTATTTGTTCTACAGGTACCTCGCTCATCATTTTGTATAGCTGAAACGCATTGGTCGAACGCGGGCTTCCTGAAAACGGGCTACCCAAAGTAATCACTTGCCTTACCTTTTCTGGATAGAGTTGAGCAAGTACCCGACTGTATACGCCCCCAAGACTCCAACCCACCAAACTCACTTTCTGATTATCATTTTCGGCATAAACTTCATCCAAGCGCCTGGCGAGTTGTGCTGCCAGATCAGGCTTCGCAGGACCTACATTGACGCCCAATTCCCAGGGTTTGGCAACATATCCAAGTGACCTGAGATAGGCCCGTAAAATGACCGTGGATCGATCACTTGCACCCAGACCAGGTAAAACCATCACAGGATGCCCGTCTCCAGATTTCGCGGTGAGAAGAAAAGGTGTGCTCGTGAAAAGGGAAGCCATTTCTGAGAGCGCTCTTGGGGCCTCTGCTAGCACTAGCATGGGGTCTGGTTTCGGGTAATTTCGATCGTTCATATAAAGCCAGCTTAATAATTGAAATGAAACGAAATGCGACTCTGTCTCATTTGTGAGACAAAAGCAAGAAAAATCTCATTTGACTATAACCAGTCAACCCTAAGGGCCTGCGTTTAAAGGTGAAAGTCACCCTACCCATGTCAGAACGCTTCTCAACGATCAAGCAGATCTTCCGTTCGACTTTAGCGTCGAAACTCTATAAGATGCGCGCGCTTAACGCCCGCCTTTATGTACCTAGGAATTCAAATTGATCACGACAGCAAATATCACCATGCAATTTGGCGCAGCGCCTTTGTTTGAAAATATCTCCGCCCAGTTTGGTCACGGTAATCGTTATGGACTGATTGGCGCCAATGGCTGCGGCAAATCAACCTTTATGAAAATTCTCACAGGCGAGCTTACGCCAACCTCGGGCAACGTCTCTGTCACGCCTGGCAACAAGGTGGGCACATTAAGCCAGGACCAGTTCGCCTTCGAAGAATACAGTGTGGTCGATGCTGTGATTATGGGAGATGCCGCACTTTGGAAGATCAAACGGGAACGAGATCGTATTTACGCCTTACCTGAGATGAGCGAGGCCGACGGAATGAAAGTGGCCGAGCTTGAAACAGAGTTTGCCGAACTAAATGGTTACACCTCAGAGAGCCGCGCAGAAGAGATCCTGCTTCAAGCTGGCATTGATAAGTCGCTTCATTATGGCTTGATGAGCCAAGTCGCCCCTGGCTGGAAATTACGTGTATTGCTCGCCCAAGCATTATTTTCTCACCCAGACATATTGTTGCTGGACGAGCCCACCAATAACCTGGATATCTACAGCATCTCTTGGTTGGCGAATGTATTAAACCAGCGCAAATGCACCATGATTGTGATTTCACACGATCGACATTTTCTTAATTCGGTTTGCACGCATATGGCAGACATTGATTATGGTGAGCTGCGCATCTTCCCGGGTAATTATGAAAACTTTGTCGCGGCCTCATCGCTCATACGCACGCAACTATTAACCGAAAATTCAAAGAAGAGCGCCGAGATTGACGAGTTACA
The DNA here is from genome assembly GCA_047616645.1 of Flavobacterium sp. GTDB lineage: Bacteria > Pseudomonadota > Gammaproteobacteria > Pseudomonadales > Azotimanducaceae > JAHRVQ01. The sequence goes on along the minus strand of JBLHIH010000118.1, from coordinate 4,422 downwards.
AGGATTTGTAAATCGGTTTTCTGCTAATGCATCAAAAGCGAAACAAGCCAGTTCTAGGGCAAAGAAGCTAGACAAGATCCAGCTCGATGAAGTTAAGTCTTCGTGTCGAATGACGCCATCCATCAAATTTAATCAGGAGAAACAGCTACATCGTCAAGCCCTTATACTTGAGGATGTCACTCATGGCTTTGATGATGAATTGTTGTTTGTCGACGGTAATTTAATCCTAGAGGCTGGCGCAAGATTAGCTGTCATCGGTGAAAATGGAGCGGGTAAAACAACGCTCTTACGTTGTCTTATAAAAGAGATAAATGCGAACAGTGGCGTGGTGAAGTGGTCTGAAAATGCAACAATTGGCTATTGCCCACAAGATAGTACTGAGGATTTTAATTCAGACTTAACATTGTTTGACTGGATGGCACAGTGGCGTAAACCTGGTGATGATGACTTGGTGATCCGCGGCATGCTAGGCCGTTTATTGTTCACGGCTGATGATGCCAACAAGAAAGCTCGGGTGTGTTCCGGTGGAGAGAAGAATCGCTTGTTGTTTGGCAAGCTCATGTTGTCAGATGCCAACGTCCTGATTATGGACGAGCCTACCAATCACATGGACATGGAAGCCATTGAAGCACTCAATCAAGCATTAAAGACTTATGATGGCACGCTGATCTTTGTTAGCCATGACCGAGAGTTTGTTTCATCCCTTGCTACTCGCGTGATAGAGATTAGAAACCACAAACTTATTGATTTCCAAGGTACTTATGATGAATACCTTGCTAGCCAAAAAATGCTGGATAAAGCAGCTTAGCCAAGCGGGCTCTATTCACTTTTAGAGAATTATCTTGCTAAGCCTTTTTGCTGGCAACAAACTTCTGTTTAAACGGAGCAGTATTGCGCAGCCGAAGTACCTGCGATTTTGCCGAATACTGCACCGTTGATAAGTCCTGCCCCGCCGGGATAATTGTGATAAAAAATACCACCGACTGCTTCCCCTGCAGCGAACAAGCCGGGGATTTTCACTAAATCAACGCTTTGTACTGCAGCGTTGGCGTCGATACGAAGACCACCAAATGTAAAGGTCACACCGCAGGTGACCGCGTAGGCTTCAAAAGGTCCTTCACTAATTTGATTCGCCCAGTTTGACTTGGGAACATCTAATCCAACTGTGTTTCGACCGTCTTTCACGTTAGGGTCGAATGCAATATCAGTCTGAACTGCGGCATTATACGCAGCGACATTCGCCAGAAAACCTTCCTCATTGACACCTTCTAGCATAGGGGCAAGTTCTTCTAGGCTGTTGGCCTTTACTTTCGTGACCTGCTTAATACGGTACTCGTCGCGCAGCAAATGCCTTACTTTTGAATCAAATATTTGCCAGGCAAAGTTGCCAGGCTGATTTAAGATCACGCGTCCATATTTTGCATAGGTATAGTTTCTGAAATCAGCACCTTCGTCAACAAATCTCTTACCATCAGCATTGACCATAATACCGAATGGATAGGCGTGTTTCTGAAAACCGTCACCGACAGCAAGATCTCCATGTTCAGGCGCATTTCGATCCCAAGCGACAGCGTGACAACCTGACCAATTGCCAGCAGAACTGGCACCTATATCCAATGCCATATCAATCCCGCCACCTGTGTTAAAGGCGGTGCCTCTCACCTTCGCTAGATCCCATTGTGGACCGAGATAACGCGTTCTTTTTTCTGCACTAGATTGAAATCCTCCGGAGGCTATAACAACGGATTTCGCTTTGATACTCACTAACTGCCCAGCCTTATTAACCTTTATTCCTGCAATTTTATTGTCAGAGACAAGGAGTTCCAGAGCCCGTGACTGATACCAGATAGCAATATCTTTTGACTTCGCGATATCGGTAAATGTGTCCACCAATCCGGGTCCGCCTCCGACCGCTTCTACAGTTAAACCACCCCAGAATTTGAACTTACCGTTAACTTTAAATGCTTGCCGGCCATAAATCGGGACGAATCGCACGCCTATTTCTCGCATCCATTTGATGGTTAAGAAACTCCTTTTGACTAACAGTTCGCAAAGGTCTGGATCTGTTCTATATTGTGTAACTCGGAACATATCATCGAAAAACTGACCTTCGGAATAGGTCCCAAAGTCAGTCATCGAGATTTCATCTTGAGAAAGATCCGGCATAACCTCAAGTAAATCTGCCACCCCATTATAGGCAAAACGCATTGCGCCAGCGGTAAACCTGGAATTACCTCCATTTAATGCTTCTGGCGCGCATTCCAACATTAGCACCTTAGCGCCGCCTTCTTCTGCACTTAACGCCGCACAAAATGCTGCATTACCAGCGCCGACAACGACGACATCAAAATCATCCATACTTACTGCCTACTGTTTTGCATTCGGATCTTCTACCAATTTCAATAAGACAGGGAAATATTCTTTTCCGAACCCTGCTTTGCTGGCTCGCTCTAAGGCCAAAACAAATCCAGCAAATCCAGGACAGCCATCATTACTCTATCTCTTTCGTTTCTTAAAGCCAATCTCCTAGTCCATCTTAATCGCTTACCTACATTCAGTTACTGTGACAATTGATAAAGTCGCTCAATGACTTACCCAAGAAGCCATCACTTTCGAAAGTCTCTGATTATGGAAAATGGTGAACGATTAGCAGAGTTGAGAAACCGTTTACAATCCCTCTCCTGGTTTACGCGCTTTCTTAATGAGCCATTAGCGGCTCTGACCCTAATTATTACCCTAATTATTCGAGACTTTAACTTGTCAGATCCGGATTTCGCACAGGACACATAATTGTTGGTGCCAGGCCGGGCCATCCATACCCACCTCCATCCCTGCATCAGGCGATGGGGAATTACATAGAAGAATCAAAGCTTCTCATCTGTTATATTCAAAGGTTGTCAAATCAAAAATTGGAGATGAAATGTTCTCGAACATAATCGCGCCGGTCATGGACGATATTGTGCCTATTATGGAGCGAGCAGCTACCGACCAGAGAACCTTTGTTAATGATTTGACCGTGGGCATGTACAAAAACAGCGAGGGTTTAATCCCATTGATGGCTGCCGTTAGAAAGGCAGATGTACAATTAGCCGTTAAAGGCCGCAGTAAAGAATATGTGGGCCCAAAAGGGGACCCTGAATTTATCACTTCACTTCAGAACATAACTTTTGCAAATCAGCATGTCAGTGATTATATTTCTGGTGTTCAGACGCCTGGTGGCAGTAGCGCTTTAAGACTCATTCTAGACCTTATTAAATTGGCTAACCCGAATGCAAAAATTTGGGTTAGCGATCCGACCTATATGAACCATATTCCTACTATCACAGCGACGGGCTTGTCTTTTGGTCTATATCCATTTCTCAATCGAGATACCATGACATTAGATGAGGCAGGCCTGTTTGCAGAACTTGGCAGGCGAGGCGTAAATGATGTCGTTCTATTCCACGGTAGCTGTCACAACCCTTCAGGCTTACGTCTTACCGACAATAATTGGAAAGAGATAGCTAGACTGGCGAAATCAAGAGGTTTTTTGCCACTATTCGACACAGCTTATCAGGGTTTTGAAACGGGCCTTTATGAAGATGCAAGAGGACTTATTACGGTAGCAAAGGCAGTGCAGCGGGTAGCAATATCCGTCTCTTGTTCAAAAAATTTTGGTCTGTATAGCGACAGAACTGCATGCGCCTATGTCACCAGCCCTAATCAGAAGGAAGCAGATTTGGTGCATTCACAAATGGCAGCAGTGACAAGGGCAACACATTGGGTACCACCCAATAATGGCGCCGAATTAGTCAAAACAATTCTACAAGACGAAGGACTCAAAAACCTGTGGATGGAGGAACTTTCCACCATTAATGCAAGAATAAGGAAACTCAGACGAAAGCTAAGTGAAGCCCTGCAAGCTGAACAAGGAAGTAATTATTTTGGCTACATTACGTCCCAAAATGGCATGTTTATCATGCTACCCATGTCAATAGATCAGATGGAAGCACTTAGGCAAGAGTACGGTATTTACGGCTTGGACAACGGTCGAATAAATATAGCCGCGATCGGCGAGGACAAGATTAACTACATTGCCAAAAGTATCATTGAAATACTTTCTCGGTAAACACTTTTGTAAAAAAATAGGGCTGAGGCAGGCGGATTGTTAACGGCGATATGTAAGCCTGTTGTAAATTTTACTCCGACCCCAATTATCGACCCCAATTATCCTCTTGATATGTCGTGTGAAAGGATCCGCGTTATTGGCCTCACGGCTTTACCAACATTGGCACTGTTAATCGAACCACTTGTTGTACACAATGAAGGAACTTAACGAACCTAAAGATCGAGGTTAACGATGTCAGTTGAATTGCCTAGTGTTTGTCCTTTGGATTGCCCGGATACCTGCAGCCTGAACGTCACCGTTGAAGATAACAAAGT
>JBLHIH010000117.1:0-12421 GCA_047616645.1 Flavobacterium sp. | reverse complement strand
AGCGCTAGTGAGAGCGCTAGTCAGAAATCTTAAACACAGCAGTTTGAACGCGCTTTGAAATTGAACCATCAGGCATGGCTTCTTCCAAGACCAAAGCCTTAGCAGCAGGCAATTCAAAAACCTCTTCCATGTTTCGAATGGGCGCTATGGGAATGCCGCCAGCTTCACATATCCGCATTAGCGCTTCGCTTTGATAGCTAGCAAACCCAAGACTTAAGGCATCTGCCAAGGCGTCTCGATTCAATAAACGCTGGCCATTATCAATAAAGCGTGGATCTGTTATCAATTCGGCCATACCCAATACTTTGCATAAGTCTTGCCACTGTCTTGCGGTTCCAGTTGACACTATCAGTGCTTTTTTATCAAGCGTGTAAAAGGTATCACCATAGGGCGCAATGTTTGGATGACGACTGCCCATTCGCTTAGGTATGCGCTGTAAATTAAGCCAATTAGTTGCTTGATTCGCCAGTGAAGCAACACCCGTATCAAATAGCGAAATAGAAACATGACAACCAAGTCCTGTTTTCGCTCTATCCAACAATGCGAGCAATACACCTTCTTTCAACTGATGACCTGCGAGTACATCCATTAAGGCAACGGGCATCTTCACGGGGAGACCATCGGCCTCACCATTCATGTATATCCAACCTGTTTCGGCCTGCACTACGACATCAAAGCCCGGTCTAGGGTCAGATTCACCGTAAGCATTAACACTTGCGTAGATTAATTTTGGGTTGAGGACCTTTAACTGCTCATAACCCACACCCAATTTTTCACCAGCCCCTACTTTGAAATTGGCGATAAGAATATCAGCGTCTTTAGCCAGCTCAAGTAAGACTTCTAAATCCGCAGGATCGCTTATGTCCATCATCATGGTTTCTTTTCGCCAATTGATAGAATAATAATAAGCCGAAAATGGACTATCCTGATCTTCTTCAGGCAACTTCCATCGACGAGTGACGTCACCGCCACTGAGCTTATTTTCTACCTTGATCACTTTTGCCCCTAGCTCTGCAAAAAACAAACCCACCGAAGGCCCAGCTAAAACACTGGCTAACTCAATGACCTTTAGATCCTTAAAATATTGCGATTTATCCATAACGACACTTCATTAATGTGACACAGCCGATAAGCTGCCACAGCTTGTAAAAATCAATATCTATCGACCCGATATATAAGTCGGATCTTTAGAAATAGATTGTAAAAGCGGTTTTAGAATTGGTAGAGATCACCAAACATTTCCGACAGGGCTGCTAAGGCGCCATGACATTCCTTCAATAACTGAGGATCAGCCAGATCTTTAGGTAACAGAGATTCACGATAGTGTCGCTCAACCCAGTTCTCTAATAGAGAGATTTTTTCCTCATCTAAAATAAACCCTTTGCTTACTGCTTCAATTTCATTCTCTGTCAAAACAACCCGCAATCTCAAACAAGCAGGACCACCCCCATTGCTCATGCTTTGCCTTACATCAACATAAGTTACCTGTCTAATAGCTTGGCTATGATCTTGAACTAGTTGCTCAAGATAGGCATGTACAGACGGTGTTTCTTTACATTCATTGGGTGCAATAAGGTGCATTTCATCAAAACACCCATCCGGTGAAGCTAAGAGTTGGCTATTGAACAGGTAACTAGAAATGGCGTCCTCTACACTCACTACATCCGCTGGTACCATCACAGTTTGAACCGGTAATTTTTTATTTAGCGCATCAAGGGCAAACTTTAGATCTTCATTCCTAAAAGCTTCAGAATGATGAAAGAGAACAGGACCATTCGCAACTGCAACTACATCATTGTGGAAGGCACCAGCATCAATGATATCGACATTTTGTTGTAAGAAAACAGCATCCACACCATGTTGCCTTGCGACAACCTGACTTGCACTTAAGCTTTGCCTCGCCGGGAATTTTTTTGGCTCAACTTTAATGCCTTGCATCTTGCCTTGACCATAAACAAATAAACCTGCGCCCTTTGAGCCATAGGCCTCACACAAACGATTGTGATTAGCAGCACCTTCATCTCCAAATGCGGGCCCACCTTTTAATGCATCGTGAACAGAAAAGTAATCTTGATCAGAAAATATTGAGCGCAGCAACCGTGCGGTTTGTTCTGATTCAATCGCTCTGTGGGCAGTGGTCAGCAGATTGGCAACCGTAAAGTGAACTTTACCATCAGCAGTATCTGCAGAGGGTGATACTGTTGCAGCATTGGCAGCCCACATACTTGATGCGGAGTAAACCATGGCAAGTAATTCAGGCGATTGTTTTGCAGTCTGGTTAATTACCTTTTCATCTGAGCCGGTAAATCCTAAGTTTCGTAAACAGTTAATATCAGGTCGAACCTGGGGTGGAAGCACACCTTGCTTATACCCCATAGACATCAAACGACGCATTTTGCCTAAACCCTGTAAAGCTGCCGCTTTAGGATAGGACATTTGCTTAGCATGATTTGCAGACGCTACATTGCCAAGAGACAAGCCACTATAGTTATGTGTTGGGCCAATAAGCCCATCAAAATTTACTTCGAATGCCATATTATCTTCTCTCGCCTATTTAACCCATTGCCATTATTTCATCACCGCTAGTCACCTTTAAGGCTGCCATCGTTTCATCTGATATCTTTATTTTATTTTCAGTGCAAGACGCTGGCTGGAAGACCAATCTAAAATCCTGGAGAGATTGATTTGCAATCATAAAACGCTTTTGATCTGACATTAGATTTGAATCCACTTCCGCTTCACCCTTTTTTGCCGACCTAACAGACTCTAATTCCCTAATACGTCCTCTAACCATAGGACCACCATCAAAAATATCTACCAATCCTTCATACTCAAACCCTTCTTCTAACAAAAGCTCCATTGCTCTTACACCTGCATCATTAGGCTTACCCAAAGCTTGCCTCGCGTCTTTAGCTAACAAATTGGTATAAATTGGATATTTCGGCATGAGTTCGGTAATAAATTGATTTGATCCGGTTCCTGAAAGGCGGTCAGCTTCATCAAATGTCATTTCAAAAAAATGAGCACCGATCGCATTCCACACAGGGCTTTCATTATTTTCGTCCATCCAACCCCTTAATTCAGCAATGACATCAGGCGCAAATCTGTGCAGTTGCTGGGCCATCAACATATAGCGACATTTGGACAGCCAATGACCATTACCACGATAGGCTGGATCAAGGAATAAAGTACCTACTTCAGAACAATCCGTGTAGTCATTGGTTAAATGCAACAGGCTGCTTCTGGTTTCTTTACTTAAAGAATGAGAATAATGTGTCACCGACATCATGCGATAAGCATAAAACGCTTCTCTAGAGCCCGTTCTGGCATAGGCTGCAGAGGTGCCTACAATTTCTCCGGATTCAAGGTCTTCCATCACCAAGAGAAAATAGTCATCTCGGCTCTTCTCATCGCTTAAAAAGGATTCTTGGGCACTATTAATCTTTTTCGCAAGCGCCGCTTTATCTACTGGCAATGATGTAAAGCCGCTACCTGCTATCTTGGCTAATCGATACAAGCCATCTAAATCATCGTGCCCTATTGGGCGAATGATTAGCATATGGATCACTCCTATTCATTTCAGTCTTCAGTATATCCTCTTGATAAGGAGAAAATCATTTGAACAGTCTACATTTTTGATGAAATAGTTGTTGAAAGCACACTTAAATTCTATTTGCGTTGAGGATTGTCCAAGCTTTAGAATTGACAACACACTTATTCAATTGTTTCAGTATAAAGATCATGAGAAAAGTCCTCACCCTGATTAGTCTAATATTAGCCTCTGTCTCACCTGTACTTGCACAGGAAACCAATCGCGCAATTCAAAATATGAGTGAAGATGAATACCAAAATGCCATCCCGGCAGGTCAATCTATTAAAGAATTAGAAAACAACGCAAAAAAACGCAAACTTCAGCCACCTTTTATTGTGCCTAAAGGCTGGCACCACGATTACGATTATACATTACCGCTGGATACGTATTTAAATGATAAGCAGATAAGTAGCGCTAAAGATAATAAGAATACTTACGTTTACTTGTATTCAGACTGGCTCGAAAAATGCCGAGTTTTCAGGAAGTCAGCCGACAATGCACCTTACGCAGATCTCTTCGACCAACATAATATTATCTTAATTGATTACAATTATTTCAAAGATAAATTTAACATAAAGGTTAAAAAGTTGCCGATGATGCTAAAAGTTAACGACGATCGCCGCCTTGGGCCAGAAACATTTTTTCCTGTGACTAAAGCAAACCAACATCCTCGGAAAATTTTTCATCAATTAAGAAAATTTTTCTCTGAGTGAAATTGATACAAACAAAACTGTTTCAGACATTCACTATCTCTGTCATTTGTAGATAAATAACGTTTGTTCCTGTACATTGCAGCCTATGTTGTTCTTCACTTTATCATCGATTAAAAATCGAAAATTTCTTGCTTCAACCCTGACCTTAACTAGCATAGTTTTGACGAGCCTCATTCTATCTAGCTGCGAATTGGGTACCGGTGCATCTGATCGAATCATTGCGAACTACCATCTGCTTGACCCCTGCGAGAAGTCAGACGACGTGAACTTTATTGATAATGCCCTCTGTGGTGTCATCTCGGTGCCAGAAAATAGGTACTCAAGAGATGGACGACAAATCGATTTGAATATTATGTTGTTACCCGCCACTTCAGCGGTGGTCCTTTCTGACCCGATTTTCTTTCTCGCTGGTGGACCAGGCCAGTCAGCAGTTGATGCAGGCCCAGGTTTGTTTTCAAGACTGGGGGAGATGAGAACAGAAAGAGATATTATTCTTGTTGATCAAAGAGGAACGGGGAATTCAAATTCACTTTCTTGCGAGCTCAACATATCAACCATAGAATCAATGTCTCTATCGGTAGAAGAATTTGAGACTAGGCAAACCGAAAAACTTAAATCCTGCCTTGAAGAATATGACGCTGATCCCAGCCTTTACACCACGCCTAATGCGATGGATGACTTAAACGAAGTGCGAGAAAAATTAGGATATGAGAAAATCAACTTGTACGGCATTTCCTATGGTACTAGAGCAGCACTAGTTTACCTTCGAAGACACGAATCTACCGTACGCAGCATGATCATTGATTCAGTTGTCCCCCTGACCATGACAATACCTAAAAATGTTGCCTTGGATGCCCAATCCTCCTTCGCGCTTTTGCTTGAAGATTGCAAAAGCCAACCGGGTTGCCATGAAGCATTTCCGGACTTACACAATCATTTGCGAGAACTTGTACAAAGACTACAGGATTCACCTGAAGACGTTTCCGTCTTACATCCACGTACCGGCATCATGATGACAGGTCCATTTGATCCCGTACTGATTGGCAGAGTGATACGCAGTATTTTATACAATAGAACACTATCTCGCCTCTTACCCCTCGCAATCGAAGAAGCGTGGGCAGGCAACTACCAACCCTTGAGCACACTTGGCTATGCCTTTACAGGAGATGAAGATGAGCTCGGAATGAGCATGGGAATGATGGCGTCGGTCCTTTGCTCTGAAGACATGACCTTAATCTCTGAACCTAATCATACTGATGATTTCGACAATGCAATCTATCGAACCCTCAAGCCCGTCTGCGAGTTTTGGCCAAAGGGAGACATCCCTCAGTCCTATTTTGATGCAGTAGAATCCGACGTACCTGTGCTGATAACCTCAGGTGAACTGGACCCGATTACACCGCCAAAATACGGAACCGAGGCAGCACTCACCCTGAGTAATTCCCGTCACTTAATCGTCGCAGGCGTTGGTCATGCGGCAAGCGTAAATGGCTGTCTACCAAAACTCATGAGCACATTTCTAGAAGATGTAGATCCCGCCAATCTTGATGCTACTTGTGCAGACAAGTTAAAAAGACTCCCGTTTTTTACAAGCTATGCTGGCGCACTTAGCCCTATGGTTACCGATGCACCCAGATCCATCGAGGAGAAACAAAATGATTAAAGTAGCATCACTTTGCAAAACCTTCGGTGATGTCCGAGCGGTAAAAGATATCAGCTTCACAGCGGACAATAATCTTGTCACCGGTCTACTTGGTCCAAACGGCGCAGGCAAATCCACTACATTAAGAATACTCTATGGACTGTTAAAACAAGATTCCGGTGAAGCCTTTGTTGATGAGTTTAATTTAAGAACAGACAGAGTTGCAGCCCAAAAAAAAATCGGTGTTTTACCCGATAGTCACGGACTCTATACACGCCTGACAGCTAGAGAGCATATCCATTATTTTGGACGTCTCCACGGTGTAAACGAAAACGAATTAGAAAACAAAGCAGCTGAGTTAATCGGTCTCCTCGACATGAACCCAATCGCTGACAGAAGAGTAGAAGGTTTTTCCCAAGGCGAGCGTATGAAGGTATGCCTTTCTCGCTCACTTATTCACAGCCCTTCGAACGTGATATTAGATGAACCAACAAACGGCTTAGATGTGATGACCACGCGAACTGTCAGAGAAATAATCACGGAACTAAAACGGCAAGGTGTCGCAGTGCTTTTCTCAAGTCATCTTATGCACGAAGTATCCAGACTCTGCGATAAAATCATCATCGTTTCACAGGGAACCGTAGTGGCGACAGGTACCACGGATGAGATTCGAGAAAGTGCCGGAGAAGATAATCTTGAAGATGCCTTTGTAAAACTGGCGGAGAAGGACATCTAATGCATCCCATCATGGCAGTTTTCAGAAAAGAGCTTAAAGACGGAAGCCGGGACAAGCGCGCCATCATGTCCGCTTTTTTGTTTCCCATACTCGCGCCCGGTCTCGTCTATTTTATGTTGACGGCCATCATAGAACTTAGAAACAGTACCGAAAGTATTACGATTCCAGTATCCGGTGCAGAACATGCTCCCGCCTTAATTCAATGGCTTGAAGAACGTGATGTGACCATTGAGCATTTCGAAGGGGATGCCAAGTTTGCCGTCAAGAACAAAGATCAAGAACTGGTGTTCATCATTCCTGAAAACTATCAGGAAAAACTAAAAGCATTACGCCCTATTTCTATTGATGTTGTTCAAGACGGGTCACGTACAGATTCCCGACCAACAATAGGTCAGGCTGAAGGTTTGCTGCGGAGATATAACAGAGAGATAGCATCCTTAAGGCTTATCGTAAGAGGCGTTTCTCCAGAAGTCATGAATGCCGTGAATTCTCGAGAAGTAGATGTCGCGAGTAAACAGGAACGAACAGCCCAAGCATTAAACTTTATACCCTTATATATTATCTTGGCGGCATTTGTTTCTGGCATGGGTATCGCTGTTGATAGCACAGCCGGTGAACGCGAGCGTAAAACCTTAGAACCCCTAATAATCAATCCAGTAGAAAGATATCAGATCGTCATGGGGAAATGGTTCGCATCAAGCTTATTTTCCTCACTGGGAATGGCATTGACCTTGGTCTTATGCATCGCCTCTATGTTACAAGTGCCCCTCGATCAAATTGGTATGACCTTCAGTATTCGCGTGACGCAGATCCTCGCCATGTTGATCGCCACAATGCCTTTGGCCTTTCTAGCAGCAAGTATGCAAATGTTTTTAGGCATCTTCGCCAAATCCTTCAAAGATGCACAATCCTACATCGGGCTATTAACCATATTGCCTGTCATTCCGTCTCTCTATATGACATTTAAACCTCTGCTGACCCAAGATTGGATGTTCGGCATTCCTATACTCGGACAGCACCTACTACTCGTTGATATCCTCGGCGGCAAAAGTGTACCCATAATCGGGTATTTCCTCTCCGCCATATCCTGCTTGCTACTTGGAATAGGCCTCTCCTTTGTGACCGCGAAGTTGTTTGAAAGAGAATCTATCATCGCAAATTAATTTTTGCTTTTGTGCTTTACCAAGCTTTCATCACAGCCTTTCTGAGAGTAAGATTTGGCTTCTTAAACTTGCTCGTAAACCTGCGCACAAAACAAGGCATATCAGATGGCACAAGATATTAAACAACTCATCGAAAAAGATGCAAAGGTTCTGCTTCATCCTGCATCATCTATATCCGCTTTGGTAGAAAACGGTCCTCAAATGATCGTCTCTGCTTCTGGCAGCCATATCACCGATGCTGATGGCAAAGAACTGCTCGATGCGGTCGCTGGCCTATGGTGCGTCAACGCAGGTTACGGTCGTGTTGAACTCGCCGATGCAATGAAATCATCCGCTGAACAACTGGGCTACTACCACAGCTTTGCTAATGCATCTAACCCTTGGCAAGTTGAACTAGCAGAGAAGCTTATCGAACATGCACCAGAGGGGCTAACAAAAGTATTTTTTGGCTCCTCCGGTAGTGATTGCAATGACACTCTAATCAAGATCGCCTGGCACTATCACACACTACGAGGCGCCCCTTCAAAAATAAAAATTATCGCCAGAGAACAGGCCTATCATGGAACAAGCATCAGTACTGCTAGCCTGACGGGACTAACTGGGTTCCACAAAGACTTCCCCATCCCCTTAGACTTTGTACTACGCACTGACTGCCCACATTTTTACAGCCGTGGCCTGCCAGACGAAACTGAAGAAGAATTTTGCGATCGCCTGATCAACAACGTCGCCGTATTGATAGAGACTGAGGGCGCGGACACCATTGCAGCATTCTTTGCAGAGCCTATTATGGGTGCAGGCGGAATTATTGTCCCGCCAGAAGGTTATTACCCCAAGCTAAAAAAACTACTCCAAGCTAACGATATACTATTAGTGGCAGATGAAGTCATTTGTGGATTCGGCAGACTGGGCTCTTGGTTCGGCTCCCCCCAGCTCGGATTAGAGCCCGACATGATGGCCACAGCAAAGGGGCTTACTAGTGGTTATTTCCCTATGTCAGCGGCATTCATTTCTGAATCCATTTGGGAAGTACTAAAAACCGGCTCAGATAAAATTGGCGCCTTTATGCACGGCTACACCTACAGCGGGCATCCAGTTGGCGCAGCGGTGGCGCTTGCCAATATTGGCTTAATTGAAAAAGAAAACCTCATATCAACTGCAAAAACCAACGGTACATACTTACACGAGCAACTACAAACGCTAATGAACCTACCTAACGTTGGGGAAATAAGAGGCGCTGGACTCATAGCCGGAATTCAATTGGTATCAGATAAACATAGCAAAGAAAATTTTGATGCAAGCTTAAAGATACCTTTAAAAGTTGCTACAATGGCACGAGAAAAAGGTGTGATAGTTAGACCACTACCTACGGTTGGGACACTGGCAGTTTCTCCACCTCTAATCATCACAAAATCTGAGATCGACACTCTAGTTCAAACCCTAACAGATTCGATAAGTGCAATAACAAAGTAATATAAGCGAGCAAATCTGTCCATGATTCAGCAAAGTGCTTGGGTGCACACTGATTTCGGAGGACCTCTATTCAAATTAGCACGCTATCTTTAAAAATTTCAAACCGAATACATCAAAAGAACTCACAGTCTTAAGTTAGAGATGCCCAGAGGATACTGGGTATTTCTTTCATCCCCCATGCCTAACTAAGATTATTAAATATATACATGTTATGAAGGAGAAAAAACTTGATAGAAATGGCTATCGTAATTGCAGTCGGATTGATGGGCGGCGTCGCGGTCGGTACACAAGTACCGATAGCTGGCGCAATGGCACAACGTATCGGTGGTGCTTCGAGCAGTTTCATTGTTCACCTGGGCGGCGCTGCAGCATCGTTGGTACTGCTTGTCTTTCGTCGGGGAGAACTTATTCACGAATGGCGCACCTTGCCATGGTACATGCTTGGTTGTGGTGCATTAGGTCTAGTTCTTTATCTAACCTTAAGTCATACCATTCCTAAACTCGGTGCCACTTCCGCAATAACCTTAATCGTTGTCGGCCAACTTCTAGTGGGTTTAGTCATAGATTATTTTGGTGCATTTGGCGTACCTGTACGTGAACTGGGCGTAAACCGAATTATCGGCGCTCTTCTATTGCTTGCGGGTGCATTCTTAATGGTACGGTGACCACAATCTTCTTATACGCAATCTTATGCAGGAGCGAATTAAAGACACTAGGTACGCTATAACCCAAAGTTAATTTTACTTCGGCGCCCATTATTCACCTGAATAGCCTGTTAGCAAGTATTGATGATAAACTGTTCACTGCAATTTCTGATGACTGAAAATTTGATGGTTTTCGCGACAACGCCACCACAAATTATTACCCTTGCGATCAGCTATCGGCGAGTCGAGTGCGGGAGATCCCAAGGTATCATTAGCATAAGGAAACAAAGCCATGAGTGATGAAAATCAAATAAAAGAGACTATTCAGACTTACTTCGACTGCATGTATGAATCCAGTGATGAGAAAACGCATGCTGCATTTCATCCGAATGCGAAAATCACGGGCTATCTCGAGGATGGTTTACATCAAATGTCAGTGGATGAATTCGCCGGCTTTGTAACGAGCCAACAACCTTCACCGAAGGAAAAGGGGGAGCCAGCAAGGCTTGAAATAATATCCCTCGATATCGCTGGCGATACTGCCATATCTCGCGTCCGTGATGATTATCTGGGAATGACCTTTCTAGACACCTTGTCTTTTCTAAAAACCGACGGCCGATGGAGCATCTATAATAAACTCTTCCATGTAGAAGGGCCTGCCGCTTAAGCCTCAGCATCCCATTCGATTTTTATGGGATGCCCGCGATGCAGCTGAGAAACACTTCGCCATCGCTAATCGTTGGCTGAACGCCTGAGTGTCTTGTTTAGACTAGATGGCAGCTTGGTTTCCGATCCATAGTCGCCTCTTGGAAAGGTATTGCGCTGTAATTTTTACAACGGTAATATGGCGATAGTCCATTCATTCTCTATTCAAGCACATTGTGCGAAGCGCCGCATGTGATTGCGTTAGGCAGCTAGATGACCTTCTTCGAATTTCTAATGGTGTTAATCGGGCTGGTCGGCGCAATAGCGATATCAGCCATCCTGACCTATATAGGCCATATTACCCGAAATTGGCAGCATGTTAAGAATCCCACTTTATTTCTATTGCTTTGCTTTTGGTTAATCTTCAATGTAATCGGCCACTTAAGCGGTATCTGGGCTTATCGATTAGTTGACCTGGAAGCGACCTCTACAGTGTTCGTTGTCATAGCACCTGTTATCTTCTTCACCTTAGCGGTAACAACACTAGTCCCAAGCAGGCTAAAAGATAACGAAAAAATCGATTTAGATGACGTCTATTTTTCTTCATCAGGCGGTGTTTACATCTTTCTCTTTCTTCACGAATCCGCCGCTCTTGGCGCAGATTACCTTCCAGGGGTAATTAATGCTCCCCCACCGGTTTTTATGTTGACAATGATGTTGATATTTCTGGTCGCAATGATGACGAAACATAAAAACACACACTATGCGCTTTTGCTCTTAGTCAGCGCAGCGCAAGCTATTCCTGCCATGTTTCCTTTGGTAGAACACTGATTTTAGTACAAGGCTGATTTTTAAGTTATTCGTTTTATTGCTCTTCTGCGTTGAGCCTGTGTTCTCCCAAGATACCTACGTTTTATCTACCCATACGTACAAAACCGTCAGTGGACATGGGATTCAGGTCGATGTCTATCAACCATCTTTGCCTACTGAAAACCCTTGACCGGTCATTCTGTATATTCATGGAGGTGCGCTGGTTTTTGGTTTTCGAGGCTGGATACTACCCTGGCAACTACAAAAGTATATCGATGCTGGATTCATACTCGCGTCAATTGACTAGCGCCAGAGACCAAGCTGCCCGACATATTGTCAGACGTAGAGGATGCGTCTTATTGGCTACGTGATATGGGGCGAAACAATTCAATCTTGACCCAGAGCGGATTGTAGTTGTTGGTCATTCGGCTGAAGGCTACCTCGCGCTATCTCTAGGCTATCGTGTTGAACCGCGGCCAAAGGCCATCGTATCGTTTTATGGGGATGGGGATGTCACAGGAGATGGGTATTCGAAGCCGAGTGCAATCTACAATAAGGATCAAAAATGTAAGCGCCAGTTATCCTCCGACTCTACTACTTCATGGAAAAAAAGATACCGATGTGCCATTCAATAAAAGTGTCAAAATGGCAGAGGCTTTTGATCGCCACCAAATACCCTACAGGCTACTCACTGATTCAGAATGGGAGCACATGCTCGACGGACCGGATTTTAATACAGAACTCGAAAAGGTTTTGATGAAGTAATAAAATTTCTTCTACATCACACATAAAATATAATGAGCGGGCTAATGCAAGGAAGTTCAGACGGCCTATAGATCAGAAATTTTTATTCTGATATCGCGCAAGTGATTATCTGCCGTGTGTTTGATTATCAAGGCAGCATTGTGAGCAGAAACATTACTTGTATCGTTAGCACTAACAATCGATTAGTAGGTGCCGCTATTTATTAGGACCACTATTTTATAAGGAAGGAATTATATATGAC
>JBLHIH010000116.1:0-12529 GCA_047616645.1 Flavobacterium sp. | reverse complement strand
CTGGGACCCTTGGCCAAATTATTCCACCGTCTATCGCATTGGTTCTTCTAGGCGATGTTTTAGGTAACGCGTACCAACAAGCCCAACTTAGTCAGGGCATTTTTAACCCAAAAACAGTGTCGGTTGGAGATTTGTTCGCCGGTGCAATCATTCCAGGTCTGATTTTGGTGGGCTTCTATCTAAGCTATATCTTGATCGTTGCATTAGTTCGTCCCGATTTGGCGCCGCCCATTAAAGATCGACAGAGCATCTCCTTCAGAGCGTTTTTTATCAGTATCGTACCGCCTCTATTACTTATATTTACCGTATTGGGATCAATCCTACTTGGCATTGCCACACCTACAGAGGCTGCCGCAGTCGGTGCTTTTGGTGCTTTGACAATGGCATTAATCTCTCAGTCATTAGGCTTTAGACAAATTTTGGAAATCGGGCGTTCTACTCTCATGACGACCTCGATGGTTTTTTTCATCCTCATCGGCGCATCAATCTTCTCTTTGGTGTTTCGTGGTTTTGGAGGTGATGATCTCGTTCAACAGTTGTTTGAAGGCTTAGGTGGAGGGGTGGTTGTCGCCACACTCGTTGTGATGTTGGTGATTTTTTTGCTCGGTTTTATTTTAGACTTTATTGAGATTACTTTTGTTGTTGTACCTATCGTTGGTCCTGCTTTACTGGCAATGGGGCTAGATCCTGTTTGGCTAGGTATAATGATAGCTATTAATTTGCAAACCTCATTTCTAACACCGCCTTTTGGGTTTGCGCTTTTTTATCTTCGCGGCGTCGCACCAGCAAGCGTCACTACAATCGATATCTATAAAGGTGTTATCCCTTTTATCTTGATGCAGCTAGCAATGTTATTGTTATTGGCCTGGCAACCTGGGCTCGCGACTTGGTTGCCTTCCATTCTATTTGGTCGAAGTTAAGGATTGAGTTGATCAGCTCTTGCATTTATATAGGCACGTTCCGATATATCGTGATACGGAATGACATCGTCGCGATAGTTGATATAGGACTGATAAATCCTTTGGCCTAGTGGATCATCTCCCGGAATTTCAGCAATGATTTCGCCAGAAATCTTAAACAATTCTGATAGAACATCATCCGGTAGTTTTCTTAATTCTACTTTATGCGTATCGACCAACTCCCTAAGTGCTGAGTTGTTCCTCGCTGTATATTCCGCCAACATGTCTTCATTAACAGCGCGTGCCGCTACCCTAATAATTTCTTTTAAGTCTGTAGGTAAAGGCTCAAATGCTTCTTTATTAATAATAAATTCAAGTGTAGGACCAGGTTCCTGCCAGCCAGGATAATAATAGTACTTGGCAGCTTGATGGAGGCCAAATGTCAAATCGTTGTACGGCCCAACCCATTCGGTTGCATCTATAACGCCAGTCTGAAGACTAGTAAAAATTTCTCCCCCTGGTAGATTGACGGCTATTCCCCCCGCTCTCTCAAAAACTTCTCCGCCGAGACCTGGAATGCGCATTTTCATACCCTTAATATCGGCTAAACTATTTATCTCTTTGTTATACCAGCCCGCCATTTGAACGCCTGTATTACCGCCGGCCATGGGCACAAGATTATAATTTGCGTACAATTCTTCCCACAGTGCCAGTCCTCCTCCATGGTGAAGCCAACCATTCATCTCTTGTGCATTGAGACCAAAGGGGACGGCGGTGAAAAATTGTGCGATAGGGACTTTCCCTTTCCAATAGTAGGCAGCACCGTGCCCCATTTCGACTGTCCCCAGAGAAACAGCATCAAATACACCCATGGCGGGAACAATTTCCCCCGCACCATAAACCGTTATCTTCATTCGACCATTGGTCATTAATTCGACCATGTCAGCAAAGGCTTCTGGTGCCCTCCCTAAGCCGGGTAAATTCTTTGGCCAAGTAGTCACTATTCGCCAGTGATAAGTTTTTTGCACCTCTTGAATAACGCTCGACTGAATTTCATTTGATTGTTCACCACCACAAGCACTTAAGATGAACAGCATTGATAAGACGATGATCTTATTATTCATATCTTTCTAACCTTTTTTCCACACTTTTTTAGTTTATTTCTATCCTAGATGCCAGCATATATCCCATCTTTGATCTGTGTAAAATATCAGCTACAGGGCAATAAAGTTGCATAGGCCAACATCAACCACTTGCTGCCTTCGTTATCAAAGTTGACCTGTATTCTTGCTTGTTTACCCTGACCTTCGTAATTCAGAATTGTTCCTTCACCAAACTTTGCATGATTTATTCTCTGACCCAATCGTAATTCTGTTCCATCGACTTCGCTGTTCATTGCACCGCTCATTGCGGCGCGTTTATGATTTCTTACAGGCATCGCTGGTCTAGTAACAATATTACTAAGGCGAACTTCTTGGACAAGCTCAGCGGGGATTTCGCCTACAAAACGCGAGACCCTATTATAGGTTTCAGATCCATTAATTCGGCGTGTTTCCGCATAAGTCAGGTAAAGTGCTTTCATTGCTCGCGTTATTCCAACATAACAAAGGCGTCTTTCTTCTTCTAATCGACCCGGTTCCTCCATTGACATTTGATGGGGGAAAAGTCCATCTTCTAGGCCGGCAAGAAAGACTAAGGGGAATTCCAATCCCTTTGCACTATGTAAGGTCATCATCTGGACACTATCTTTATTGGGATCGCTTTGGCTTTCTCCTGCTTCCAAGGCTGCATGACTCAAAAATTCATCCAGAATTGTTTTTGGCTCTTCTTGCCCTCCATCTAGACCTTCGTCATCAACACTAAAATCTGGTTCAGGGTCAAATGTTTTGGCCGCCGTAATAAGCTCTTGCATGTTTTCAATACGGGCTTGACCTTTCTCCCCCTTTTCCTTGGCGTAATATTCCTTAAGTCCAGTTTTCTGGATGACGATTTCGCATAGTTCTGTTAAATCACCGTCCTGAGTTAATTCATCCATACAGTCGATTAGGTCCAAGAAAGTCTGAATAGCATTTCTAGCGCGAGCAGTCATAGATTTGGCTTCAAGCAGTTTCTTTCCTGACTGCCACATTGAAATATTTTCACTGCGAGCCAGGTTTCTCATCATTTGAACTGACTTATCGCCGATACCGCGGGCAGGTGTATTGATAACCCTTTCAAAAGATGCGTCTGCGTCTCTATGACTGATTAAACGCATGTACGCTAATACATGTCGAATCTCCATTCGATCAAAGAACCTTTGCCCTCCATATATTCGATAGGGAATCTGAGCCCTTAGAAATGCTTCTTCTAAGACTCGGGATTGGGCGTTAGATCGGTAAAGTATTGCTGCCTCTTTAAAATTGTTACCTTGAGTATTCCAATCTTTAATGCGGGCTACAATGTATCGAGCCTCATCAATTTCATTAAATGCTGCATACAAATTTATCGGCTCACCATCACCTTTATCTGTCCACAATTCTTTGCCCAGCCGGCCTGGATTCTGAGTGATCAGTCCATTGGCTGCTTTCAATATGGAACCAGAAGAACGATAGTTTTGTTCTAGTCTAAACACTTGGCTATTAGGAAAATCTGTACTGAACTTTTGTATGTTTTCTATCTTTGCGCCTCGCCAACCATAGATTGATTGATCGTCATCTCCAACGACCAGTATATTGTCTCTATCTCCGGCCAACACCCTTATCCACGCATATTGAATACTATTGGTGTCTTGAAACTCATCAACAAGTAAATGTGAAAAACGATCCTGATAATGCCTTAACAAAACAGGATTGTTCAACCATAGCTCATGCGCACGAAGCAACATTTCCGCAAAATCAACCATGCCGCCACGCTGACAAGCTTCCTCATAGGCACGATAAATGTCCAAGTGCGTTTTCGTATAAAGGTCGCCATAGTCTTCAATATTTTTTGGTCTTAAACCTTCATCCTTGTTGGAATTAATAAACCCAATGGCTTGCCTTGCTGGCCATTTTTTCTCGTCAAGTTCTAGAGACTTTATGATTCTTTTTACCAAACGAAGCTGATCATCTGAGTCAATAATTTGAAAATTCTTAGGCAGGCCTGCATCTTTCCAGTGTGCGCGAAGTAGACGATGAGCAATCCCATGAAAAGTCCCTACCCACATACCTCGTACCGGCATTGTTAGAAGAGATTCGATCCGAGAGCGCATCTCTGCTGCAGCCTTATTGGTAAAGGTCACGGCCAAGATACTATAGGGAGAAACATTTTCCGTTTTTACCACCCAAGCTATACGATGGGTTAATACTCTTGTTTTACCACTTCCGGCGCCTGCCAATATGAGATAACTACCAGGAGGGGCTGATACCGCCGTTCGCTGTGCATCGTTGAGTCCGTCTAGCAAATAGGAAACATCCATCTATTCTACGGTCACCGACTTTGCGAGATTTCTAGGTTGATCAACATCCGTCCCTTTCAGTAGCGCTACATGGTAGGCCAACAATTGCATAGGGATGGTATAGATAATGGGAGAAATACTGGGATGGCAGCTAGGTATAGTTATAACATCGGACTCATTTTGAAAGCGTTTTTCATCCCCAAAAATAATTAGCTGACCCCCTCTTGCTTGCACTTCTTGTAAGTTTGATTTTAATTTACCCAATAAGTCATCACTTGGCGCAACCGCCACCACCGGCATATCATCATCAACCAAAGCGAGTGGTCCATGTTTTAGTTCTCCCGCTGGATAGCCTTCGGCATGTATGTAGGATATCTCTTTTAGCTTGAGTGCACCCTCCATGGCTACCGGGTAATGCGAGCCTCTACCTAAAAATAAAGCATGCTGTTTATCGGCAAATTGTTCTGCCAATTTTTCAATCGCTTTATCTTGCAAAAGGGCAGTCGCCATTAAGTCAGGAATTGTATGTAGAGCAGAGACAAGTTCCGACTCTTTTTCTTCACTGAGGCCTTTATGTTTACCTATCGCAATAACCAAAAGCAACAAGTCAGCTAATTGTGTTGTGAATGCCTTGGTTGAAGCGACACAAATCTCGGGGCCCGCTTTTATCAATAAACTAAGATCGGACTCTCGTACTAAGGAGCTTGAAGGTACGTTGCACAAACACAAGCTGGCGAGATAATGACTTTCTGGTTTCTCTTCTGCCTTCTTTTCTGAAACGCGCCGCTGATTTTTTGAAAACCTAAGTGCTGCTAATGTATCGGCGGTTTCACCGCTTTGAGAGATGGTCACCAACAAAGTGCCTTCGACCGTCGCGACTTTGCGATAGCGGTATTCACTGGCGATTTCGACGTGACAGGGTATACCTGCTAATTCCTCAAACCAATACTTGGCGACCAAGCCTGTGTAAAAGCTACTACCACAGGCGACAATATGAACTGCTTTTGTTTTTTTGAATATTTCTGCAGCACCAACACCAAAGACTTCTGCTAAAACATGGGACGCTGAAACTCTTCCTTCAAGGGTCGCTCTAATGGCGTCGGGCTGATCATGTATTTCCTTCATCATAAAATGACGATAGTTACCCTTATCATTCGAATGCTGAATGTTATCGAGAACGACAGTTCGGCTTTCAACTGAGTGCTTATTAGTACCAAAGATAGAAATTTTGTCAGCTGAAATTTCGACCAACTCTCCCTCTTCCAAATAAATGAAACGATCGGTTACTGGACGTAAGGCTTGAGGATCAGAGGCTACAAAATTTTCACCAATTCCCAATCCCACCACTAGAGGACTACCTGCTCTAGCGGCGACAATACGGTCCGGATATGCTTCATGAATAGCCGCGACTGCATAGGCGCCTTCCAATTTCCTTAGCGCACTTTCCAATCCTCTAAGAAGATTACCTTCTATATTAACTTGTTGGTGTACTAAGTGAGCGATCACTTCGGTATCTGTTTCAGATTCAAAAACATAACCTGCCTTGCGCAAATCAAGTCGGAGAACCTCATGGTTTTCGATGATGCCATTATGAACAATGGCGACCTGATCAACGCTGTTCTTAGCATTTTCAAAATTCGATACATGAGGATGAGCATTTTTTTCTGTAGGCTTGCCATGGGTTGCCCATCGAGTATGAGCGATGCCTATTTGACCAAAGATTGGCGCATCATGATCTGCATCACGGAGTGCTTTTACCTTACCCACGCGTCGAGATCTCTGTAAACCTGTATGTTGAGTAAGCAAAGCCATACCCGCAGAATCATAACCACGGTATTCTAAACGCTGTAAACCTTCCAGCAATATCCCACTCACATTTCTACGCGTTGCCGCAGCCACTATGCCACACATTATTCTTCTCTCGGACCGTTCCAACCAGGAATATTTCGTTGTTTACCTCGAGCAATGCCGAGCGCTTTTTCCTCAATGTCTTTTGTAATCGTTGACCCTGCTCCAGTTATCGAGTCATTGCCTATTGTTACCGGCGCAACAAAAGCAGTATTAGAACCAACAAAAACATCATCTCCAATAACTGTTTGATGTTTGTTCACGCCATCATAATTACACGTTATTGTCCCTGCGCCTATGTTGACGCGATTACCGATAACAGCATCACCCAAATAAGTAAGGTGGCTCGATTTACTTCCCTTGCCTAATGTTGTTTTTTTTATTTCTACAAAATTCCCTATTGCCACTTCATCCGATAGCACGGTGCCTGGACGAATTCTGGCATAGGGACCGACACGGCAATTCGCTGCGATGGATGCGCCATCCAACATCGTGTTCGGCTTAATCTCTGTACCAGATCCAATAGATGAATCTTTAATAATACAATTTGCCCCTACCTTTACATTATCGCCAAGTGAAACCTTACCCTCTACAATACAATTAACGTCAAAACTACAATCTGTACCGGCTTCTAATTCTCCTCGCAAGTCAAAGCGAAATGGATCTATCAAATGAAGACCTTCCGCCATTAAACTATCTGTTAGTCGACCTCTGTAGTATTTTTCTATATTTGCTAGTTGACCGAGTGTATTCACACCTAATACTTCTCCAGCATCATCTATTTTTACCGCTCGAACTGAAGCCTCTTCTGCATTCGCTATTTCAACTATGTCCGTAAGGAGATATTCGCCTTGAGCATTATTTGTATCTAGTTTCGACAACCACGATATTAGTTTTGCAGCGCCAGCTACCATTACTCCGCTGTTAATTTCTTTGATGGCTCTGTGTTTTTCGCTAGCGTCTTTTTCTTCCACAATTTGAATAAGCTGTGATCCTTGCTTAATGATCCGACCGTAGTTGAACGGATTCTCTTGATCGACTGTCAGTACACCTAGTTCGCAATCTGCCGCTAATAGGGTTTGCATTGATGAGAGCCTAAGTAAGGGCGCATCACCCACCAACAATAATACTCGGGATTCATTATCAAAATCATGCATCGCTTGCATCGCGGCATGACCTGTTCCTAATTGCTCTTTTTGTTCCACCCAATGAATACCCTGGTCGTGGAATCGATCTCTTATTTGATCTCCACCTTGACCAATGACAACGTGAATTTGGTGAGGGTTCAGCGCGCTTGCTGTTTCAAGTAAGTGAGCCAACATGGGTTTACCGGCAATGGTATGAAGCGCCTTGGGGCGCTTTGATTTCATCCTTGTACCCATGCCTGCTGCAAGAATACAAATATCAACTTTTGAGCTTATCGTCATTTATAAAGTTTACCCTTTCACCGACATTGAGGATATCGAAACCACCGCCTTTTTAAGAATCAACAGGCATAAAAAAGGACGGTAAGACCGTCCTTCTACAAAGCTATTTATTCGCTACTTTCTATACTTTCGGATAGTTCGGAGCATCGCTGCAGTTTCCTGAATGTCAGCTTGAACACGGCCAAAGTCGATATCTGATTTATTATCAGAAAGCTCTTTTTCCGCTTTTGCCTGAGCCGCTTGTGCTGCTGCCTCATCTAGATCATCTGCCCTAAGTGCTGTATCCGCCAAAATTGTTATGGCATTGGGCTGCACTTCGATATATCCACCTGAAGCAAAAAAGATTTCTTCTTCGCCTCCTTCCAATTTAAGACGAACGGGTCCTGATTTTACACCCGTCAATAAGGGCGTATGACCAGGAAACAAGCCTAATTCACCGATTGTCCCAGAGGCGACGACCATTTCAACTTGGCCCGAAAAGATTTCCTTCTCGGCACTGACGATGCTGCAATGTACTGTAGTTGCCATAATAATCCTTTTTGGCTAGACCTGGTTTTGTCTAGCCGCCCTATTGTAAGTAGTGAGTACTTACTTTTAGTTTTCGATCACATCCTAAAACAAAACCGCTACTAGAGCGTTTTTGCTTTTTCTGTGGCTTGTTCGATACTACCAACCATGCTAAATGCCGACTCTGGCAGATCATCATAATCACCTTCCAGAATACCTTTGAAGCTTCTGATAGTGTCACTCAGTGAAACATAAACACCCGGTGTGCCTGTAAATACTTCTGCAACGTGCATAGGTTGAGAGAAAAACTGAGCGACTTTACGTGCCCGATTCACAGTCAACTTATCTTCTTCAGATAGCTCGTCCATACCAAGAATCGCAATAATGTCTTTAAGCTCTTTGTACTTTTGAAGAACAGATTGCACACCCATAGCAACATTGTAGTGCTCTTCACCGACAACCAATGGATCCAATTGTCGAGAAGTTGAGTCTAGCGGGTCTACCGCTGGGTAAATACCTAAAGATGCAATTTCACGTGAGAGCGTTACCGTTGAATCCAAGTGAGCAAATGTCGTTGCTGGAGACGGGTCTGTTAAGTCATCCGCTGGTACATAAACCGCTTGAATGGAAGTAATCGACCCTGTTTTTGTGGTTGTAATTCTTTCTTGAAGCACACCCATTTCTTCTGCAAGCGTAGGCTGGTAACCAACCGCTGAAGGCATACGACCTAAGAGTGCTGACACCTCAGTTCCCGCCAAGGTGTAACGATAGATGTTGTCAATAAACAACAATACATCTTTACCGTCATCGCGGAATTTTTCTGCCATGGTAAGTCCAGACAAAGCAACTCGCAATCTATTACCAGGAGGCTCATTCATTTGACCGAAGACCATCGCTATTTTATCAAGTACACCAGCATCCTGCATTTCGTGGTAAAAATCATTACCTTCTCGAGTACGCTCTCCCACTCCCGCGAAAACTGACAAACCACTATGTTCCCGAGCGATGTTGTTGATTAATTCAAGCATGGTAACGGTCTTACCAACACCAGCACCACCAAAAAGACCAACCTTACCGCCTTTTGCAAAAGGACAAATTAGGTCAATAACCTTCACACCGGTTTCTAACAAGTCACGGCTACCCGCTAACTCTTCATAGGTAGGTGGGTCTCGGTGAATAGGCATTCTAGATTTTTCGCCAATTGGACCCTTTTCATCAATGGGGTTTCCCAATACGTCCATAATTCGGCCAAGGGTTTCTTCTCCCACTGGTACCAAAATCGGATCGTTAGTATTGCTCACGGCCAGCCCACGACTTACGCCTTCAGAGCTTCCCATAGCAATAGTTCTGACAATTCCGTCACCGAGTTGTTGCTGCACTTCTAAGGTTAGATTATTGGAATCTACATTCAGTGCATCGTATATCTTTGGGACACTATCCCGTGGAAATTCAACATCGATAACCGCACCAATTACCTGTACGATACGTCCGCTACTCATTGCTAATTCCTCTTATGCTTAAAACTTCTAATTCAATTAATATTTATCAGACTGCGGATGCACCGCTGACGATCTCTGACAATTCTTGAGTAATTGCCGCTTGTCTTGCATTGTTCATAATCAGTTGTAGCTCATCTACCAGATCACCAGCATTGTCTGTGGCGCTCTTCATCGCGATCATTTTTGCAGCTTGCTCGCAAGCTACATTTTCTACAACAGCTTGGTAAACTTGAGACTCTATATATCTGGTTAATAGACCTTCTATAAGCTGCCTTGCATCAGGTTCATAGATGTAATCCCAACGATGCTTCTCTTCTCCTTCATCTTGAGGATCAAGAGGCACTAGCTGTTTAATAGTCGGTTTTTGAGTCATCGTGTTTACAAAAACATTGTTTGCTAGAAATATTTTATCAATTTTCCCTGACTCGAAAGAATCCAACATCACCTTAATGCTGCCGATCAAATCATCGATAGCTGGCGTTTCACTTTTATGGCTGCTTGCTGCTATAACATTGCCGCCATAAGATTTAAAAAATTGTGCACCCTTATTGCCAATCAAACACAGATCAACTTCAACATCTTGATCAACCCAGGTTTTAATATTCTTAACAGTGGCTTTTAGTAAGTTGATATTTAGACCACCGCAAAGGCCTTTATCGGTCGTTACAATAATATAACCAATACGCTTAACTTCCCGCTCAATCATAAATTGATGATGAAATTCAGGAGATGCTTTTGCTACATGGCTGATGACGGTGCGCATATGATCAGAATAGGGCCGCCCACGAGACATGCGCTCTTGTGCCTTACGCATTTTACTCGCTGCTACCATTTCCATAGCGCTCGTAATTTTTTGCGTATTCTTAATACTGCCTATTTGTTTTCGAAGCTCTTTGGCGTTCGCCATATAATCCTCGTTAGTCTATTGCAACTTGCAAAGGCGCAGCCAGCAAAGCTGATCGCTCCATCAAGCTTTACCAAGTTTGTGTGGACTTAAACGTATCCAATGCACCTTTCATAGAGGCTATTACCTCAGGAGTATAAGCACCTTTTTCGTTTATCTCTGCCATAAAATCAGCATGTTCGCTGTTCATGTAGGACATCAAAGCCGACTCAAAATCCAATACCTTGTTGACTGCGACATCTACTAAATAACCTTCATTAGCCGCAAACAATACAATACCCATTTCTGCTACAGACATTGGGGAATATTGTTTTTGCTTCATCAATTCATTAATACGCTCACCGTGCTCCAATTGACGACGGGTCGCGTCATCTAAATCAGAGGCAAACTGTGAGAAAGCCGCGAGCTCTCGATACTGAGCCAGGGCCAATTTGATACCACCAGAAATCTTTGACATAAACTTAACCTGCGCATCACCACCCACACGGGATACTGAAATACCAGGGTTCATAGCGGGTCTTTCACCTGCATTAAATTTGTCAGACTCTAAAAAGATCTGGCCATCGGTAATCGAAATTACGTTTGTTGGTACAAAAGCAGATACGTCGCCGGCTTGTGTCTCAATAATCGGTAAAGCCGTCAATGAACCTGTCTTACCTTTTACTTCTCCATTCGTCTCTGCCTCAACATAGGCTTCATTTACACGTGCTGCACGTTCTAACAATCGAGAGTGCAAATAGAAAACATCACCAGGATAGGCTTCTCGGCCAGGTGGTCGACGCAATAGTAAAGAAATCTGCCTGTATGCCCAAGCCTGCTTAGTTAAATCATCATAAATAATCAGCGCATCTTCACCACGATCACGGAAGTATTCTCCCATCGCGCAACCAGAATACGCCGCAATATATTGCATTGGCGCAGGGTCTGCAGCGCCTGCGACGACAACGACAGTGTTTTTCATCGCGCCATGTTCTTCTAAGGTTTTAACAACGTTCGCAACAGAAGAAAGTTTCTGGCCAATCGCGACATATACGCTCTTAATACCAGACTTTTGCTGGTTGATGATCGCGTCAATCGCGATTGCTGTTTTACCTGTTTGTCTGTCACCGATGATCAATTCTCGCTGACCACGACCAACCGGGATCATAGAATCGATACACTTTAGACCTGTTTGCACAGGTTGATCGACGTGCTTTCGAGCAATTACACCTGGCGCTACCTTTTCAACAGGTGAGCTAGAGCTTGCTTTAATTTCGCCCTTTCCATCTATTGGGTTACCGAGTGCGTCTACAACACGACCTAACATTTCTGGTCCAGTAGGCACTTCTAATATTCGCCCGGTACATTTTACAGTTTGACCTTCTCTAAGAGATTTATAGTCGCCCAATACCACAGCGCCTACAGAGTCTCGTTCTAGGTTCAATGCAAATCCAAATAGGTTGCCTTCGAACTCAATCATCTCGCCATTTTGAACGTCAGCTAATCCATGTATTCTTACAATACCGTCAGATACGCTGACAATGGTGCCTTCATTTCGAGCTTCCGAAGAGATATCAAGCTTCTCAATGCGTTGCTTAATAATCTCGCTAATTTCTGAAGGATTCAGTTGTTGCATTTTCCGTTCCTCGAGGAAGGGTTAAATTAATTTAGGGCTTGTGACAGCTTCGAAAGCTTTCCGCGTACCGAATTATCTATCACCGTATCTTCCGCACGGATAATGGCACCACCAATAAGTGACGCATCCACGCTTGAAGATAAGTTTATTTCTCTCTTTAGCTTTTGCTTAAGCCCTGCCGCTAAGGCTTGTCCAGTCGCGTCATCAATCTCGTAAGCACTGATGACTTCTACATCCATTGTTTTTTCATGGTGGGCTTTTAGTAACTCGAACATTTCAGCTATCTGCGGCAACAGACTAATACGATCATTATCTGCCAACACCCGAATAAAGTTTTGACCCAAGGGGCTAAGCTCTTCCCCCATAATATCAATGACGATAGCCGCCTCATCACCAATGGTCAGAAGAGGATTAT
>JBLHIH010000115.1:0-12547 GCA_047616645.1 Flavobacterium sp. | reverse complement strand
AGCTATGGACTAAGTCTGTATGAGTTTGGGCTTTATGTAAGGTAATAAAACGTATAAAATCATTTGATAAAATCGATTCAAAAACTTGAAAATAATAACGATAAAGACCTATCAATCCGAGAAAAGCTTACCTCTAGAAGTCTTTAATTTCCCACGTGATACCTTGCTATCCACACGCTTTCGCTTAGACGCTTTTGACGGTTTCGTCTTAACGCGAGGTTTTTGAACAATACTTGCACCTTGTATCAATGTAGACAGTCTTAACAATGCATCTTCGCGATTTTTTTCCTGCGTCCGAAAACGCTGGGCTTTAATGACGACTATGCCGCCTCTCGTGATTCGGTGGTCTCTCTTTTTACTGAGTGCTTCCTTTAGTTCTGGAGGCAGTGATGAGTTTAAGATATCAAATCTTAGATGAATGGCTGAGGAGACCTTGTTGACATTTTGGCCGCCAGCGCCTTGTGCACGAATTGCACTAAGCTCGATTTCTTGATCGGGTAAATTTACGTGTTCAGAGATAAATAACAAAACAAACCTCGACTCTACGGTGTCAGACCGAGTTCTTCGATGCTAATTTCTTGCATTTTAAATTTTTGCACCTTTCCCGTGACTGTCATAGGAAACTCAGTAGAGATACGCACATGTTTGGGTATCTTATAGTGTGCAATTGCGCCCTTACAGAAGTCTCTAATCAACGCTTCACTATCTTTGTGGCCTTCTTTAATGACAACCCAGGCGATGATTTCTTCTCCGTAGCGAGGATCTGGAATACCTGTTACCTGTACGGCTTCGATGCTATCTCGCGTCATCAAATATTCTTCGATTTCTCTGGGATAGACATTTTCCCCGCCGCGGACAATCATATCTTTTATTCGACCAACGATGTCGACGTATCCATCTTCATCCATGATGGCGAGATCACCCGTATGCATCCACCCCGCTTTATCAATAGCTTCAGCAGTAGCAGCGTCGTTCTTCCAGTAACCTAACATGACAGAATAGCCTCTAGTACAGAGCTCCCCCATCTCATTTGTCGGACAAAGGCTTTGATCATCTGGATTGATTAGCTTAACTTCCACATGGGGATGAACTGTACCTACCGTACTCACCCTCTTATCAAAAGGCGCATCTACTCGAGTTTGAAAACTAACGGGACTAGTCTCAGTCATACCGTAGGCAATTTCTACTTCCGTCATATGCATTAATTCGTTTACTTGCTTCATGGTTTCAACAGGGCAGGGCGCGCCTGCCATGATACCTGTGCGTAGAGTACTTAGGTCAAAGTCTGAGAAAGCAGGTTCTGCAAGTTCAGCTATAAACATTGTTGGCACACCAAAGAGTGCTGTAGCGTTTTCTTTTTCAACTGTTTGAAGCGTCGCCAAGGGCTCAAAACTTTCACTAGGATAGATGACACAGGCGCCATGGGTAAGACAACCTAAATTGGCCATTACCATGCCAAAGCAATGGTATAAAGGCACCGGCGCCACTAACTTGTCTTCCGAGGTCAAGTTCATTGTTTCGGCAGTAAAAAAACCATTATTTAAGATATTATGGTGACTTAAGGTTGCGCCTTTAGGGAATCCAGTGGTGCCACTGGTGTATTGAATATTTATCGCTTCATTAAAATCTAATTTCCCCTGATAAGCGCTTAACAATTCATCGTTAACGATGCTGCCTAAATTTTTAAATTCCTGCCAATCGAAAATGCCTGGTATTGATGATGACGTGGTTGATATAACAAAGGCGAGTTCTGCAAAATCAGGAGAATCTAATTTACCAGCCTGACAAAGACTTAAATTTGGACAAAGCTCGAGAATCATAGCCTCATAATCAGAGGTCTTAAACTGGTTTTGTATAACTAGGGCTTTGCACTCACTCTGTTTTAGGACATAGGATAATTCATGAATACGATATGCCGGATTGATGGTCACAAGAATAGCACCAATTTTGGCACTAGCGTATTGGCAGATCACCCACTCGACATTATTTGGTGACCATATTCCTATTCTATCACCCTTGGTTATACCGTTAGCGATAAATGCTTTAGCTAAGCTGTTAACTTCCCTTGCCAATTCACTATAACTTAAGCGAATGTTTTGGTGAACTGAAACAATGGCTGGTCTTTCTGAAAAACGACCGACAATCTCATCAAACTTGTCACCAATAGTCATGCCAATTAAGGGAAGAATACTAGCCCCGCTTGCATAGCTCCTTTTAATTTTCATCCTGTGTTTCTCATTCCTGCAGCTATGCCAGCGATGGTGACTAGTAGTGCTTTGTTTATATTATCTTTGCCGCTTGTTGGGTTTTTTCTACTACGTGACATGAGTTCTATTTGTAGAAAATGCAGTGGGTCAGTGTAGGGATGACGTAAATCTAATGAGCGTTTAATGGCTTGTGAGTCTTCCAAAAGTGAGTTCTGATCTTTCATTTCATTTATAATCTTCACTAAATTGAACATTCTTTGTCTAAAATCTGCGCCCATCTCCTGCAATGAATCATCTACTAATTCTTTGTCATAATGAAATGCAATGTCTGCATCTGCTTTGCTTAATACCATCTCGAGCATGTCTAGCTGTGTTCTAAAAAACGGCCAGTCTGCAATCATTTCTTTCAGTATGTAGGCAGAACGACCTGATGAATTCTGTGCAAAGGCGTCGTCTGTTCCGAGCCATGCGGGTAGCATAAGTCTTTTTTGGGTCCAGGCGAATACCCATGGGATTGCCCTCAGGCCCTCGATGCCAGAATCCTGCGATGATCGTCTAGCAGGGCGACTACCTAGCGCAAGTAGAGCAAGTTCTCTTTCAGGAGTACCCTGTGAAAAGTATTCGAGAAATTCCTCATTATCCTGCACCATTTTTCTATAGCTAAGTTGGCTTGTCATCGCCATTTTGTCCATTAGGTTGCGCCAATTTTCGCTGGGCATTGGGGGTGGCAAAAGACTCGCTTCGATTGTCGCACTGAGAATTAAATCAAGACTCTGTAAGGCTAGTTCAGGTGAGCCATATTTGAATCGTATAACCTCGCCTTGTTCGGTAACACGCAGCGCATTTTTAACGGATCCAGGAGGTTGGGATAAAATTGCATCTCTTGCTGGTGCGCCACCTCGACCCACAGTGCCACCTCGACCATGAAAAAGCGTTAACTCAACTTTGTATTTTTCACTAATGGCGACAAGATCTTCTTGAGCTCGATATTGCGCCCATGCTGCGGCCATTTGGCCTGCATCTTTTGCGGAATCCGAATAGCCAATCATAATTTGTTGATGACCTTGAATATAATTTGTATACCAAGGAATCCTCAATAGCCTTTCTAGTGTCCAAGCAGAGTTTTCTAAATCTTCGAGGGTTTCAAATAGGGGAACAACTGGTAGTTTTCTGCTAGCGCCGCATTTTCTAAGTAATAAGACAACTGCGAGAACATCAGATGGATTCTTTGCCATAGAAATAATGTAACTTGAAATGCCTTCGGAATCGAAGCTAGCAATGAGTTTAAAGGTATCAAGTGTTTCTTGTATTGCTGATGACGGAGACCATTCGTCAGGAATCATTGGCCGTTTACTGTCTAACTCCTTTATCAAGAATTCCTGTCGAGCTCGCTCAGGCCAACTTCGATAGCTGCCTATCTCAAGGTATTGTGTTAAAGAGTCAAGAAGATCTGTATGAACATCCGCGTTTTGCCTAACATCTAAATCAACTAAATTGACGCCGAAGGTGGAAACCCGTATTAATGTTTCCTTCAGTAATCCTTCTGCGATAATGGCCATGCCAGATTCAATGAGTGATTGGTAACAGGTATATAAAGGTGCAAATAGCTGCTTCTTGGTTAAAATCAATTTACTGTTTATGGGAGAATTAGAAATCGACCATTGACGCGTTTCTAATAGAGATTCTCTAAGATTCCTCAGTACCACACGATAAGGTTCGGGCGTATCTTGATCGTTTCTACAGAGTTTCCTCACAGAGTCATTACACTTCGCCATGGATAAATGAGATAACAGTTCATCCAAGTCGCGAAGATATAGATCGGCAGCCATCCAGCGAGAGAGTTTAATTACTTCATCTGTAACCTTAGCTGTAACGTTTGGGTTACCGTCCCGGTCTCCACCCATCCAAGATGAAATTCTAATAGGTGTTGCTGTAATAGCGAGTCCTTCACCTGTATATTCTTTAACGAGCTGATTATATCCTTCCCAGAGTTTTGG
Organism: Flavobacterium sp.; assembly: GCA_047616645.1. Lineage (GTDB taxonomy): Bacteria > Pseudomonadota > Gammaproteobacteria > Pseudomonadales > Azotimanducaceae > JAHRVQ01. Next base: position 8,343 of record JBLHIH010000115.1, on the reverse strand, counting down.
AATAGCTTCCCAAAATGAATATTCTATGACGGCATAACCCCATTTAGCTTCGTCTTGTGGCGTCGGTCTTTCCATCCGTATTTCGTCTGTATACCAAACCTCTGCGATCAATCGTTCAAGTTTTATTCTATCTTGAGGAGAAATTGGTACGTTTTCTTTAACACAATCTAGTTGATCGGCGATTCGATTGTATTTTTGTATGAGTGTTCTTCTTGTTATTTCGGTGGGGTGAGCAGTAAGGACTAACTCGCAACGAATGTTTTTTATTTTTTTTGCAATTGTATCTTTCTTTAAACCTGATTTTTTTAGTTTGTTAAATAGATCTTCCAAGTAAGATTGTTCGGGAAAAGTGGCGTCATTTGTGACCGTGAGCTCCGCTTGCTCGGTAATATTTGCAAGGTTGAGGAATTGATTAAAAGCGCGAGCGACATAAATAAGATAGTCGTCATCTAGTGATTGTAGTACTTCTTGTAATTGATTCTGAGTGGAGGGATCATTTTGCCTTCTCGCCTTCGCTAGATGTCGAATTTCTTCAACTTTATCTAAGAAGGCCTCGCCATGTTGATCCGTCATGGCCTCACCCAGTAATTCACCAAGCACTCTAACGCGATGTCTCTGTCTCTGGGATATCAGCTCGCTCACTTGGCTCTCCTTTTAGCTAAAAATGCTCATCAATATGGTATAAATTATTTTGGCTAGTGAATTACAATCCACACTGAGCCAGGTAAAGGCTAGGTAAAAATAGTTGAACTAGGTTAGTCTAAGTATAACGCCGATTGCAGTTGTTAGTGAGTAGATGATGAGAAAAGATGGCATATTAGAGAAAAAGTTTGAAGGTAAAGTGGTATTGATAACCGGCGGGAGCCGAGGTCTTGGTCGGGAGATGGCTTTGGGCTTTGCTGAGCAGGGTGCAAATATTGCCGTGGTTAGCCGAAAAATTGATAGCTGTAACGCCTGTTGTGAAGAAATTCGAAGTCACGGCGTTAATGCTTTCGCCTATGCCGCCCATACAGGAAATTGGGATGAAATGGATGAAATGGTAGAGGCGGTTTATGATCATTTTGGACGTGTAGATGTACTGATTAATAATGCAGGAATGTCGCCACTTTATCCATCACTCGGAGAAGTGACGGAGACCCTTTTTGATAAAGTTATTGGTGTCAATCTGAAAGGACCTTTTAGATTGACTGCAAATATCGGGGAAAGAATGAAAGCAGGCGACGGAGGCGTCATCATTAACGTGAGTAGTATCGCTGCTGTAAATGCCAGTCCACATTCGGAACCTTATGGCGCGGCGAAGGCCGGTTTGAATGCGCTAACCCGTTCCTTTGCTGCTGCATTAGGTCCAGAGGTGCGTGTTAACTGCATCATGGCAGGTCCATTTTTAACAGATATCGCCAAAGCGTGGGATATGGAAAAATTTGAGGAGCAAGCGAAGCGCAATATTCCTATGCAACGTGGGGGTAGGCCAGATGAAATTGTCGGCACGGCACTGTATTTAGCCAGTGATGCGGCAAGTTTTACTACGGGCGCTATTATTCCAGTTGACGGCGGCGCGCACTAAAAATTGCGATATGGATAATTGATATCTGAATAAAAGGTGATACGAAATTGTCAGCAAATAAGCATCAAACTATTCCTCGGATGCCTACTGTCTCAGATCTATTGCCGGATGGTGAAAATAGAAACTTGGATTCTTTACCAGGCAATTATGGCTGGCCGGTGATTGGGAATACCTTCAAATTGCTAAAGGACCCTAAGGCCGCTCAAGATGAGTTTTTCCAAAAGTATGGCAAAGTCATTCGTGTGGATGCTTTATTCCAACGTGCAGTTATCTTGCTCGGCCCAGAAGCGAATGAATTGGTGATGATGGACAAGGAGAAGAACTTTTCCAGCCGCAAAGGATGGGAAAAAATATTGGGTGCTTTATTTAGTAATGGCTTGATGTTGAGGGATTTTGAAGATCATCGTGCCCATAGGCGGATTATGAACACGGCATTTAAACCCAAAGCATTAAAAAATTATATGGAGAAAATGAACCCAGTTTTAGAGGCGGGAATATCTGGTTGGAGTGGTGAAAGCAGCTTTTCCTTTTATTCTAGTATCAAAAAATTAACCTTGGATGTTGCTGCTGTTGTTTTTGTAGGGATGGATCTTGGAGTCGATGCAAAAAAAGTAAACCAAGCTTTCGTTGACACAGTGGCAGCCTCGCTTGCCGTCGTCCGCTTTCCAGTACCGGGGCTCGCCTTTTGGAAAGGGATGAAGGGGCGTCAGTATCTGATTGATTTTTTCAGCTCAATGATTTCATCAAAAAGAACCTCAAATGATACGGATATGTTTACGCAATTTTGTACAAATAAAAATGAGGAAGGCCAATATTACAGTGATGAGGACATTGTAGACCATATAATATTTTTAATGATGGCCGCGCATGATACAACGACAAGTGCTATAACTACGATGATTTATGGTTTGGGTAAGCACCCTGAGTGGCAAGCTAAACTTCGTCAACAATGCGATGTAGTCTATGCCGAGACAGGTAATACGCATTTAGCGTATGAGGATCAAGATAGACTTGAACTGGTGGAATGGGCTTTCAAGGAGGCTTTGCGTCTTTATACTCCGGTTCCTAGTATTCCTCGCCGGTCGATTCGTTCGTTTGAATTTGAAGGACATACCATTCCTGCCAATACTGCTGTGAGCATATCCCCGTCCTATACTCACTATATGCCCTCAATCTGGGAAAACCCCTATGAGTTTGAACCTGACCGTTTTTCACCTCAGCGTGCAGAAGATAAAAAGCACCCTTTTGCTTGGGTACCATTTAACAAAGGTGCACATATGTGTATTGGGTTACATTTTGCGCATATGCAGGTTAAGGCGTTTATCTATCAGTTTTTGAGGATGTACGAATTTGAATTGCCAGAAAATTACCAATTAGACATGATTCAAATACCCATTCCTAAGCCTAAAGACGGGTTGCCCCTCTCTATAAAAACAAGAGCTATAAAACAAGAGGGGCGTAGTCCCCTCTAGCACTTTGTTCTACATTCAGGATGATGAGTTTACTTTTTCTTTTTGACCATAAAAATGAAATCTCTGAAAATATCCATCAAGGTTTCGTATTTATAATCTGTAAATTCACCTGCATCGAAGTACATTCCATGATTAGCACAGGCTTCATACTCAATATGAGTTTGGACGGGATCACTCAATTTATCCATTGGCTCATTACATCTAGGACAATTGATATCACGGATTTGGTTATTTGCCTTGCCGACTTCCGGATCACCGCTGTCAATATGATCAGACATCCACTTTTCTTTCAAAGTTTCAGCTTCACCAATATCAAACCAAAGACCTTTACAGGATTCGCATCGGTCAACTGTGACCGAGCCTTCCAGGGTACTTAAAGTGTGTTCTGACATTGGCGAGTTACATTTTGGACACTGCATGGTGACTCCGAGTTATTGTATTTATTTTCAGTCATTATCTAATGTTTTCAAGCTCACGCAAGCGCTTAAGAGAATTATTTTTAGTTATCCCCATTTTGGTGATGGACGCATATCGCATTCGTACTCTTTATCTATGTACTGGGAGTATTCTTTAGTTCCCTAGTTAGTTTCCGTCCAGAAATAGTCAAATTTGGCTGAATGTTGCGAAACCAAGAATATGTTAGGTAATAATTTCAAGCGCTTACGAGGGAAGTAGCCCCGACGTTTTTGATTTCTGGACGGACACTAGTTAGTTCCCGTCCAGAAATAGGTGGGTTTGTCTGGGTGTTGCAAAACTATGAATAAGTTAGGTGGCATATTCAGGCACTTACAAGGGAAGTAGCACCGACATTTTTGATTTCTGGATGTACCCTAGTTAGTTCCCGTCCATAAATAGCCTGGTTTGGCCTAATAGGATGTTTTTTTTACACTTTCTGATGATGTATATTGGAGCATTATTAGAGTACAAAACATTTCGACTAATCACGGTGAGGTAAAGTATGAAAGCAGCGGTATTTAGAGAGGTGGGACAACCACTAACAATTGAAGACATCCAAATATCAAAACCCGGACCTCGTGAAGTACTGGTTCGAACATCGGCTGTCGGGGTTTGTCATAGTGATTTACACTTTATTGAAGGTTTATATCCAGCTCAAACACCGATGATTCTTGGACATGAATCCGCTGGTGTTGTAGAACAGGTTGGATCGGATGTAACTTATGTGAAACCTGGAGACCATGTAATATCCTGTCTTTCTGTATTCTGTGGCCATTGCGAGCAATGTTTGACGGGTCATATGTCTCTTTGTAATAGCCCGGAGACAAAAAGAGGTGAAGAAGATGAACCTCGACTATCCCAAGACACAAAACCCGTGCAACAGTTTGCGAGCTTAGGATCTTTTGCAGAACAAATGTTGGTTCATGAACATGCACTGGTTAAGGTTCGCGAAGATATGCCAATGGACAGAGCGGCATTAATAGGTTGCGCCGTGACAACTGGCCTTGGTTCAGTATTTCATACGGCTAAAGTCGAGCCTGGTTCGACTGTCGCAGTCATTGGTTGTGGCGGTGTGGGTTTGTCCTGTATTAATGGGGCAGCTTTAGCGGGCGCTAGCCAGATTATTGCTATTGATATGGTTGATTCAAAATTGGAAATGGCAAAAACCTTTGGCGCGACTCATGTTATTAACGGCTCCTCTGGCGATGCTGTTCAACAAGTGCAAGAGCTCACCAAAGGTGGTGTTCATTACTCATTCGAAGCCATTGGACTTAAACAAACTGCAGAAGACGCATTCTACATGTTAAGACCCGGCGGTACTGCAACGGTTATTGGTATGATTCCCGTTGGCGTAAAAATTGAATTAATGGGATTTATGTTTCTCCAAGAGAAGAAAATTCAAGGTTCAATGATGGGGTCCAACAGATTTAGAGTTGATATGCCTCGTTTTATCGACTTCTATCTGCAAGGCAAACTGCATCTAGACGAAATGATTTCAAAACGAATTAAACTTGATGAAATAAACGAGGCTTTTACAGAAATGAAAACAGGCGAACTAGCGCGCAGTGTTATTGTATTTGATTAAGCCGGCTTCGCTTTGCTAGTACCATCTTGTACTAGACTATGAATAAGGAAGCGAATTAGATTCAGGTTGAATGGACTTTACATTTCAGTTAGCAAGTGAAATTCACGATTTAAAGAACCGTATGCAATTTATGCTGCCTCTGGCGGCACAAATTGCAAAATCGGAGGGTGATGACAAAGTAGTTGGAGAGCAACTTCGTTTAGGCCTTGAAAGTTTAAATCAGGATCTTGTCGCTCTACTCGGTTTGTATAAGCTTGAAAACAAACAAGGTATATCGATCCGAGAAGTCTATGTTTCGGATATGCTTGTTTCTTGTACCTCTTTTCTTCCGTCTCAGTTCAATGTCAGTGTTGCCTGTGACACTGATCTCACCACCTATTTTGATGAATACCTGGTGAAGTCTGTTATCTCAGATGCGATTCACAATGCGACCCGATTCGCTCATAAGCGCATCAATATCTCTGCATCGCTAGCGGACAAAGGTATACAGTTTTGTGTCGAAGATGATGGACCAGGGTTTAATCCCGATACAAAATCCGCCAGTAGCGGACTAGGACTACACTTTGCCCAGTTACTCGCTGCAGCCCACCGCAATGATGGAAAAAGCGGGGAAGTCGGGATCAGTAAATCTAGTGACCTTGGAGGTGCTAGATTTGCCTTATATTTGCCCTAAGGTTCTATACATGATCTGAAATTCCTAGCGCCCAGTTTAATCAAGCCCAGTTTAGTCAAGCCCAGTTTAGTCAAGATGGTTCAATTTCTTCCTTCAGTCTGATTTTACTCTTCATCTCTGGATACTTACCGACCTTATCAGCGTAAAAATCACGAATTTTGTCCATGTCCTCAGTGATATTCCCGCTCAGTTTGAAAGATAACCCTAGGCCGGCCTCTTTTTTTGGGAAATCCAGATAACCACAGACAATAGGGATGTCTGCTTCTAGGGCAATTCTGTAAAACCCTGATTTCCAGTAGTCTGTATAAGCTCTCGTACCTGCAGGGGGGACGACTATTGCTAGGCCATCGGAGTTGTTAATGCGTTCCGCGAGTTGAGCGACCATGTTGTTTTGCTTGCTTCGTTCAACTGGTATGCCACCGAGAAAGCGCATGAATGAACCAAATAGGGGAACAAACAAGTTGCTTTTGCCTAGCCAATGAATCGATAAGCGAAAAGAATAAGCAGCACCCAGTAAATAAACCAAGTCCCAGTTGGTGGTGTGTGGCGCTGCAATGATGATCATACTTTTGCTTTGAGCTGGGCCGCCTTTGATCTTCCAACCCGAGAGTTTGATAATGGTCTTGCCAAGATAGTATGCGAAAAAATTACATTTAGGTGCTGGGGAATCCGAGTTCATAATCTGATCTTTTAAGCGCTTATCCGGTTTATTTGGATTTATTGAGTCTATAGTACAGAACAAGTGTAGTCTTTACATGATCGCTTTAGAGGCTCAGGTAACGCGCTTTTGGCTACAGAGCTTTGTCATTGTGATTTCTAGCATTAAATACGACTTTTTGCCGATAAACTTAATCTTAAATTTCTCTCTTACGTATATTATTAGAAATGTGCATAATTGCAGCTATATATGGCCTACAACATATGGCCTACAACGAAAAGGTTGGTAGTTGTTATGCGATATTACCAATGAAATAGTTACCACTGAACTACGGGTATTCACAGATATGATGAATCGAATTCTAGCACTTGTTCTTATAATGCTTTTTTCCACTTCAAGCTATGCCATTGATGATGTCGTGACGCGCCAGTCGAATGCAGACAAAGCGATGGAGATGGGGGACATGGACGCTGCTTTTGAAGCCTATATGGCCCTGCTAGAAGTTTTACCAGGTAATGATGACGCATTAGTCATTACGGCAAGCATGGCGGCAGAGCTTGGTTTGACTGAACTTGCGATCGAATTATGGGTAAAAAGGGCAGACCTCGCCATAAACCAAGGCCAGAAAATGAAAGCGGCCGAAGCCAATGCAGAAATAAGCAATTTATTTAATATTATTCCTCCTTCTTTAGAGGCAAAACTAGCTGAAGCAAGCCGATTCGAAAATGAAGATCAAAATGAAGCTTATTTGATGCTCGAAGAAATGAATCAGGAAGCTGAAGCTGCGATAGAAAATCAGGATGCTGAAGGCGCTGTTAACGCCCGAGAAAGCGCCTTGATGGTCGCAACAGACTTATTTGGAGAGCGTCATTGGGTAACGATTGCTTCAAACCAGAATATGGGGTTACTTTATGCCCAACTCGGATTGTTAGAAGAAGCAGAAACTTTTTACGGTATGGCCCTCGCAGCGGCTGAAGAAAGCCTTGGCGCAACCCATCCCAACACATTAGCAATAAATACTTCAATCGCCGAGCTTTACTACGCAATGGGTTTGACTGAAGAATCCCAATTGATTTTGGAAATGGTTACGGCGGGTCTTGAATCGAGCCTTGGTGCAGGACATCAACTCACGATTAACGCGAGAACTGCAGAAATTTATGTAAACAGGTCTGCTCGTTTATATGGCGTAGCCCTAGAAGCCCAAGTAGGTCTTTGTGCAACCATTGAATTGGCTTATGGTAGTTATCATCCACAATCAGTGGGCTGCCTTCAGAAAGTAGCGGAGGATCAAAAAGTCTTAGGCGAAATCTCTGATGCTGAGGCCACTTATGAGCTCATCATTGCAAGAATGAGCCTGTCAAAACCTGGTGTTGATGCCGCGGTACTCAATTCTTTGACACAGGTTGCGGAGTTGTATCGAATCGCTGGGCGCTATCAGGAAAGCAAAGACTTACTCTCCAGTGTTATCCAGACTTCATTACAAATTGGGGAAATTGAAGGCAGTTTTGTTGCCAAGAGCTATCTTGGTCGCGTTTTTAATAACGAGGGTGAATTTAACAAAGCGCAGATTGTGACTGAGGAAGTATTGGCTTATGGAGAAGGTAACTGGCAAGGCGAGCCGATAAGAGTTTTCAATACATTACTGGAGCTAGGTGCCATCTACCAGTACAGAGGCAAGTTGGCTCAAGCCGAAAAAGCCTTTGATGACGCTTTAAAAGGGCTAGTTCAGGTCTATGGTGAGTCTCATCCTTCTGCTCTGGTTGCCAGTAACAATTTAGGCCAATTATATGAAAGGGGAGGGCTATACGACAAGGCTGAACCGATTATCAAAAATACCTTAGCTCAAATGGAAAGCAGTTTGGGTGTTTATCATCCCGATACTTTGCGCGTTCGTAATAACCTAGCACTTTTACACGAAAGTCAAGGAAACTTCCG
>JBLHIH010000114.1:0-12638 GCA_047616645.1 Flavobacterium sp. | reverse complement strand
CAATTACTTTTGGGATTTCGTACATGAGTCTTTCCTGACTTCAACTTTATAGTCTAACAAGGTTTCCTTCTCAAAAGAGAACCAACCCGTGATGGTTTTACCAAGAAGCACTTGTGGTAACCAATACTGATCATCTTGCCACATTTTATCAAAGGGTATCTCATTAACATTGGTCCATAAGGGGATAGCTTCATCAGTTTCGCATGGTACACCAGTGTAATCGCTGGCAGTAAAAACGTACCCATGTAGGCGAGGCATATCTTCAGAATGAAAGAAAAGTTCTCCCGCAAATGCCACGCCTAATGGCGTGATGCAGAGTTCTTCTTCGGTTTCTCTTACCGCGCACTGCATGGGTGATTCATTCAGCTCAATTCGCCCGCCGGGACCATTAATATTTCCTGCACCTAGGCCGCGTTTTTTATGAATCAGCAGGACTTGATCTTCTTTCTGCACAAACATTAAAGTTGCTCGCTCTTCTGCCTGCCATTTCGGCCAGTCGATATTACTAATAAGCATATTGTGGGGAGTCATGGTATTTCGCCGTAAGTAAAGAAGTACATATCTAATTGCATAAGTGGGTGCCATATCATTATATAACTTGGTGGTGCATTTTGACCATAATTGAGCACGGGTGATTAATTGATTGACCTCCCTGAAAATATAGGTAAATTAGAGCGTCCTTGATGAACGAGCGTTTTGTATGTCCGTATTTACGAATGAAGATAACCAAACAGTCAAATCTTTGGCGATAACTTTTGTTGGTTTTGTAGTTCTCACCGTTTTTCTTATTATATTGGCGATTGGGATATCTTAATTTAATGTCTGTTAAATCAATTGTTTAAATAAATTGGTTTAAATTACACTATTTTCCACATTTACCTTGAAAATCAATTTTCTGCCCTTAGATAAGGAACTGAAGCCTTAGCTTGTGCTCTAATCCTATGGGTATTAAATAAAACAGTTTGTTAATTGTTTTTGGAGAATTATTTTGAATGCAGCGGTTTTGAACCTTGATGAAGGTGGAATAAGTCGATTTAGTCGCATACTTCCTGTTTTAAGAACAGGAAGCATGCAGAGCTATCTTGACTCTGTTCAACAAATCCCAATTTTGACTCGCGAGGAAGAAATTGCACTTTTTAATCAGTTTCACGATCACGATGATCTGGAAGCTGCACGTAAATTAGTATTGTCACACTTACGATATGTCGCTTATATCGCCCGCTCTTATATGGGCTATGGCCTACCATTGGAGGATCTCGTTCAACAGGGAAGTGTAGGTTTGATGAAATCCGTTAAGAAATTTAAGACTGAACATAAGGTTCGCCTCGTTACTTTTGCAGTGCACTGGATTAGGGCGGAGATTCATGAATTTATTCTAAAAAATTGGAAAATTGTAAAAGTTGCAACGACTAAAGCTCAGCGGAAATTGTTTTTCAATTTAAGGAAAGCCAAAGCGCGCTTGGGATGGTTTAACCAAGAGGAAGTTAACGCTGTTGCCAACGACCTAAATGTGAAACCAGAGGAAGTGCTCGAAATGGAATCCCGACTAGGGAATTTCGATGAGAGTTTTGATGTGCCGGTCAATGAAGACGAAGAAACAGTTTACTCTGGACCCGCTAATTATCTCACTTTGGGCCAAAAAGATAACCCTGCTTCTATGGCCGAGGATGACGAATTAGCGTCTATCCAAACCAGGGGTTTAGCCTTGGCTTTACAATCTTTGGACGCAAGAACGCGAGATATTATAGAAAGCCGATGGCTTGGTGCGGAGAAAGTTGGGCTTAAAGCCCTCAGTCAACGTTATGGTGTTTCGATGGAACGAATTCGTCAACTTGAGTCAAAGGCCTTGGAAAAAATGCAAGGCATGCTGGCTGAGTCAGTACCTGCTTAAATACCTGCCTAAATACCTGCGGGGCATTCTAGCTCCGCTTTAATATTCCGCGTAAATCAGTATTGATATCACCTTAATTGTTGTGGCACTGTACCTGAACATAAAAATGCCTTCCAAACTGTCATTAACAAAAAAAGGAACTGAAAAATGTCCCTCATTGCTTCAGATATTACACAGATAGATTTTGATGAGATTGTTTCCGATTTACATCGTCTTTTGAGACTTAGAGCAACACCAATTGGCATGAAAATGTTTAAAACTGTCGATGAGATGGAGGCAGTCCCAAGAATTCGTCGACCAAAGGATATTCACACAACCGATCAAATTGTTGGCCAAGCCTGTCGCAATGGTTGGACTGTTGGCATCACCATGGATGATTTGGTTGGCGCTCAATGTGGTACGGTAATTGGGTTACATCCCCGCTCTGAAGAGTGGCTAAGTGGCGATAGGATGCATGGCGTTTGGTATGGCACGGCAGAAGATGCAGCTGCGCATCAAGCTTCTATGGATGTATTAGAATATGGACAATTTGAAGCGATGGCAGTGAGTCCCTTAACAAGCGGTAGATTAAATCCACCAGATATATGTTTGATTTATGCGACGCCAGCGCAAATGATTCTTTTTATTAATGGGCTTCAATATATCGGTTTTGATAAATTGAATTGGGGCTGTGTCGGTGAATCTTCTTGTTCTGATTCCTGGGGCAGGGCACTAAAAACGGGTGAGCCTAGCCTTTCAATACCTTGCTTTGCAGAAAGGCGTTATGGTGGGGTGATGGAAGATGAATTGTTGATGGCGCTGCCACCTCACTATTTACCCCAAGTTATTGCGGGCCTTGAGAGACTTTCAAAAAGCGGCCTACGTTACCCAATAGCCCCTTATGGTGTAAACACTGATGCACGTGCCGGTATGGGTGTGAGTTATTAATACTAGAGTGTATTTTTAATCGTGACATAGACCTGGAGTGAATCAAGTAAGGGGTCATCTCGATTGGTAAGTGGGTAGGCTAAATCTAGGTGGATGACTCTACCACCATCTGCTTTGGTTGAAGCTAATCTGATGCCGAAACCAATGTTGGCGAGTAATTTGTCTGGGGTTTCTTGAATACCATTTTGCCAAGCGCGTCCTATATCTATGAATGCGGCAAAGCCAAGATAGGCCAAATTGAAAATTTGGTAGTCGGTATATTGCCGCTCTTCTAGGGTAAGATTTATGCGTTTGTCACCTGATTGATAGCGCCGATTAAAACCGCGTAAGCCAGATTCTCCACCTAAACTAAGTTGCTGATTACTATTGAGGTTATCACTTATAGCAGCTGAAAATTGAGCGACGAAAGCCCGCTTGTTTTTTTGGCGTCTAATGTAATTAATCTTGTACAAAAAAAGCACATCCTCGGATGCACCCTCTTCGAGATTCCATAGCCCCGACAAACTAGCTGTGTGGATTAGATAGTTTTCCTCATCAAAGATGAGTGTGTCCGAATAGGAGCTGTTGAATACCAGTCGACTTTGATCTGCACCAATGTCTTTGTGTGAGTAACCAATGCTGGATCTAAAGGTATAACCAAGATGTATATCTTCAGTACGATAAATTTGTTCCAAATTAGTTGCGGTGGTATAGCGGTTTTCAATAGATTCAAATGCAAGATATGGATAAGAAAGTGTCGTATCTCTAGGATCATGCGAAGGTTCAGGTAATTCATCACCTGCTTCAAAGTTATCGTTGCGATATCGAAAACCAAGAAGCCAACGTTTCACAACGTTATCGATGATGCCTGCTGACTTGCCAACGAAAAAATTGAAATCCTGAATTTCGTGACGAATTTCGCTTACATCTTCGCCACGTCGATATTGGGTATCTATTTGGTCGAACTTTTCTAAGCGGAAACCCCAAGATTGCCTTGAATCTAATGCATAGAAAGGTAAAAGGAAGTGGACGGCTTGGTGGGATCCGTCTTCATTATTCTCAATACGCGCTAGCGCTCTATAGCGACTACCCAATATGTTATTGTCTCGGTAAGTGAACCTTGAGCTGTCTCGTTCAGAGTTCTTTTTGCTAGTGATGGAAATCTTTTTCCCCATTCCTAATAAATTTGATTCACTGATTCCAAGTCGACTAGTGGTTTCACCCCCGGCCCGCCCAAAAGATAGATCTAGGCCTAGTGACCAGAGGTCCTTTGTCACAACTTCTACATCAATTTTCTTATCGCAATTACCCACTATTCGTATACTGGCGTCGATTAAATGATCCAGTTCTCTTAGATTCCTGGCTGACTCTTCGATTGTCTTGTCATTATATTGATCGCCTTCTGTGAATAAGAGTTCTTGGCGGACATAGGTTTCTCCTGTGAGTTTATGCACTTGATTGGCAAACCTATAGAGGGCATTGTTTTCTTCGGGTCGCTCCTCGTCAAAGATTTTGAGCCGTCTTACGTATATGTTATTTATCGTGCCTGATACCTTAGGCAGGTCAGTAGCTTTTTCACGAAACGGGTAGTTGCTAGGTGCCGGGATATAAGATTCAAGACAAGATATGTTTACAATTTCATCTTGCGCAGCCCCGTGTGCGTTCTCCTGTGCGAGAATGGACACGCTAGTCATTGCGAGTATCAACGCGCAAATTTTATGGTAAAAGTTATTCTGTGTGATTCTTTTCACCTAACCCTCAATTGCCTGTAAAACGGGTGTACGTCATAATGATGACAAGCTATCAGTAAGCTATTTCAAACTGGCATCATGCTTTACAATGCCGTAGTCTTTATCTTATAGAAAAAGGAGAGACTTTATGATGGAAAATTTAATTACGATGGGTGCTGTGTTGTTGGTTGGTTTTGTGATTGGAAAATTTCTCTCAAAAGCGCCGCAGTCTCCAAGAGGGCAACAGGTGTCTGAAAAGCCTGTTTGGTGGCAAAAACGAGACGCATTGAGGGGTACTCAAATGCAATTTATGGAAGCTAAGAAAAAAGCGAATATTGTGGAGCTCCAAAAAAAGTTCTCATTTATACCCGGTCGCGAATTGTTTTATCGTCTTGAACAAATAGTACTTATGGGATTTATGAGTAGGACGCGTGCTGGAGGAGAAGTCATTTTTGTATTGGATCAAGCCTACATGATTACCGTTGAAAGTGATAAGACTGTCATGTTGGGTGGAGGTTAGCTTATGTCAGGGTTGTTGCCATCAGTCGATCCAGAAGGGTTATTGGAATATTCAGTTGTTTTCACTGATCGCTCTTTGAATCACATGTCCCAGTCTTTTCGGGATGTTATGCAGGATATCTCACATACGCTAAAAGAAGTCTATCAATCCGACGCAGTAGCCCTTGTGCCAGGTAGCGGTACATTTGGCATGGAAGCAGTCGCCAGGCAATTTGCTACAGGTAAAAAATGCTTAGTCATTCGAAATGGCTTTTTTAGTTATCGTTGGACGCAAATATTTGAAATGGGGAATATTCCTGAAAGTCATCTTGTATTAAAAGCTAAACAGCTATCTGATGAAACACAATCTGCGTTTGAACCACCTAAAATCGAAGACGTGGTCGCGACCATTCTTCGAGAAAAACCAGATCTGGTATTTGCTCCCCATGTAGAAACTTCCTCGGGTATCATGTTGTCAGAGCAATACATGACGGCAGTCGCGGATGCAGTTCATCAAGTAGATGGATTATTTGTATTAGATTGTATTGCGTCAGGGACCGTCTGGGTCGATATGAAAAAGACGGGTATTGATGTCTTAATCAGTGCGCCTCAAAAGGGCTGGAGCGCTTCTCCTTGTTGTGCCTTGGTGATGTTTAGTCAGGATGCACTCAATAAAATGAAAGACACCATCAGTAGCAGTTTCGCGTGTGACTTAGCGAAATGGCTAAGTATTATGCAAGCCTATGAGAATGGCGGGCATGCTTACCACGCGACCATGCCGACGGATTCGATTATTAGGTTTAGAGATACGATGCTGGAAACGCAAGCCTATGGTTTTGATAAGGTGAAGGATGAACAGTTGGCCTTGGGACGTGCTGTTCGCGACATGATTAAGAATAAAGGTATTCAAAGTGTGGCGACGGACGAATTTGCGGCTCCTGGTGTTGTCGTTTCTTTTACATCAGATGTAGGTATTCAAAGTGGTGCTAAGTTTGTTGAGTTAGGATTACAGATTGCTGCCGGCGTACCCCTAATGTGTGACGAGAGGGACGACTATCAAACATTTCGTCTCGGTCTTTTTGGTCTTGATAAACTACACAACCTTGAACGTACAGTGACAAAACTTTCTGACACGATCGATAAATTGCTCTGACCCTCCCATCTGAGGCTATCGCCTTCTTCTGATGGGCGTAAATTTGGCACATCAGTAATGGAGAATACAATAATGAAAAATATAAGCATCTTCGCAGCTTATTCTTAATAAGCAGTGCTGTTTCAGCAGTCGATATGGGTGGTATCGTCAAAGCACAGATTGTCCTAGGTCAAGTTACACAGGTGGTTGATAAGTACAAAGAAGTTCAAGCTTTGCTTGATGCGGGCACGATGACCTTGGATTATGCAGACCCAATAGAAGGAAATACAGGAAGGTTCCTCTTACCTTGGGCAGAGAAGGCCTAGCATGCTCAAATTGGGGCCGCTGCGGGAGAAATGGTAGCGGATAAGGCAATTGATTCAGCCTTAACTAAATTACCTTTTGTTGGTTTCATGAAACGCGCTGCAAAATCAAAAGCAAAGGGAGCCGCGGCTATTGTTGCGATTGGGGGTTGCGACTACATTAAGGAGAACTCAAGTCTCTCTTTTAATCGGCTTGATGATTATTCAATTTATCTTCATTCAGAATATGACGGCTTGCCGGAATACGAGCAGGGATTGGCTGCTGCAATGGCAATTTATCCGAAATTAGAGAAGACGCACCAGAGGTATATTGACAAGGCTTATAAAAAAGCTCAAAAAGAAGCGCGCAATCAGGGTTTTTAACGCAAGCCAGGCATTCGATTTGTCAGTTTTTTAAGCCTCGATGAAATATCCATCTGAGGTTTTTTTATTTTCCACCATAGTGTTTCCATTAAGCAATAGACTAATCTACATTGTTCAAGACTAGATTCGTCTAAACTGTCGTCGTAGGACTTTATCAAGGCACAAGTTTCGGCTTTTGTAAGGGCTAGTGATTCAGCATAAATTGCCAAGTCAAACAAGGGATTGCCTTGTTGTGCATACTCCCAATCTAAAATCTTTATTCCTTTTGTTGATTGAATGATGTTTTCAGGCAAAAGGTCGTGATGGCAAAGGCGCGTGTGTGACGTGGAAATATCTATGTGAGAGATATATTCAATACATCGATCTAAAGTTGAATGAGGTTCTGAAATTTGTTGATAGTAAAAAGCTATCTGAGCCTTTGCATCAAAAATAGCGCTCGCAGTAATATCATCAGTAAGAAAAGCAACTTTATGAATTTGTTGAAACAGGGTGCCCATTTCCTCGGGCATTAATAACTTATCCTCTGCCTTTGAAAGGTATTCACTCACTAAATAGTGTGGATGATTAAATATAACCTTAGGGGAGAAAGGATAGTCGCTAATAATCGATAGCACGAGTGCCTCTCGCTCCCTATCTACGCCAAGGCTTTCTTCTGCCTGATTAATTCTGATGACGAGGGTTTCGATGCCTGCTTGCAGAAGATAAGTGCTGTTACTGAATCCCCCCAGCGTTTTAACGACGCTGGGTTTTGCACTCGACCAATCTGGCCACTGTTCAAGTGCGTCCTTTAGATTCATTCTTTTAAACTGTAGGAAAAAGAAACGCCCACTACCCGAGGTTCACCAAATTGTACATAGGGTTCTGTGACATAGTTTTTTCTAGGGTCATTTCCGAAACTACCAAAACCGCGGACAGTGTAGTCTTTATTCAGTAAGTTACGCCCCCATAGGCTGATATGATAGCGTGCGTTCTTATAAGCTAAATTGGCATTAAGGAGATTATATTGCGTACTCTCTAACTGATGTCTGTCAGAGAAAAAGAATTTATCCTTTCCCGTAAGATTTAATGTGCCTGACCACTGGCTTTGTTGCCAGTTTAGGCCCAATTGGTAGTTGTAGGTAGGTGCTTGTGATTGCTTTCTGCCTGATAAATCTTCACCAAATTCATTAACAAAACGATCAAATTCAGCATTTAGTAAACCTAGGCTTGCAGAAACCCAATAAGCATCATTTAGATACCAGTTGGATTCTAGTTCTAGACCTAGATTTGTACCCCTTGCAGCATTTCCGAGTATATCAACAAATTCTGTACTGCCATCTGCCCTTACATTTACGAAGGAACTTTTTACTTGTTGGTCGCGGCGTCTATCGTAGAATAATGCCCCTCTAAGCTGTAGTTTGTCAAAATTCGATTTTAATCCGAGTTCCCATTCCCATAAGTATTCTGAGTCAAACTCTCTAAGATCTACTTGTAAGGTCCCATCTGTATTAAATCCACCACCTTTATACCCTCTGGAAAGGCTGGTATATATTAAAGTGTCCTCACTGATGAAATGACTAAGTGATAAACGCCCACCCCAAAGATCATCGTCAGGTTCAATTGCTAAACCATCTGTATCATTAAATTGGGTAGCCCGGTTTTCAATTCTAGCGCCAAGTGATAATTCCCAGTCCTTTTTGATTTCTGTGTCAAATTGAAAAAAGATTGCAGTACTAATGAAGTCGTATTGGCTTTGATAATCAGAACCCAAAAAAGTGTATTGGCGAAGTAAGTCCTCCTCACTCTCTTGTCGGTAGAATCCCAGTATCCAGCTTGTGGTATTTCCAAAGAGCTTGGATTCTTCAGTTGAGATCAAGCGAACTTCAAGGCTGTTGATGTCTTTGTCTCTTTTGTAACTATCAAAAGAACTGTAACCAAAGGGGTGAAATCCTTCAAAAGTCCAATCCTCATCAAAACTGTATTCAAGCTCTGATTTGGCAGCAGCAAGTATCAATTGCAAGTCTAGGTTTTTGAAATTCCATTCGCTGTCAATTGTAAGTGAATCTGAATTTTGGCTATCTTTCCCCGGATGATCAGATAGAGTTGTCCTTGAATTATCTAAGGAGAACGTATCGTATCCGTTATCGTAGTCCGCTTTGGCCAAACCTACCTTAATCAACCACTTGTCATTTATTTGAAAATTTATTTTAGCCCTTGCCGTCAATTCATCCTGCTTATTTGAATCCTTTTTATCTAAAAAATCATTTTTGTAATACCCGTCGCTTTCATTTTTCTCAAGTACGAGGCGTGCACTAACAGAATTTTTTAGTGGCTGATTGAGTATTAGGCCGTAAGATCTGTGATTATAATTTCCTGCGGATAAATTAAATTTATAGAAAGGTTTATTACTGGGTTCTTTACTCGTAATGTTAATGAGTCCAGCTAAAGCATTTGCCCCATATCGTGTTCCTTGGGGCCCTCGTAATACCTCAATTTGAGAAACATCAAGAAGGGTACCTTGCGATCCGATGCCAGTAAAATCGACGTTATCGATGATGAAACCAACAGATGGATTAATAGGTGAACCAAATTGGCTTCGTTCTCCAATGCCTCTGATCTGAAAGTGTCGGATTCGTGAGGTTCCACCCGCAAAATTTATATTCGGGATATAGCTTAATACATCGCTTAAGTGCGCGGCATTAAGCATTTTCAGCGTTTCTGATCCCAATACCGTCAAGCTTGTACTGGTCGCTGATTCTTCTCGTTCGCGAAAATCAGCATGTACGATAACTTCTTCTATTTTGCTCTCATCGGATGTACTATCTTGAGCAAAGATGGGCGGGATGATGCAGCCTACGAATAGAGTTGCAGCTAAGTAATGAAATAGTGTAATGGTTCTCACATGGGTCTCCAAAGTCAAATAATTCTGGGAAGGAAAAATTTTTCAATCCGACTTTGGTAGCACTGGATAAAATCCTTTTCCTACGCCGGTACTAACCGGATCAGGTTCTAGGGTTTACCCATCATCTGTAAAACAGATTAGGTATCTCAGGCTTAGCCACCCCTAAGGAACGTTGGCATTATGAACACTTATTATGGATAAGTGAACAATTATTGTTTAATCCCTACTGTCACTCTAAAAAACAGGGCGACGGCGATTAGGGTGAGTAAAGCAGCGAGAAAGAATGACGCTCCCGGAAAATAAATAGGGGCGTCTGGTGAAGTAAACATACCGAAGGTCTGAGTCATAATAACTGGGCTGATAATTGAGGTTAGACTCATCATGCTAGAGAGGCCGCCTTGAAGTTCGCCCTGTTGGTTTGATCCAACTTGGCTAGAGGCTATACCTTGCATCGCTGGACCGGTTAAAGCCCCCAAGGCTCCTGGAATCATGGCGGCGTACATCATCCATGATTGGGTCGCAAAGCTGTAACCAATAAAAGCAACAAAGGTAAAGGACATCCCAATGATGCCAGCCCAGCGTAAGCCTAATTTTGGAATTACCCAACGAATTAAAAATCCCTGAACAGCTACCATTAAGATTCCAATGAACCCGAGTGAGTAACCAATTTCCCTTGGCGACCATGAAAACTTTTCGATTCCGTAGAAACTCCAGATAGACGGTAAGACATGGTGTCCCATATTGTAAATAAACATCACGACCATCATTCCTATAACGAGGGGAAATGTGCGTAGCTGTAACAAGGTACCAATTGGGTTAGCACGTTTTAGCGCGAGTTTTCTTCGATCTTTAATTGAAAGTGATTCTTTCAAAACAAAAAAGCCAAAACCCATATTTAGAAATGATATGACGCCAGCTGCAAAAAATGGAACACGGGATCCAAATTCTCCTAAGAGGCCGCCAATAACTGGGCCTATGACGAAACCCATTCCGAATCCTGCGCCGATGAGTCCAAAGTTTTGTGCTCTATTTTCTACCGGGGTGATATCCGCTATATAAGCATTACATGTACTCATCGTTGAAGATGCTGCTCCAGAGAGCATTCTACCAATGAATAAAGCAACTAGGCTAAGGGCGAAACCCATGATGAGGTAATTTACACCTACCACAAAGAGCGATGCTAAAAGAACGGGTCGTCGACCAAAACGATCAGATAAATTGCCGATCACGGGAGCACATAAAAATTGCATGAAAGCGAATACGAAGGTTAGCCAGCCTCCATAGATTACTGATGCTGATAAGTCTTCGCCGGATATTTCCATCAATAAACTCGGCAAAATGGGTAATATTATGCCAAAGCCGATCGAGTCCATTAGGGATGTTAAGAAAACAAAAGCGAGGGCGTATTTATTCACAAGTATTATTTTAAATTGCGGCCGAGTAGCGCGTGTACCCTTTCCCAATGGCGTTCGGCGGATGCCTTATGGTATTTTGGGCCTCGATTGGGAAATACAAAACCGTGTTCCGATCCTGGGTACCACTCAATACGATAGTTGATGCCTGTACATTTCAAATGTTGGTCTAAATTATTGATCATCTCTACTGGCGCCCAGTCATCGGTTTCCGCACAGGCGATATAAAGCTCTCCACTCATCTTCTCTGCTTCTAAGTGGGGTGAATCAGGCGTGTCGGCGAATAGCCTGATTCCGTGGAAGGAAGCAGCAGCCTTTATTCTGTCTGGCAATTTGTTTGCCGCAGCAAATGCAAAAGGACCGCTCATGCAATAGCCTATGACCCCTGCTGGGCCGGAATGCGTTTCTTCTTGATTGTCACCATAGTTAAGCAGTGCCTTACAGTCATCTACGACCATCTGGTTGCTTAGGCTGTTCATGTGGCCATACATTGTTTCACGACTTTCATCTGAAGCCTCAATTGTAAATTCAGCGGTTCTACGATAATAAAGGTTTGGCAACATGACGTAATAGCCTGTTGTCGCAAGTCTCCGGGCCATATCATGTAATTCTTCTCGCTTACCGGGTGCGTCCATCAAAAATAGAACGATAGGGAAGGGTCCGTTCTCCTCTGGGCAGGTGATGAAGGTATTCATTGTTCCATTTGGCGTAATAATATCTATGTGTTGGTCTTGCATAATTTTGCCTCGTCGCTACTTATCTGACGCTTTAGAAAGAGAATTATTGTTACAGAATAGGAGGTATCATGAAGGCCTATTAGTGCATGGATTGTACGCTAATTTCAATATCCACACTCAACTCTCTAGGGAAAGACTTTTGGTAAAGACTCTTAGTAAAGAGATGGACAAGTGAAATAAATCGCGTAGCATGGCGATTTTAAATTTAAGCCAAATGAGTTAGAGACATGAGCGAGCGAATCAATCTAGGTGATTTAGAAATAGATAAATCACTTTATGAACTTGTGGGACAACAGATAGCGCCAGATACTGGTGTCGAAGTGTTATCGTTTTGGCAAGGATTTGAAAAGCTTTTAAAGCAGTTTTCCCCCGAAAATCAGGCGCTTTTAAGTAAAAGAGATGACCTGCAACGCCAAATTGATAATTGGCATCGCCAGCGATCAACCTTGCCGCATAACCCGGAAGAATACGAATCATTTCTTCGAGGTATAGGTTACCTGTTGGAAGAGGGAGATGATTTTCAAATTACTACTGAAAATGTGGATGAAGAAATTGCGAAACTTGCTGGGCCTCAACTTGTAGTACCTATTATGAATGCGCGTTTTTCACTGAATGCAGCAAATGCAAGATGGGGATCATTGTATGATTCGCTTTATGGAACTGACGTAATTCCTGAGTCGGAAGGGTGCGAAAAAACGGGTAATTATAACCCTATACGCGGGAACAAAGTGATTGCCTATGCTGCATCATTTTTAAATGAGCATT
>JBLHIH010000113.1:0-12735 GCA_047616645.1 Flavobacterium sp. | reverse complement strand
TTGCTGGATGAATGGCGTGAATGGCAACGATTAACTGAATTTGCCAACTTAATCATTTTGGAAAGACCAGGTTTTGAAGGTCGTTTACCAAAAATTCAAGTGCAGGAGTGGGCACAGGATAAACTACAAGAAAACCTGAGCAAGTTGAGTCATAGTAGGTCAGGATCACTTTGTCGTATAAAATTACCTCAAATAAATATATCCGCCACCATGATCAGAAATGCATTGCTTCAAAATCAGACGGTTGATGGCCTGTTGCCGGAGACAGTCATTGAATATATAAAACTAAATGGCCTGTATAGGGCCGTGTAAATACCAGATCTTTTTTACAACTATTACTTACTGAGGATTATACAATTTTATGAAAGGCGCTTTAAACGAGAATGACGTAAAAGAACTTGTCATTGATGCCCTTGACGACTTAAAAGCACTCGATGTGGTTTGCATGGATGTTGGAGATAAAACAGAAATTACAGATTTTATGATTGTAGCCAGTGGAACCTCTAATCGTCATGTGAAATCTATAGCCACCAATATAGTTGCTGAAGCCAAGGAAGAGGGCTTGATGCCGATTGGTATCGAAGGTCTTGAGCAAGGTGAATGGGTTTTAATAGATCTAAATGCGGTTGTAGTTCATGTGATGCAACCTCAAGTAAGAGAGTTTTATGACATAGAAAGCTTATGGAATTTTAGTGTAGAAAAGAAACGTCAAAAAGAGATTAATGAAGGGAAAGTTGATTGAACATTGAACTCGTTGCAGTTGGCACCAAGGGGCCAGACTGGGTGTTGACGGGCTTTAATGAATATCAAAAACGTTTGCCTAAAGACTGGCAAATTAATGTTAGGGAGCTGGCTGTTTCAAAACGCCATAAGGGCGAGCCTGCGGAAAAACATATAGAAGATGAAGGGTCGAGAATGCAATCAGTTTTAAATACTGATGGCATAATAGTCGCTTTGGATAGTCGTGGTACCAATTGGAGTACGCTGGATCTTTCTCAAAAACTTTCTGAGTGGCAATATGATTATAAGCAAGTTCAGTTTTTGATTGGTGGTCCAGATGGGCTTTCGAAGGAGTGTTTGTCTGTAGCCCGCGAAAAGTGGTCTTTGTCACGATTGACCTTTCCGCACTTTATTGTTCGAGTTCTCCTTGCTGAACAACTATACCGGGCTTGGTCTGTGTTGAATAATCATCCTTACCATAAATAAAGAGCCATAAATAAAGAGTCCTAAACTAGATGCTTACTGTAGAAAGTAAAGGCAGTTAACCAATTGGTAACGTAATTAAAAAAATAGTCAGAAATAACTTAGGTTCAGTATGCCGGAACCCTTAGCGTTTAAAGATCACGGTGGAGAGAGTCGCGTCTATTTTGATCGCGTTGTGCTGAGTTTTGTCTTGTTATTACTCGCGACACTTTTACTTGTTGCCAGAATGTTCTACCTTCAAATCATGCAGCATGATCTTTATAAAACACTTTCTGATAAGAATAGAATCCATGTTGCTTCGGTTTCCCCCATCCGCGGACTCATTTTTGATCGACATGGGGAACTCTTAGCTGACAATATTCCCTCGTTTCGACTCGCTGTAACCAAAGAGCGAGTCGAAGATCTCGATGCAACCATTGCCGCTATTGATAATTTGATTGGTGTCAGCATAGATCAACAAAAAGCTTTTCAGCATAGATTGTCTCGTCGTCGCCGACCTTTTGAATCCGTTCCAATCAGGCTGCGCTTAACGACGCAAGAGATTGCCAAGGTAAGTGTTGCGCTCTTTGACTTGCCCGGTGTCGAAGTGGAAGCAAAACTAATTCGACACTATCCTATGGGCCATCTAATGGCCCATGCAGTGGGTAGTGTTAGGCGCATCAATGAAAGCGATGCTGCTAAGTTAGATGGCGTTGCTTACGCCGGTACAGATCATATCGGAAAGATGGGTATTGAAAAATATTACGAAGATTTTTTGCTTGGTGAGGTGGGTTACCAAAGAGTAGAAACGGATGCCCGTGGTCGAATAATGAAAGTACTCGATTCGATTCCTTCAAAACCTGGGAAAAATGTAAAGCTACATATTGATGCAGGTTTGCAGCGAGCAGCGAGTGAGGCACTTGGAGATCATCGAGGTTCGATAGTCGCCATTGAGCCGAAAACCGGTGGCATCTTGGCCATGGTAAGCAAGCCATCATATGACCCCAATCTCTTTGTAAATGGAATTGATTTCAAGACATATGCAGGTTTGCGAGATTCCATTGATGTACCTTTGTTCAATCGCGCACTTCAGGGGCAATATGAACCTGGCTCAACCCTAAAACCTTTTGTAGGTCTAGCGGGATTGGCTAGCGGGGTAACTACCAAGGACTATCTCATTGAGGACCCAGGGTGGTTTAAGCTGCCAAAAAGCTCACGTCTATATCGGGATTGGAATTGGCGTAAAAATGGTACGGGTGGACATGGGTTTGTAAACCTTACCAAAGCAATTTACCGATCATGTAATATTTACTTTTATGACTTGGCTGTAAAGTTGGGTATAGATCGCCTACATAACAATCTTGCTCTCTTTGGTTTTGGTACAAATACCGCTATCGATATACCGGAAGCTAGAAGTGGCTTACTGCCGTCACGTGAATGGAAACGAGGCGCTAGAGGGGAGCCCTGGTATCCAGGTGACACAGTAAATATTGGTATTGGGCAGGGAGATATCCTAGTTACGCCATTACAATTGGCCAGCGCTGTTTCTATTTTGGCGAATAGAGGCAAGGTGGTGGCCCCTAGGCTCTATATAGATATATCTGAGGATGATTTGGTGCCTCCGCAAAAAAAAAGGAAAATCGAAAATATACCAGAGGAATATTGGGATCTTATCGTGAACGCGATGGAGAAGGTGGTGCATCGGGGTAACCAAGGATTTGGCGAAAATGGTACTGCATGGGCTTATATTGGACGTGGTATTAAGTACAGAATGGCTGGGAAGTCAGGAACGGCACAAGTAGTTGGTATCGCTCAGGGAGAGTTGTATGACGAAACCTTGTTGGATGAGCGGCAACGTAAACATGCCTGGTTTGTTGCCTTTGCGCCGATCGATGATCCGGTGATTGCATTGGCTGTACTCCTAGAAAATGGCGGGGGTGGCAGTAAAGATGCTTCACCTCTCGCGCGCGAAGTGCTAGATTATTACCTCTTGGAAAACCTCAAACTTGAAGAAAAATTGGTGGCTAAAAAGTGAGTCAGGACTTTGTACGAAGCTTACGCCAAGCAGGCTATTCTCTTGATCATACCCCGCAGAATAAAAGAATACTCCATTTAGACATTCAGCTTTTTATGATACTAATGGCTATTGTCTCTTTCGGATTGATTGTTTTGTATAGTGCGGTGGAACAACAATCTGCCCCTTTAATATCTCAAGCTATTAAGTTTGGCATTGCCTTTGTCGTCATGGTTTTTATGGCTCAAATATCGCCAATTTTTTACTTAAGGTTGGCGCCTTGGTTATATTTCTTAGGTCTGATCTTATTGGTTTTGGTGCTCTTTTATGGCTACTCCGTAAATGGCTCCCAAAGATGGCTGCGTATCCCAGGGCTTTTTTCCTTCCAGCCATCAGAGTTAATGAAATTAGTTGTGCCAATGATTTTGGCTTGGTATTTTCACGATAGGCATCTACCGCCTAAAATAAAACATTTATTTTGGGCTGCCATCATGATCATGTTGCCGGTGTTTTTAATCTACAAACAACCGGATCTTGGCACCGCACTCATTATTGGCATCTCGGGATTATTGGTAATATTTTTAGCAGGGATACCCTTGCGTTTCGTTTTCGCAACGCTATTGATAGCTATCGCTGCATCTCCTGCGCTTTGGTATGTTATGAAAGACTATATGCGTCAGAGAGTCCTTACATTTCTTAATCCTGAGAGTGATCCCCTTGGTGCTGGTTGGAATATAATTCAATCAAAAACCGCTATTGGATCTGGTGGATTAACTGGGAAGGGTTTGTTTCAAGGGACTCAATCCCATCTTGATTTTCTTCCCGAGAGCCAAACCGATTTTATTATTGCAGTGTTGGCGGAAGAACTCGGGTTTGTAGGTGTGGTTTTTCTACTGATACTCTACACCCTACTTTTAGGTCGAGGAGTGCTAATTTCGATCCAAGCTCAAGATACCTTTGGAAGGTTGTTAGCGGGTGCGATTACATTTACCTTCTTTGTTTACATATTTATTAATATTGGCATGGTTAGTGGGCTTCTTCCTGTTGTGGGTGTGCCGTTGCCCTTAGTCAGCTATGGTGGAACCTCTATCCTTACTTTATTTGCTGGTTTTGGCATAATCATGTCGATACACGGCCATCGCCGAATCACAATATAGACAGTATGCTATTCAATTTACGAGGAGGTCGGTTGTTGTGCTTTTTTTTGATGCAATCAGCTTCGATGCTGTTAGTTTTGAGAAAAAAATCTGTTGTAAGCACTAAACTTGTTTTTGTATTGAGCCTGGTGTCATTAAGCGCATGTCAGACTGAAGGTGTCTACCTTGCTGAAATCAAACCAAATACACAAGGTAACAAAACCTTCACTCGAGGTAATAAATCTCCCTATGTCGTCTTTGGTAAGACTTATACAGTCCTGCCAGACAGCTTAGGCTATCGAGAAATTGGGATTGCTTCTTGGTATGGTAAAAAGTTTCATGGGCGTTTGACCTCAAATGGCGAAGTCTATGATATGTATCAAATAAGTGCTGCTCACAAGTCTTTGCCTTTGCCTACCGAGGTGAAGGTGACTAATTTGGATAATGGAAAGAGCATCATTGTAAGAGTAAATGATCGAGGCCCCTTTCATGACGATAGGGTGATTGATTTGTCATATCAAACAGCATTGGCGCTAGGTTTTGTAGATCGAGGAACAGCCCCAGTGGTTGTGGAAGCTGTGGATGAGCTGAATTTTCCAGAGCGTGCCCAGAAGGATGCGAACGCGCTCGATGCCTATTATTTACAAGTCGGCGCATATACCAAATTGCTTCGAGCTGAAGCGCAACAAGAGAAAATCCTATCATTGTTAGCTACAATGCCAACTAAAGTAGAGGTTAATATTCTACAAAGTGAGATGGCAAGCCAGGTGTTTCACAAAGTGTGGTTGGGTCCTATTGAAACTGAGATGGATCGAGATGCGCTAATGTTGAAAGTTCAGCAAGCAAAGCTTGGGCATGCTCTACCATTTAAAGTAAAATAAACCTATGCAACTAATTCATCAAGATCTTAAGACTAAAGAAAAAGGGGTTGGGCCAATTAGAACTAAAATCAAGAAGTTTGGATATTTACGGGCACTGTGCGCGTCGGCTGGTTTATTGTGGGCATTTTCTAGTGCTGGCGCTGCGCAAATCATTCCCGCTGCACCACAGCTTTCTGCTGAGGGATATCTATTGATTGATGCAAGCACGGGTAAAATTCTTGTTGAACATAACAGTCAACAACGATTACCGCCAGCCAGTTTGACAAAGATGATGACCAGCTACGTGGCTTCAAGTGAAATAATTAACAACACGTTAAAAATAGATGAAGATGTGGACATTAGCGTTCGAGCATGGCGAACAGAAGGGTCGCGTATGTTCGTTAAGGAAGGAACAAAAGTAAAAGTATCAGATTTATTGAGTGGCATTATTATTCAATCCGGTAATGATGCGAGTGTTGCTTTGGCAGAGCACATAGCGGGTAGCGAGGATGCATTTGCGGACGTAATGAATCAACAAGCTGAGCTTTTGGGAATGGTGGATTCACATTTTATGAATGCCACAGGTCTTCCAGATGAAAACCATTACACAACGGCATCTGATTTGGCGAAGCTAACAATAGCCCTCATAAACGACTATCCGGAGCATTACAAATTATATGGTGAAAAATATTTCACCTACAACGATATTCGTCAACCAAATAGAAATCAGCTACTTTGGCGGGATAAATCTGTTGATGGTGTGAAAACAGGTCACACAAGTGCAGCAGGATATTGCCTTGTGTCATCAGCTGTAAGAAATGGTATGCGCCTTATTTCGGTTGTGATGGGTGCTCAATCTGAAGAAGGAAGAGCAGTAGAAAGTCAGCGTCTTTTATCCTACGGTTTTCGATATTATGAAACGTTAAGCCTTTATAAAGCAGATGAGGTTTTGAAAAAGGTTCGCGTTTGGGGCGGGCAGACACCAGGTATCAATCTAGGTTTGGCGGAAAGCTTAGTAATTACAGTACCTAGAGGCGCAAAAGAAACCCTAAAAGCATCAATGGATATTCAGCAAGTGATTAAATCACCCATTAAAAAAGGACAATTGTTTGGTAAGTTGACAGTTGTGAATGGCGATGAAGAAATTGCATCTGTTGATTTAGTCGCACTGATGGATCAAGAAGAAGGAGGGTTCTTTAAACGTTTGTGGGATTCAGTTGCTTTATTTTTTACAGAGCTATTCTCAGGCGATACCTTGTCGCTTATAGCGTCTTAAAATGGACGAGCCAAAGATTGAATTTCCCTGTGACTACCCAGTTAAAGTTATTGTTGAAATAAGCTCGGGTGAAAAAAAAGAGATCCTTTTTGAGGAGATTATTGGGATAATTGAAAAACATGACGCCACATTATCTAGAGAAAATATTAGTTACAATCCCAGTCGAAACAGCAAGTATACTTCTGTACGTTTTATACTGTGGGCAACTGGAAAAGATCAGTTAGATAAAATGTTCATAGATTTGAAGCAGTGTAAAGCTGTTAGAATGGTCTTGTGATGAGTATTTTATTATGAAACTTCTATTATGAACGAGCAGCGAAGACAACTTACCTATCAGTATCTGGGATTAAGTGCTTATGAAGTTGTATGGCAGGAAATGGAAAATTTTACTAACGATCGTACCAAAGAAACAATTGATGAAATTTGGTTTGTAGAACACCCAGCGGTTTTTACGCTTGGGCAGACCGGAAAAGAAGAACATATCCTAGACCCTGGAGATATCCCCATTATCAGAACTGACCGAGGCGGGCAGGTGACCTATCATGGTCCGGGACAGCTTGTTGCCTACCTCATGTTTGATCTTCGACGTCTCGGAATAAATGTACGTCAGCTTGTCTCTGGTATCGAGGTGTCAATTATTAACCTACTAGCTGAATACAATATTGAAGCTCAAGCAAAAAAAACGGCCCCTGGTGTCTACGTGGGCGAGAAGAAAATAGCAGCTTTGGGTTTAAGAATAAGGCGAGGTTGTAGTTTTCATGGTTTAAGTCTAAATGTTGACATGGATACCACTCCCTATAAGGGTATTAACCCCTGTGGATACGCCGATATGGAGATTATCCAATTGCGAGACCTTAATATTTCAAAGACGGTCGATGAAGTCTCTGAGGGTCTTCTGGCTCACATACAGCGACAATTCGGTTATACTTCAATTAATCATCATAATCACTAAGGACTGCATCGGGCTAACATTAAAAAGCGCGTGACAGCATTCAGTATGGCAAGAGATCCGAAAAACAAACTTGTTCAAGGCGTAAAACTACGTGGTGCGGAGAAGGTTCGTCGCATCCCTATAAAAGTGGTTCCGAGTGATGAGATATTACGAAAACCGGATTGGATTCGCGTTCGTATACCTGCCAATGCCGAGATCGGTCGAATTAAAACAATCTTAAGAAAAAGAAAGTTGGCTTCTGTTTGCGAAGAAGCAAGCTGCCCGAATCTTGGAGAATGTTTCACACATGGTACTGCTACCTTTATGATTATGGGTGAGATTTGCACTCGCCGATGTCCTTTCTGTGATGTTGGACATGGTAAACCTAATCCTCTTGACTCAGATGAGCCTCGCCAACTAGCGGAAGCGGTTGCGGAAATGAAATTAAAATATGTCGTTGTGACATCTGTAGATAGAGACGATCTAAAAGATAGTGGTGCCGCCCACTTTGCGGATTGTATTCATCAAATGCGCTTACTCAACCCGAATACACGAATCGAGGTTTTGGTACCTGATTTCAGAGGCCGTATGGAAATTGCATTAGAGAAACTCGCCGCAGATCCACCTGATGTATTTAACCATAATCTAGAAACAGTACCTCGGCTTTATAAAAAGGCTCGCCCCGGTGCTGATTATCAATGGTCTCTTGACTTACTCAAACGGTATAAAGCGCTTAAACCTGAAGTTGCGACCAAGTCTGGATTGATGTTGGGCTTAGGTGAAACCTTCGAGGAAGTAAAATTAGAGCTTGAAGATATGCGTGAGCATGACATTGAAATGTTAACTTTGGGGCAGTACTTACAGCCCAGCCGCGAACATTTACGGGTAGAGAGGTTTGTTCATCCAGATGAATTTGCTGAACTGAAAGTTTTTGCTGAGTCTATAGGTTTTCACCAAGTCGCCAGTGGGCCTCTCGTTAGATCTTCATATCATGCCGATCTTCAGGCAATTGGTGTGGAAGTAAAATAAAAACATATTAGGGTAAGTGCCTTGAAAGTAAACCGTCGCACGAAAATAGTAGCAACGATAGGACCTGCAAGTGATTCCGTTGAAGTGATTAGTACTTTGATAGAGACAGGCGTAGATGTTTTTCGTTTAAACTTTAGCCATGGTTTGGCGGAACACCATACTTTGGTCGCCCAACGTATTCGAGAACAATCAAATATCCTCAATAAACAAGTAGGTATTCTCGCAGATTTGCAGGGTCCAAAAATTAGAATTGGCGTATTTGCGGAGGATAAAGTGATTGTTCACAAAGGCGCAAAATTCACTTTAGATTTAGATTCTAAAGAGGGAGACTGCCATCGTATTGGACTGGAATACACGGCACTTTGTGACCAGGTATTTTCTGGGGATATTCTTTTATTAGATGACGGTCGGATTCGTCTTAGTGTTGACAAAGTTGATAATCAATCTGTCCTGACGACAGTGCTTGTTGGTGGCGAATTGAGTTCCAGAAAAGGTATAAACCGTCTTGGCGGTGGCCTAGCAGCGTCTGCATTGACGGATAAGGACAGAGCTGATATCAAAAGCCTCGCGCTGATTAAGCCAGATTTTGTTGCTGTTTCATTTGTCAGTTCTGCAGATGATATTTCCACAACAAGAGCACTGTTAGCGGAACAACATTTGCACCCTGCAATAATCGCAAAGATCGAACGTGCTGAAGTAGTAGCAGATGAGACCATTTTAACCGCGATTATCGAAGAAGCAGAAGGGGTAATGGTTGCCCGTGGAGATCTTGGTGTTGAAGTTGGAGATGCCGCGCTTATTGGTATCCAAAAGAATTTAATCACACGGGCAAGAAAAATGGATAGGGTTGTGATAACGGCGACCCAGATGATGGAGTCAATGATATCTGCCTCTATGCCAACACGTGCGGAAGTTTTTGACGTGGCCAATGCCGTATTGGATGGAACAGATGCGGTTATGTTGTCTGGGGAAACAGCGGTAGGTCAATATCCGGTCGAAGTTGTTGCTGCGATGTCTGACACCTGTCTTGGGGCAGAGAGGCATCCTACGATCAGGAAGTCTCGCTATCGAGTAGATAGAGAATTTAGCAGCGCTCAGGAAACGATAGCGATGTCTGCCATCTACGCTGCTAATCATTATCCCGCGGTACGCGGTATCGCGTGTCTAACAGAGTCAGGGACAACACCGCTTTTAATGTCTCGACTAAGTTCGGGCTTGCCTATATTTGCCCTAAGCTTTCGATCGGAAACCTTGCAGAGGTTAAGTCTTGCTCGAGGCGTTATTCCTCTTTATTTTGATTTTACAGCATGCAGTGAAAACGAACTTGATCAAGAAGCTATACGCTTTCTAAAAAAAGGCGGCTACTTACAAATTTCTGATGCTATCTTGCTAACAAAAGGTGGGACCATTGGAAAACAAGGTGGCACTGACATCATGCAAATATTACAAGTCGACTAATATACAGTCCCAGAACAAGAACAAGTATTAACATCCTCTCAAGCTGCTTGGGTTCATATAACGAGCGTTGGAAGTAGACCTTGCAACTTGGGCAACAGGGCCTTGTCTATTGCGATAAATTTGAAGGTAATCATTTGGGTCTCGCTTAACCGCATTTAAGTTTTCCACGATAAGATATGACCTATCTTCCTCAGTCAACTCTGAACAGTTGTTACTAATAAAATCTGGTAAATCTTGGAATCCAGTATTTAGATCCATATTAACCGGGTTTACTGCTTGGTTTGGTGATTCAATATCCACACTGCCATCGATATCCTTTTGTGATGAAGCGGATATCAAAGACTCAGTATCGACGATGAAGTTTATTGCGCTTAGGTTAATGTTGCCGCCATTACCGACATTTGCCTGAGCGACAATCTGACTTTGACGGACCGTAAACAAACGTGGATCGATACTGACATTGCCGCCGGCGCTGTCTGTTCTGACCCCATTTGCAGAGGCAGAAACCGTACTATTATCTATCCTGATGACGTCCTCTGTTTTAATGGTGATGTTACCGCCTCCTGATTTCTCAGAAATGGTTTGTATCGTGCCATTAACAATCTCTAAACGATCGATCGCAAAAATAGATACACTACCTCCATCAGCTATGCCTGTTGCTGACGAGGAAATGAGTGATTTCTCGATGAGGACTAGTTGATTTGTATTGATTAATATATCGCCACCGATGCCCGCGCCTGTCGTATCAGAATTGATCTTACTTTCACTATTTAAGCGTATAGAGTTTGACGCAATTGAATTTGTTCCTGAAGACTCGCGACCTTGTAGAGCGACACTACCCGCATCTCCATTGCCAATAGCAGAAGCGGTGATGACTGCCTTGTTAGACAAGAGAATATCATCTGCATTAATTGTTAAGGCACCACCGGCGCCTTCAGTTTCGGTAATAAATAAGATTAATCCGCCATCCATAGTGTAGCTGTTAGCATTCACTAGAATATCTCCAGCTTCCCCCGGTAAAATAGCGGATCCGCTATCTTGGGGTTTGCCGGATTTAACATTTAATTTAGAATTGCCTGTGAGTGAGGTTTCTCCCACGTTTAGAATTATTCCACCGCCATTGGCTTCACCACTGGTCTCTGCGCTAATTAATGCGTCATTAAGCGTGAGTGTTGCGCCATCTATGACAATTACACCGCCGTTACCACTGTTTATCGCAGTTGAATCCAATCGGCTATTGTTCCCTATATTTGTGGCAGTGGCATTAATTGTGATGTCGGCTCCTCGCCCTGCGCCTGAGGTCCTACCTGCAATAATAGAATTACTTATAGCGAGAACTTCCGTTGTAATATTTAGAATTCCCGCATCGCCGTCCGTTTCTGTAGCTAATGCAATATCACTGTCTGTTACATGGATGTCCTTGCTGAGGATGTTGATGATTCCCGCATCGCCGCTACCCGTGATACTAGATACGATAAGCGAAGCGCTGTTTTGCAAGTTGAGAATATCAACATCTAAGTTGATCTCTCCACCGTGGCCGCTACTTCTAACGACTGCGGTGAGATCGGCGTTGTCTAAGCGTAATTCGGATGCATTGATAATGAACCCGCCACCATCTCCTGACGCAAGAGAATCACTGCGTATAGCGCCACCATTCACGACTTGAACTTGATCAGCATTTATTAATACACCTCCGCCGATGCCCGCGACGTCTGTATTGGTAATGATTTTTCCGCCATCAATGGCTAGGCTTTCTGAGCGGCTGCCTTCGGTCAGACCGCTGATGGATATAATGCCCGCATTGCCGGAACCTTGTGCCGTAGCGGCTTCTAAACTGGATTGTTCTAGCAGAGAAACATTTTTTGCTCTAATGTCAATAGTGCCACCTTCACCGCTGCCAAAAGTATTTGTACTGAGTTTAGCTTTCCCAGATAAAGTAAGTGTGTCCGCTCGGATTTCAATAACGCCACCTACGTCGGTTCCTGCTGTATTTGAACTGATTCTGCTGTTGCCAGAGAGTGAGATGTCTGTTGTATTAATTTGCACCAAATTACCCACGCCATCTACCGATACTGAAGCTTGAATCTCGCTATCACCACTGAGGGTAAAGCTGGATGTTTTAGCAATGCGCTTACCAGCATTTCCTGAGCCCGCTGCCGTTGTAAATATCCTTGACCTGTCAGATAAGGAAACGGTATCCGCATCAATACTTATGTCTCCAGCATCTGCAGCGCCAGTGCCTGAGACATTTAAAATACTGAGGCCACTAATCATTAAGTTTTGTGTTTTAAGACCGATGTCCCCGCCGATACCACCACCTTCAGATTTTGAACTTAATTCTGTGTTTTGAATAGTGATGTTGTCCGAGGCTTCTATCGCCACTACACCACCTCGGCCTTCACCATTTGAAGTGCCGTTAATTATGGCGCTGTTTAATAGAACTAACTCGCCTCTTAATTGGACGGTACCCGCGTTGCCTTGCCCTGTACTAACGGCACTGATGACGGAATTTTGGTCTAAAACAAGCGCTTCTCCGGCAACCAGATCAATCAGGTTTGAATTGCCATTACCTAAAGCGTTGATACTGGTTTTTGAATGCTCACTCACCAATATCTTTTTGGCAATCACCTCGATTGTACCCCCGATACCGTTACTGTCAGATTCCGCTAACAAAACACTATTGTCTGTTAGCCCGAACAAATGGTTAACTTGAATATCAATATTGCCCGCCGTGGTACCTAAGAAACGGCTTGAAGTATTTAGGTCGGAATTATTCTGGATCAGTATGTTGTCTGCCCTAATGGTTAAATTTCCAGCTGTACTGCCTGGTCCTGCTGACAAATTGATAT